>NZ_JACCQC010000016.1:0-183287 GCF_015712225.1 Burkholderia sp. 9775_39 | reverse complement strand
GGACTGGGTTGGGTGCGTGTGGTCGTCATCGTGTGGTGATCGTCGATTGGTCTTTGTCGGTTTCGGATGTCGCGCCGCCAGCAAGCGCGGCCGATGCCGGCAACCCGGCGCGCGCGAGTTCGGCCAGCAGCATGCGCGCCTGATCGCGCACGTCGGCCGCGTTGGGCCGGAACGTGAACGTCAGCGCCCGGTTCGGCTTGTCGTACGTCGCACGGTAAGTGCGCGCGTAGGCGGGATCGTAATGCTTGTCGATCAGCTCGGTGAACAAATCGGCCCGCGCGCCGGCATCGATCAGCCCCTTCCAGCGCGTCACCTCTTCGCGGCTGTGCAGGCCGATCAGCCGATGAAGCTGCGCCTTGAACGCGTCCGGTTCGTCGAACAGGTGCGCGTAATCGTCCAGCAGGAACGCGATCCGCTCGTCGTGGGCCGCTTCGACCTGCACCCACGGCCCCGCATGAAACGCTTCGATCAGCGCGATCGGCAACTGCACGAGCCCGATCCGGCGGCTTTCCGACTCGACGAACACCGGCCATTGAGGGTCGAAACGCCCGAGCGTCTCGACGAGCCCCGAATCGAACCCCTTCTGCGCCGGCTGCGGCTTGCCCGGTAGCGCGCCGAGCAGCGAACCGCGATGGCACGCGAGCGCTTCCAGGTCGAGCGTCTGCGCGCCGACGTCGCGCAGCGCGTTCAGCAGGCGCGTCTTGCCGCACCCCGTATGGCCGACCAGCGCGATGTAGCGAAAGCGCGTCGGCAGCGACGCGAGGGTCGCGCACACCGACTGGCGGTACGCCTTGTAGCCGCCGTCGAGCTGGCGCGCCTTCCAGCCGATCAGGTTGAACCAGGTCGTCATCGAACCCGAGCGCTTGCCGCCGCGCCAGCAGTAGATCAGCGGCCGCCAGTTGCGCGGCCGGTCGGCGAAGGTCGTGTCGAGATGGCGCGCGATGTTGCGCGCGACGATCGCCGCGCCGACGCGCGTCGCCTCGTACGGCGACACCTGGCGGTACATCGTGCCGACAAGCACGCGCTCTTCGTTGCTGAGCACGGGCGCGTTCAGCGCGCCGGGAATATGGTCCTCGGCGAACTCGAGCGGCGTGCGCACGTCGATGATCTCGTCGAACTCGCCGGCGCGATCGAGGGTGACAATCAGGTTCTTCAATTTGGCGTCGAACAGGGGCGATGCGGCTCGTGGAGCCGCATGGGCACGGAAGGCGGATTGACGATTATCTCACGGGCCGGCGTCCCGGGCCGCGCGCGGTAGTCGGCGGCGGCGAGGCGGCCTGCATCGCGTCGATCAGGTGGTCGCGAAATGCACGCACCGACGCGGGCAGATCGCGCCCCGCCATCGTCTGTACCTGGATGCTGCGTTCGCGCAGTTGCGGGTTCGTCACGGGCACGACGACGAAGCCGTCCGCATCGGAGCGATCGCGCACCGACAGCAGCCCCGTGAACATCACCGCGCCCGTGCGCCGTGCGTAGCCGTACATCGCCGCGGTATTGTTGCTCGTCAGTTCGGGCTCGAGCAGCAGCCCGTCGAGCGCGCACGCGATGTCGATCAGCTGGCGCACCGTCGTGCCGGCCTCGGGCAGCACGTGCGCGTGGCGCGCGACATCGGCGAGCGACACCGCGTCGCGCGCCGCAAGCGGATGATCGTGCCGGACCAGCGCAAAGACGGGCGCGCGCTCCGTGTGGTCGACACGCACGCCCTTCTCCGGCGCGAGGCTGAAGGTCAACGCGATGTCCGCGTCGCCGTCGCGCACGCGCCGCGTCGCATCCGCCGGCGACACGACCCACACGGTGAAATCGACGCCCGGATGGCGCGCCTTGAAGCTCGCGAGCACGCCGGGCAGGAAGTCGATCGCGAACCCTTCCGAGCATGCGATCTTCAGCAGGCTGCCGTGCAGCGCGTCGAGCCCGCCGATGTCCTTCATCACGTGCTCGGCCTCCAGCAGGCTGCGCTGCGCGAACGCCAGCAGCCGCTCGCCCGCCTCCGACAGCGCCATCCCGCGCGGCCGCCGCTCGAACAGCGGCGCGCCGAGCTCGCTCTCCAGCTTCGCGATCTGGCGGCTGATCGCCGACACGGCCACGTGCAGCCGCGCGGACGCGTCGCTGATCGAGCCGGTACGCGCCACCTCGACGAAATACCGCAACGCCAGCCCATGCAGAAAAGCCGCCATCGTTCTGTCTCCGCGCCGCATCCGGCCGCGCTGCTTTGCCTTTTCGGCAAAGAAAGGTTCGAAATTCGATCATTGTGACAAAAAACCGGGCTTTCTAGAATCGATCGCACTTCACGTTGCGTGCACGGCCCGCGCGCAGCGGAACCACACGGGAGACACGCTTTGAGCCGTACCGCCGCCATCCAGCACGCGCTGAACCAGTTCGAATCCGGTGCGTTCTTCGCAACCCTGAGCCGCCGCGTCGGCCTGCGCACCGAAAGCCAGGAAAGCGGCAACGACGCCGCGCTGCGCGCCTATCTGACCGACGAGATCGCGCCCGAGGCCGCCCGCCTCGGTTTCACGTCGCGGATGGTCGACAACCCCGTCGACGGCGGCGGCCCGTTCCTGCTCGCGTCGCGCCACGAAGACGACGCGCTGCCGACCGTGCTGATCTACGGCCACGGCGATGTCGTGCGCGGCTACGACGCGCAGTGGCGCACGCCGCTGTCGCCGTGGACGCTCACGGCCGACGGCGACCGCTGGTACGGCCGCGGCAGCGCCGACAACAAGGGCCAGCACACGATCAACCTGGCCGCGCTGGCGAGCGTGCTCGACGCGCGCGGCGGCCGGCTCGGCTTCAACGCGAAGCTGCTGATCGAGATGGGCGAGGAAACCGGGTCGCCGGGCCTCGACGCGCTGTGCCGCCAGGAGCGCGACGCGCTCGCGGCCGACGTGCTGATCGCCTCCGACGGCCCGCGCATCGCCGCCGCGCGCCCGACGGTATTCCTCGGCTCGCGCGGCTCGGTCAACTTCACGCTGAGCCTGCGCGCCCGCGACGGTGCGCATCACTCCGGCAACTGGGGCGGACTGCTGCGCAACCCGGCGATCGTGCTCGCGCATGCGCTCGCGTGCCTCGTCGACGCGCGCGGCGCGATTCGCGTCGCGGGGCTGCGCCCGCCGCCGATCCCGGCCGCCGTGCGCGACGCACTCGCGGATCTTGCGGTCGGCGGCGGCCCCGGCGACCCGGCGCTCGACACCGATTGGGGCGAGCCCGGCCTGTCCGCGGCCGAACGCGTGTTCGGCTGGAACACGTTCGAAATCCTCGCGTTCAAGGCCGGCAATCCGGAGCATCCCGTCAACGCGATCCCGCCCGCCGCGTATGCGCACTGCCAGTTGCGCTTCGTCGTCGGCACCGACTGGAAGGCGCTGCATGCGCACTTGCGCGCGCACCTCGATGCGCACGGCTTCGCCGACGTCGAGATCGACGTCGAACGCGGCGCACCGGCGACACGCGTGCCGCCGGACGATCCGTGGGTGCGCTGGGCCGTCGCGTCGCTCGCGCGCACGACCGGCAAGAAGCCCGCGATCCTGCCGAATCTGGGCGGCACGCTGCCGAACGACGTGTTTGCGGACACGCTCGGGCTGCCGACGCTGTGGGTGCCGCACTCGTACCCGGCGTGCTCGCAGCACGCGCCCGACGAGCATCTGCTCGCGAGCGTCGTCAGCGAGGGGCTGCAGATGATGGCCGGCCTCTTCTGGGATCTCGGCGACGACGCGCCGCCCGTTCGCCGCGCGGCATCCGCCGCGGCCGGCGCCGCCCTGTAACGCGCTTCGCCCCTTTCACGGGACCTGCACACACGATGAATACGACCACCCTGACCTCGCAGGACGCCGCGCGCCCCAGCGCCGCGAAGATCCGGCGCATCATCTTCGCGGCGTCGATCGGCAACGCACTCGAATGGTTCGACCTGATCGTCTACGGCTTCTTCGCGGTGACGATCGCCAAGCTGTTCTTCCCCGCCACGAGCGAAGCGACGTCGCTGATGCTGACGCTCGGCACGTTCGGGCTGTCCTATCTGATCCGGCCGATCGGCGGCTTCGTGCTCGGCGCGTACGCGGACCGCGCGGGCCGCAAGGCGTCGCTGCTGCTGTCGATCGCGATGATGATGGCCGGCACGCTGCTGATCGCGCTGATGCCGACCTATGCATCGATCGGCATTCTCGCGCCGCTCGGGATCATGCTGTCGCGGCTGATGCAGGGCTTTTCCGCCGGCGGCGAATTCGCGAGTTCGACCGCGTTTCTCGTCGAGCACGCGCCGCAGCGGCGCGGCTTCATGTCGAGCTGGCAGTTCGCGAGCCAGGGCCTCGCGACGCTGCTCGCGTCGGGCTTCGGCGCGCTGCTGACGGCCACGCTGACCTCCGCGCAACTCGAAAGCTGGGGCTGGCGCGTGCCGTTCCTGTTCGGCCTCGCGATCGGCCCGGTCGGGCTGTACATCCGCCGCTACGTCGACGAAGGCGTCGAGTTCAAGACGCAGGCGCGCTCCGAAGCGCCGGTGCGCGAACTATTCGCGGACCAGAAGCTGCGGCTGCTGCTGTCGGTCGGCGCGCTGGTGATCTCGACCGCGATCAACTACATGATCCTGTACATGCCGACCTACGCGATCAAGCAGCTCGGACTGCCTGCGTCGACCGGCTTCGCGGCGACGCTCGCGACGGGCTTCGTGCTGACGCTCGTCACGCCGGTCGTCGGCCATCTGTCCGACCGCACCGGGCGGATCCGCATGATGGCGGTCGCGGCCGTGCTGATGCTCGTCACCGTATGGCCGACGTTCGCGTGGCTCACGCGCCACGCGTCGTTCGCGACGATGCTCGCCGCACTCGTCTGGATCGGCGCGCTGAAGGCGATGTACTGCGGCGCGCTGCCGGCGCTGATGGCCGAACTGTTCCCGGCGCAGACGCGTGCCACCGGCCTCGCGGTCAGCTACAACACCGGCGTCACGCTGTTCGGCGGCTTCGCGCCGTTCGTCATCACCTGGCTGATCAGCACGACCGGCAACCGGCTGTCGCCGGCGCTCTATCTGATGGGATGCGCGCTGCTGAGCCTCGCCGCGCTGTTCGTCGCGCGCACCCGGCTGAAGATGCGCTGACGCGGAAAACGACGGCGCAGCGGTGCGCCGCCGACGCGGCCCGCCGCGGCATCGCTGTCGCGCGGGCCGCGCGCCGTTTACGGCGCCGGGTTCGGCTGCCGTTCGCGCAATGCGTCGATCTCGGCGAGGATCTCGTCGGACAGCGTCACGTCGATGCTGCCGATGTTTTCCTTCAACTGCTCGAGCGACGTCGCGCCGACCAGGTTGCTGCGCACGAACGGACGGCTGTTGACGAACGCGAGCGCCAGTTGCGCGGGCGACAACCCGTGACGCTGCGCGAGCGCGACGTAACGCGACGTCGCCTCGACGGCCTGCGGCTTGCTGTAGCGCTGGAAACGCTCGAACAGCGTGATGCGCGCGCCGGCCGGACGCGCGCCGTTCTCGTACTTGCCGGACAGCCAGCCGAACGCGAGCGGCGAATACGCGAGCAGGCCGACGCCGTCGCGATGCGTGAATTCCGACAGCCCGTTCTCGAACGTGCGGTTCAGCAGGCTGTACGGATTCTGGATGCTCGCGATGCGCGGCAACCCGAGCCGCTCGGCCGCGCGCAGGAACTGCGCGACACCCCACGGCGTTTCGTTCGACACGCCGATCGCGCGCACCTTGCCGGCCTTCACGAATTCCGCGAGCACGCCGAGCGTTTCCTCGATCGGCACCGTGTACGCGTCGTCGACCCACGGATACGCGGGACGGCCGAACGTGGTCGTGCTGCGATCGGGCCAATGCAGCTGGTAGAGATCGACGTAGTCGGTCTGCAGGCGCTTGAGGCTGCCGTCGAGCGCTTCGGTCAGGTTCTTGCGGTCGAACTGGTTGCCCTCGCCGCGAATATGGCGCGGATTGTGCGGCTGCCGCGCCGGCCCGGCGATCTTCGTCGCGACCACGATACGGTCGCGCTGCGCGCGATGCTGCGCGATCCAGGTGCCGATGTATTGCTCGGTGCGGCCCTGCGTGTCGGGCTTCGGCGGCACCGGATACATCTCCGCGGCGTCGATCAGCGTCACGCCCTGCCCGAGCGCGTAGTCGATCTGCTCGTGCGCGTCGCGCTCCGAATTCTGCTCGCCCCACGTCATCGTGCCGAGACCGATCAGGCTGACCTCGATGCCCGAATCGCCGAGTGTGCGGTATTCCATGCTGTTCCTGTCGCGTCGGTGGAAAGCAGGAACGCTATCACATTGAAGCGCGTGCTTCAGATGGGCCCCGCACACGCTTACAAGCGGCCTTCGGTGCTGCCCCATGCGCTTCGCGCGCCGCCTGGACGGGCGCGTCGCCGCCTTCCGTCACTGCGGCCGCTGGATGAAGCAGGTCGCCGATGCATGCGCGACGATCTTGTCGTCCGGCGTCTTCAGCGTGCCCTCCGCGACGCCCAGCGAACGCGACAGGTGAATCACGCGCCCTTCCGCGATCAGGTCGACGTCGCGCGGCACCGGCCGCAGCATCTTCACATGCAGATCGACGGTGCCGTAACCGACGCCCGCATCGAGCATCGAATGCACCGCGCACCCGGTGACCGAATCGAGCACCGTCGCGGCGAACCCGCCGTGCACGCCGCCCAGCGGGTTCAGGTGCCGGCCGTCCGCCCGCGCCGAAAACTTCACGTAACCGAGCTCGACGTCGAGCGGACGCATCGGAATCGTCTCCGAAATCGACGCAAGGGGCGCGTCGCCCGACACGGCGGCACGCAGCAGATCGAGGCCAGACAGGGAAAGCGGATTCATCGGGTTGTCTCCGGGTTGAAAGCGCGTCGCCGCGCGAGTAAGTTCTAAATTGGAACTCATTATTGTCAACGATGCCGGCGGTTGTCAACGCGACTGCGCCCGTTGCCACCGAACGCGGGTTCTATAATCGAACCCGCTATTTCGCTGAACCGCCGCAAGACCGCCGCATGGGGCAAGAGACTCGACGATGAAATGGGATGACATCGGCACGCTGAACTGTTCGGTCGCGCGCACGCTCGCCGTGCTCGGCGACCGCTGGACCATGCTGATCCTCCGCAACGCATTCCTCGGCTGCCGCCGCTTCGATGCGTTTCAGGCGCAGCTCGGCCTGACGCGCCACGTGCTGGCCGAACGGCTCGCGCGGCTCGTCGACGAAGGCGTGCTCGTCAAGCGCGCGTATCAGGAACGCCCGCCGCGCTTCGAATACCGGCTGACGGACAAGGGCCTCGACCTCTACCCGGCCCTGCTCGCGCTGATGGCGTGGGGCGATCGCTGGAAGGACGACGGCCAGGGGCCGCCGGTGCAACTGCGTCACCGGACCTGCGGCCAGCTGATGCACGCGGTGACCGTATGCTCGGCCTGCGGCGAACCGCTCGACGCGCGTGACGTGCAGCCCGAGCCCGGACCCGGATGGATCGCGTCCGACGGGGCTGAGGCGCCTGCAGCCGGGGATTGACGATCCGCTGCGTGCGCGGATGCCTGTCTGATTGATGCGTCCGCCGGACATACGCTTGGACCACAGGCTGCAAGGCGTCCGGGCCCGACCGAGCGGGCGCGCGTTGCTCGCACGCGAGTGAGCGGCAACGGCAAGCGCAATCGCATGCCATCGCCAGCCCTGTTCCGTATCCGTTAATTGATCGCCCCGCGCGCACGCACGGACTGCGCAACGCAACTTCGCATCACCCTCTCCACCCCTGCCGATCATCGCGCGGACCATCGCTTCGCATCCGCACGTGACCGGGCCGCCACGCGTGCGTTACACTCTCGGCCCGCTGTCTCGAAATTATTCGCTGTCCAAGATGTTGTCGCGCAATCGCCTCGCTGCCGCCTGTCTCGCCGCTTCCCTGCTCGCCACACCCTTCGCCGCCTTCGGCAAGACACAAAGCGAATCGCTGCTCCAGCAAGCGATCGATCTCGTGTCGCGATGGCTGCCGGCCCCCACTCACGAAGCCCCCGCGACCCAGGTCGTCGAATCGGCCTTCTCGCCCGACGGCGGCGCCGAGGCGCTCGTGCTGAAAGCGATCGGGGCGGCGCGCAGCTCGATCCGGGTCGCCGCCTACTCGTTCACGTCGCCGCCCGTCACGCGCGCGCTGCTTGCCGCCAAGCGCCGCGGCGTCAACGTCGCGGTGGTGGTCGACGACAAGGGCAATCGCGCGAAGAGCAGCAAGCAGGCACTGAACCTGCTCGTCAACGCGGGCATCCCGACGCGCACGATCGACGCCTATGCGATCCATCACGACAAGTACCTCGTGATCGACGCCGAGCACGTCGAAACGGGGTCGTTCAACTACAGCGCGTCGGCGGCCAGCCGCAATTCCGAGAACGTCGTCGTGGTCTGGAACAATCCGCAACTCGCATCGCGCTACCTCACGCACTGGCAAAGCCGCTTCGACCAGGGCACGCCGTACCGCTCCAGCTACTGACGCACGACACGCGCGTTCGCCCGACGCTCGACCGCTCGCATGCACGCTACCGTATTGCGGATGATCGGCGAGCGCGGCGCGATGTTCAATTCGGCCCAATGGCCAGCCTGCCGCCTCGCGAAACGCCCGTCACGCGCGACACCGCCGCGTTCGAAGGATGTCAGGCACCCCGCCTGGTCGCGATGCCGACGTGCGCGCCCGGCACACAGCGATTCGCGTGCCCGTCCGCACTGCTTGCCGAATTCGCCGCGAGACCATGGTCGCCCATCGGCAGCGCACTGCGCACGCAATCGGTACTGAACGTCAGCGTGTTCTGCACCAACGGGTAAAGGAGATACAGTGCAAACGCGAGATAGCCCGCGTACAGAATTCGAACCATGGTGTGCGATGGGAGATGACGAACGATTGGACTCGTCCTGTTTACGGCAGCGCGACGCGCAAGCTTGAGGTATCGCCGGTCCGATCGCGCATCGCGACGCAACACGGGCCGATGACACCCGCTTCTTGCCGCATCTTCCCTGCGCCTCACGAACCCGATCGCCACCGCCACGGTTTGCAGCGCGGCGATGCATCGCGGAATGCGCGATACTGTTCGACGGACGACCCATGACCGGCCCGACGGCCGGGACAAGAGACAAGGCCCATGCAAATCGCACCGAAACCGGCCGACGAGGCGACCCGGCTCGATACGCTTCATTCGCTCTCGATCCTCGATACCCCGCCCGAAGAGCGCTTCGATCGTCTGACGCGC
Source organism: Burkholderia sp. 9775_39 (assembly GCF_015712225.1). NCBI lineage: Bacteria > Pseudomonadati > Pseudomonadota > Betaproteobacteria > Burkholderiales > Burkholderiaceae > Burkholderia > Burkholderia sp. 9775_39. The sequence goes on along the minus strand of NZ_JACCQC010000016.1, from coordinate 174,098 downwards.
CTCGCGCGACGACTGTTCGATGTCCCGATCGCCCTCGTCAGTCTCGTCGACGAGAATCGCCAGTGGTTCAAGAGTCGTGCGGGCCTCGACGCCACGCAGACGCCGCGCGACGTGTCGTTCTGCGCGCACGCGCTGCTCGCGGGCGATACGATGGTGATCCAGGATGCACTGAACGACGATCGCTTCCACGACAACCCGCTCGTCACCGGCGCGCCCGGCATCCGCTTCTACGCCGGCCGGCCGCTCACCGCACCGAACGGCGCGCCCATCGGCACGCTGTGCCTGATCGATACGCGGCCCCGCTCGCTCGAACCCGACGAACTCGCCCTCCTCGGCGATCTCGCCCACATGACCGAGCGCGAGATCGCCGCGCTGCATTTCGCGACGACCGACGAGCTCACGCAGCTCACGAACCGGCGCGGCTTCGAGATTCTCGCCCGCCACGTGCTGCGCCTGTGCGATCGCGTCGGCCGTCACGCCGTGCTGCTGTTCTTCGACCTGAATGGTTTCAAGGCGATCAACGACCGCTTCGGCCACGCCGAAGGCGATCGCGCGCTCAAGGCGTTCGCCGACACGTTGACGGGCGCGCTGCGCGACAGCGACGTCATCGCCCGGCTCGGCGGCGACGAGTTCGTCGTGCTGTTGAGCGCCACCGATCCGGCTGATGTCACCGAGCCCGTCGAACGCGTGACGCAAGCGCTCGCGCAGCGCAACGCAGCCGACGCACGCGGCTACGCGATCCGCTTCAGCGTCGGGCACGTTGCGTACGATCCCGCACGCCATCTCACCGTCGCGGACCTGCTCGCATCAGCCGATCGCCGGATGTACGAGCACAAGCAGCGCGACAAGGCGGCCGGCGCGTAACCGCGGACGAGTCGGCAGGCGCGACGGGATCAAACCGCCGCGCGGCCGCTTCTCCGCGGTCGTGCCAAGACGTCGGTTCAACTGCCGCAGGGCGGCGCGCTGGCCATCGCGTCCGCGATCTGCTCGGGTGTCAGATCGCGCTGATGCGTCGCCAGCGACCAGCGATGCCCGAACGGATCCTCGACCTGCCCGTAACGATCGCCCCAGAACATGTCGGCGGCCGGCATCGTCACGGTCGCGCCGGCCGCGACCGCCTTCGCGATCGCCGCATCGGTGTCCGGCACGTACAGATGCAGGCAGACCGGCGTGCCTTTCAGCGCCTTCGGCCCCAGCGCACCGTGCTCGGGCATTTCATCCACCAGCATCAGCGTCGAATCGCCAATCGCGAGGCACGCATGCGCGAGCCGGCCGTCTGGCATCGCGAGGCGAAACTGTTCGGTCGCATTGAATGCTCGCTTGTAGAAATCGATCGCTGCGGTGGCGCCCGCACAGATCAGATGCGGGGTCAGCGTGCGCATCCCTTCCGGGATCGGCTTGACGGATGTGGGCATGGTGTCGCTCCTTCAGTCGGTTGTCGTATCGAAAATCGGGACGGACGCGCGATGCGCACGCCTCCGATGCTACGACGAACGACGCCGACGGAAATCGACACGGCGCCCAGGATTTTTTTGCTTGCTTGACGGACGGGAGCACAGGACGCCGCGTCAGGCGTCATCGGCCCGTTCGATCGGCCGGCTCGCCCGGCTGGCCGAATCGACGGCGGCACACCTCCAGCAACTCGGCCACCGCATCGAGCGGAAGATCGGCAAACCCGGCGATCGGCAGCATCACGCCCGCCCGGCACCTTCACGCGCGACGAATGCGCGGAGAATTGGTAGCCGATGTAATGATTACCGGCGACGCCGACGATCCGGAATGCCGTGACGTCGCGCCACGGCGCCGACGCCGGTCAGTTGCATACCTTGACGGTACCGTTGGTCGTGCATTGACCCATGGCCCAATGGCTCTGCCCCGCCAGATGAGGCGCGACGCCGATGCCGCGAATCGGCGCGGCCGGCGGAGACGATGCAGGAACGGTCGCCGACGCGGTCTCGGGTGACGGTTGCACGGGCGCAGGCCCGGATGCGGTCTGGCAGGCGGCAAGCGCCAGACACAGCGCGACTGCCAGCGGGACGATGGCGGATCTGGACAGGGTCATGAGCGCGCTCGCATGATGCGTTCTGGATACCGGCCCGCAGTCAGATCTGCGGCAGATCGCGCAACGTGCGCGACTCGCTCGTGGCATCGATGTCGAGTTCGATGCCTTCCGATGCATCGCGATACAGCACGCGTTTCAGCCTGGGCCCGGTTGCGGTGGCATCCGTTGCCGAGAAGATCGCGCGGACATCGTTACCGGACGCGAGCGCGCGCGCCACGTCGGCCACCGGAGCCTCGCTGGGCGTCGACGCCCACGAGCGATCGGCCGGGTTCACGGCCGCCCAGCGCACGTGCGTCACGCGCGCGCTGAGCGGATCGATTCGGACACCATTCACCGCAAACGTCGACATCGGCCTCTCCTTTGAATTTTTGCGGCTCGTCGCATGCATCCGGCCGACTGTGAACGGCCCGGATCCCGCCTGCGCAGCCAGCACGGCCTGCGATCATGTGCGCTGCGCCGGCCGACGCGATTTTCGATGATACATTGGGACGCTTTGCAACCGTCAACAGACAATCGTGTACGGGAGAAACACATGAGCGACGCCTGGGGAACCTTCCCTGCCAGAATGGGCGACCATCAGGCTTTCATCAGCTTCAACCACGGCTTCGCGGAAATCGCCGAAGGCGATCCGCGCACGTCGCTGCTCAGCGTGCGCGTCCCCTTTGCGCATCCGTCGCCCGAAGGTTTGCCGACCGGCGACGAATTCGCCGATCTCGCGAAGATCGAGGATCTGCTCGACGCCGCGATCACCGCGAAAGGCGGCGTGCAGGTCGGCAGCATCACCGTCGACGGCAACCGGGATTTTCTGTTCTACGTACCGTTCGACGAAGAGGCCGCCGCGGAGATCGTCGACTCGCTGGCCGACCAGACGGCCTATGCGCTTCAGTACGCGCATCAGGACGATCCCGACAAGACGACCTACTGGCAGACGCTCTACCCGACCGACGACGACTGGCAGATCATGCGCGACATGCGCACGCTGGATGCGCTGCGGCAGCAAGGCGACGTGCCCGACGTGAGCCGGCGCGTGATGCACTGGGCGTATTTCCCCGACCCGAGCGACGCGCATCAGTTCGCGGACTGGGCCGAAGCGAAAGGCTATCCGGTCGAATCGGTCGCGCCGACCGAAGACGGCAAGTCGGCGGTACGGTTTTCGCACGAAGGCACGATGACGCTCGCCGACATCACGCGCCACACGATCGCGCTCAATCGCGAGGTGCGCGCACTCGGCGGGGACTACGACGGATGGGAAACCAGCGTCGAACAGGCGGGCTGAGCGGAGCGCCATGCCCGCAGCGCGTGATGTGACGTCACACGCCATCTGACGCAAAAAACATCCCGGCAGCGTTGTTGCGCGCCGCCGGGATCAAGGCATCGCCGGCAAAAACCGGCGATGGGCCTGAGGGTTCGCTCAGGCACGAGGAAAGCGATGCGTACGGATCAGGCGAACGGATGTCGGGGTGCGAACGAGTGCCGTTGCGCCGCCCGCCGGACGCCTGTCCGGTTCCGCCGACGCAACCTTCCGGCGTCGGGGGGCAAAAAGCCCCCGCTCCTGCGCGAGCGAGCGGGGAAATGGTTGACCGGGCCGGGGAAGAACGGTCAACCGGTCAAATTGTGATCGCGGGCCGTGCGACGGTCTGTGCGGCAACTCACCCTTTAGTAACAATGTGACGGCAACCGGCATGCGCGCGTACCGGCGAATATCGTCACGATTCAAGCGCCGCGCGCGGCTTGCCGGCTTCGCCGACGAGGAACCGGCCGACAGCTTCTTCGCAGCTGCCGCTGTCGTACCGCATCGGAGTACAACCTGTCAGGCCGGCAACAGTCGTCATTGCGCCGGCGTCGACAGCGTTCGTTTTTTCATTTCGGTGTTTTATTTTGTTTTAATTCAAGTGGAATTTTCAGCCCGGGGCGCAGTTTCCGGTAAGTCTCAGGCATTGTCAAAGCAGGATTATTCTATTTTTTTATGCGCGATGATTTTCGCCTCACTTTTTTCGTGCGGAATTTCGCGCCTACAATGATCTGCGTCACGAAAACGCGATTTCTTCGCTACAGCGAACCAGTGGAAAACCAGTCGGCAACCATATCGATCCAGTCGAGATTGCTGACGATTTCAATGGCGGCATCGCCGACCATTGCGGCTGTCGACACATCTGCGGCCGCCACGCCGGTTGCCACCGCGCTCGCCTCCGCAATTCCGGTCGATGCGACGGGCCCGGGATCGGCAAGCCGCTCCAGCCACTCGACGATATTGGCGCGCGCGTCTTCCTCATCCGTGAAATCGTTTCGCGCCAGGAACCGATCGAACACGAACCACCCGAGCGTCTTGTTTCGCACCTCGGATTCGAGCTGCCGGTCGACGACGGCGACACGGCCGGACTCCGTGATGTCGAGCGTTGCGGTGAAACGGTAATCGAGATATTCGATCTCGAGTTTCGACGACATGGCTTCTCCGCTCAATCTGCCCTCTCGATTTCGATGATACCCGGCGCGTCACGTGCTTTGCGACACAATGTGAAGCTTGCGTGAATTTCGCGCAGCGCATCATTTTCGCTGGCAGTATCGCGATATTCTCGCGACCTGTCGATATGGACCATCCACGTATGGCCGCCCAGATGCTTTTTTGCCGTGCCGGTTGAGTCGTCAAGCGCTCCGTTTTCCTGTTTCCGGTATCGACCTGCTCCGCAGCCGCAATCGCGCTGCTAAACTCGGATCACAAAGACCGCTTGCGCCACCAGAGGAAATAATGACGCTCGCTCACGCACGACAAAGCGGCGTAGATGTCTGGATCGTCCAGCTTCCCGGGCACGCGCCCTATGCCTATACGCACCTCAAGCGGGTATTCGCGTCCGACGACTCGCGGCATCGGGTCGTGACGATCGACCTGAAGAAGCTGCTGGCCTGCGCCGACCGCGACGCCACGGACTATGTGCTGCCATCGGTTCAGTACTGGGCGCCCGGAAAAGCCGCGGGCATTCGCGAATTTCTCGATCCGGACCGGGACCGGATTCCGGACATGCCATTCATCACGTTTCGCGAGACGAGAACACGAATGTTGCTCGGCCTTCCCGGCCTGTCGAAAGTCGGCGTCGCATCGTTCCGTAACGGCCAGCATCGTGCGCGCTATCTCGCGTATGCCGGTGCGACCACCTTGCCCGTCGAAATCCACGAGACCGAAGCCGATTTGCTTCTGCGGTATTGCGGCGAATGACGCCAGGCTGTCGCCCGATGTGAATGCATCGTGGCCAAGCGCGCTTGCACTCGCGCGCGGCCGCTCGCGTCGACGCCGACAAGCCTCACGCCTGGATCGCGTAAATCCGGTCGGTGACTTCCGTCTGGCCGATGCGACTCGTTTCGACATCGATCCATTGCCAGCCGTTGTGCTCGTAGAATCCGATCGCACGCACGTTGCCGTCCAGCACCTGCAGATGGACCTTGTCCACGCCGATCGACCGGGCCCACGCGCGAACGGCTTCGATCATGCGCTTGCCCGTGCCGCCGCCGTGATGCGCAGGATGGACGTGCAGGCAATCGAGCAACACGCCACGCGCCGGATCGACGGGGCGCTCGGCACTGACGAAGCCGACGGGCTCGCCGTTCGCCTCGGCAATCAGCACGAGGCCCCACTCGTTCTCGTTGCGGTCGAGATACTTGCGCCATCGGACCGCGTGCTCCGTCGGTACCTCGTCGGACAGATAGCCGGCCGGAAGGATGTGGCTATAGGCGGTTTGCCAGCTCAGCGTATGCAGGCGAGCGATGTGATTCGCGTCGCGCGGCGTCGCGGCGCGCAGTGTGGTCCGTGTGTCCGGCATCGGTAGCAACTCCTTCTGCTGTTCGCTTGATCGGCATGCGTCGTCGCAAAATATACCGTGCTTTGTGAAATGCCTTTCGCCGGGTTCGTTGTCGGGGCGCCGGCACTGCGGGCAAAAAAAATCCCGACACCGTCATCGGTCATCGGGATCGAACGGCCCTGCAAAGCATGAGGGCACGAGGAAGGTCACACATTACACGCATGTAAGACTGTTGCGCTTTGTCGGTTTGCGCCAAGCCCCTGTCCTATTCCGCCAATCAGCTGGTTATGAGCGGCCGTAAACGAAAAAAGCCTGCTCGCGTGTGGCGCGAGCAGGCAAGAAAACGGATCAGCATTCGAGGCACGAGGGCTGTCCAGGAAAGATAACGGCACGGCGCGCGGGAACCTTAGAGGGGAAAGCTAGCGTCGCAGGCAAAGTGGCGTGAACGTTGTTGGCGCAACGACACGGGAACACGATACGAAGCAGGCTGGGGCGTCGCCCTCTCCGTCATCCACGTCGGCGATGCCGGACAAGCGGTGCCGTCAGTCGATACCCCGTTGCGCGTTGCGCAACGATTGCACGATCGCGCGCCCGATTTCGATACCTGCCCGCGTCGCCTCGTCCGAGGTCTCATATTCGGTATCGAAGTCATATCGCCGGGGCGATTCGATTCCGTCTTTGCGAACCCGCACGTTCGCCATCCACGTGCTGCCGGGTGCCGGCTGCACGGACTCGACGATGATTTCGTAACCGTCGAATACATCGCGATGGCATTCGATTCTTTTGTGCATACGGTGCCCCTCACATGCGCCCGATGTTGCTGCCGCGCAAGCGCGCTTTACGCAATCGTTCTTTTGGAGAACGAGGCCGAAATGGCATCGTGGTCGATTCGTTGAATACGGGATGCTACTTCGTTAAAGACGCCGTGACCAAGACACACATTGGCTGTATCCGAACGCCAGAAAGCAAAAAGCCCGGCTCAACGAACCGGGCTTTTTGCTTGAATTTGTTGGGGTGGCTGATGGGACTCGAACCCACGACGACAGGAATCACAATCCTGGACTCTACCAACTGAGCTACAGCCACCACTGATACTGCTTGCTTCGTTTCGCTGTTTTGTTTCAGCAGCGAAGAACAAGATTATACGAACACTTTTGAATCTTGCAAAGCCTTTTTTTCAAAAATTTCTTCGGCTTCGTTCAGATGCGCGCGCGCCTCGTCGAACACGGCCAGATCGCCGCGCGCCAGCTTCTTGTTGTCGGACAGCACGCGACGCCAGCCACGCGCGCCCGGCATGCCGCGATACAGCCCGAGCGCGTGTCGCACGATCGCACCGAGGTAGGTGCCACGCTTCAGCTCGGCCGCGCAATACGCGATCAGTTGCGCTTCAGCCTCTTCGCGCGTCGGTACCGCTGCGGTGGATCCGTAGAAGCGCGCATCGACTTCCGCCAGCACGTACGGGTTGTGATACGCCTCGCGGCCGAGCATCACGCCGTCGACGTGCTCGAGATGCTGCGCGACTTCATCGAGCGTCGTGATACCACCGTTGATCACGATCTCCAGCGACGGAAAATCGCGCTTCAACCGATACGCATAGTCGTACTTGAGCGGCGGGATCTCGCGATTCTCCTTCGGCGACAGTCCCTTCAGGATCGCGTTGCGCGCATGCACGACGAACGTTTCGCAACCGGCCTCGGCCACCGTGCCGACGAAGTCGCGCACGAACGCGTAGTCCTCGACCGCATCGACCCCGATCCGGTGCTTGACCGTCACCGGCACCGCCACCGCATCGCGCATCGCCTTCACGCAGTCGGCCACGAGTTGCGGCTCGTTCATCAGGCATGCACCGAACGCACCGCGCTGCACGCGCTCGGACGGGCACCCGCAGTTCAGGTTGATTTCGTCGTAGCCCCACTGCTCGCCGAGCTTTGCGGCGCGCGCGAGATCGTCCCGCTCGCTGCCGCCCAGTTGCAGCGCGATCGGCGATTCGCTCGGCGTGAACGCAAGATGCCGCTGGGCATCGCCGAACAGCAGCGCGCCCGTCGTGATCATCTCCGTATACAGCCACGTATTGCGCGTCAGCGTGCGGTGGAACGACCGGCAATGGCGGTCGGTCCAGTCGAGCATCGGCGCGACGGATACACGGCGGGGAGGAAGCGAGGACGGAACGGACATGGAATTCGGGTACAGGCCAGACGGCACGGAAACAACCCGATATTTTACCGCAATACCGGCGATGCCCGCCCGACACGCGCGCTACCCGCCGCCGAGCTCCGCATCGACCGCCCGGCGCGCCTCGTCGAACACGCGCTCGATCACGCGCCGTTCGGTGAGCAGCATCCCGTCGACCTTGACCCGCCGCCAGTCGATCCGCACGGCATCGCCCTGCAGCACGCGATAGTGCGCGTGCTCGCCGTCCCAGACCTGCTCGGTTTTCACCTCGATCTCGAAGCCGCGGTACGGCTCGCTGAAATCGCCGAGGTCGCTGCCTCTCGGTTCCATCGCACGCTCCGTGGCGACGCCGCGCCAAGCCGCCCGCGCGGCCGGCGCCGCGCGCTCAATCGTATTCGTCGGACAAAAATGACCGGCCATCGGCCGTCAGGTCGACCCGGTCAGCCGTCGCCTGATAGATCAGTCCGTCATTCAGCAACGCATAGACGACGTCATCGAACGCGGCAGGAACCGGCCGGCTGTCGCCGAACTGGTCGATCCATTTCAGCGCCTCGATGGCTTCGGGGGAAAGGATGGGGGTCATGCGTTGGCCTCCGGCATCGGTGTCGTTCCATCCTAGCACTTCGTCAGGAAGTCGAATACCGAGGCAAACGCGCGGCGCGAACGCCAATGCGGCGCCGGCAGGCACGCTGCCTGCCGACGCCGCACGGGTGCGCGGCACATGCGCTCAGAGGCGTGCGATCGAGACTTCCGTCGACTTCACGAGCGCGACGACTTCGGCGCCGACCTTCAGTTCGAGTTCGTCCACCGAACGGGTGGTGATCACCGACGTGACGATGCCGAACGGCGTCTCGACGTCGACTTCGGAGACCACGGACCCGCGAATGATCTCCTTGACCTTGCCCTTGAACTGGTTACGTACGTTGATTGCAGTGATGCTCATCGGGATGATCGCTCCGAAGAAAAAAGTCTCAGAACGGGCGGCCGGGGCCGCCCGGAATTAAACGGCCCAGCGGATCTGCCCGACCGGTCGAACCTTGTCTGCTTGATGCTCGGCGTCGTGATCGGCCGCGCCGGGGCCGCCGGCGAGCACGCGTTTCAGCACGCGGTCCTCCAGCGCCGCGAATGCGGCCGACGCGCGGGCACGCGGCCGGTCGAGCGGCACCGACTGGTCGAGCGCCACCCGCCCCTGCTCGATCAACAGGATGCGGTCGCCGAGCGCAACCGCCTCCTGCACGTCGTGCGTGACGAGCAGCGCGGTGAACCGATGCTCGCGCCACAGGCGCTCGATCAGCGCATGCATTTCGATGCGGGTAAGCGCGTCCAGCGCGCCGAGCGGCTCGTCGAGCAGCAGCAGTTGCGGCCGGTGCACGAGCGCGCGAGCGAGGGCGACGCGCTGCCGCTGCCCGCCCGACAGTTGCGCGGGCCAGTCGTTCGCGCGCTCCAGCAGCCCGACTTCGTCGAGCACCGCGCGGGCCTGGTCGCGCGCGCCGCGGCCGAGGCCCAGCATCACGTTCTGCAGCACGGTCTTCCACGGCAGCAGGCGCGCATCCTGGTACATGATCCGCGTATCGAGCGCGCCGCCGCCCTCGCCGCGCGTCACCAGCGTGCCGCTGCTCGGTTGCTCGAGTCCCGCGACGAGACGCAACAGCGTCGATTTCCCGCAGCCGCTGCGGCCGACGATCGCGACGAAGCTGCCGCGCGCGATGCCGAGTTCGACGTCGTCGAGCACCGTGCGGGCGCCGAAGCGCTTGCTGACGCCCGACAGCGTGACCGCGTCGTCGGGCGCCGGGCTGCCGCCCGCGCGCCGCCGCGCAAGCGGCACGACCGATGCGCTGCCGTCACGTTCGAGGATCGCCGCGTCGCGCGCGTCGCCGTCCGCGACGCGGGCCTGCGCCAGTTCGGCCTCGAGGTCTGCGCCGGCGAGCGGGCCGTAGGCGGCCGCCGAAGTCGTCGCATTCATGCTTTTGCTCCTGATTGATAGGCGGGGTGCCAGCGCAGCGTCACGCGCTCGAGCCATTTCGCCAGCACGTCGGCCAGCTTGCCGAGCACCGCGTACAGCAGGATGCCGACCACCACCACGTCGGTTTGCAGGAATTCACGCGCGTTCATCGTCATGTAGCCGATGCCCGACTGCGCGGAGATCGTTTCCGCGACGATCAGCATCACCCACATCAGCCCGAGCGCGAAGCGCACGCCGACGAGGATCGACGGCAACGCGCCCGGCAGGATCACGTCGCGGTACAGCGCGAAGCCGCGCACGCCGTAGCTCTTCGCCATCTCGATCAGGTTCGCGTCGACCGAGCGGATCCCGTGATACGTATTGATGTAGACGGGGAAGAACACGCCGAGCGCGACGAGGAACAGCTTCGCCTTCTCGTCGATGCCGAACCACAGGATCACGAGCGGGATCATCGCGAGCGCCGGGATGTTGCGGATCATCTGGATCGTCGAGTCGAGCGCGACCTCGGCAGCCTTCGACAGCCCGGTCGCGAGCCCCAGCGCCAGGCCGACGCCACCGCCGATCGCGAAGCCGAACAGCGCACGCCACGTGCTCACTTTCACGTTTGCCCACATTTCGCCCGACGTCACGAGCGACCAGGCCGCGCGCACGACCGCCACCGGCTCGGGCAACACGCGGGTCGACAGCCAGCCGGTGCGCGCACCGACCTCCCACACCACCAGCAACACGAGCGGCACGAGCCACGGCGCGACGCCGCGCCACGCGCGGGTGGCCACGGCGACGCCGGTCGTCGACGGTTTCGTTGTCATCGCAAGCCTCCGTCGCTCAGCTCTGGCTCGTCTTCGGCAGATAGTTGTTGCCGACGATCTCGCCGAACGGCCCCGACAGCGGACCGGCCGCCTTCTCGACACCCTTGCCCTTGATCAGCGGGAACACGAGTTCCGCGAAGCGATACGACTCCTCGAGGTGCGGATAGCCGGACAGGATGAACGTTTCGATGCCGAGATCCGCGTATTCGCGCATGCGTTCCGCGACCTGCTCGGGATTGCCGACGAGCGCCGTGCCGGCGCCGCCGCGCACGAGCCCCACGCCGGCCCACAGGTTCGGATAGACCTCGAGCGCCTCGCGGCCGCCGCGCTTGCCGCCGTGCAGCGCGGCCATCCGGCGCTGGCCTTCCGAATCCATGTTCGCGAACGCCTTCTGCGCACGCGCGATCGTGTCGTCGTCGAGCCGGCTGATCAGCCGCTCGGCGTCACGCCATGCCTCGTCCTCGGTCTCGCGCACGATCACGTGCAGGCGGATGCCGAACTTGATCTTGCGGCCGCGCGCGTCGGCACGAGCGCGAATGTCGGCGATCTTCTTCGCGACGGCCTCGGGCGGCTCGCCCCAGGTCAGGTAGGTATCGATGTGATCGGCGGCGATCGCGTGGGCGGCCGGCGACGAACCGCCGAACCACAGCGGCGGATGCGGATGCTGCACGGGCGGATAAAGCGCCTTGCCGCCCTTCGACTGCAGGTGCTTGCCGATGTAGTCGAACCCGTCGTTGTCGTGCGATGCGGCGAGCAGCCCGCGCCAGATGTTCAGGAAATCGTCGGTGATCTCGTAGCGCGTGTCGTGATCGGCAAAGAGGCCGTCGCCTTCGAGCTCGGCTGCATCGCCGCCCGTGACGACGTTGATCAGCAGGCGGCCGCCCGACAGACGGTCGAACGTCGCGGCCATCCGCGCGGCCAGCCCCGGCGAAGCGATGCCGGGGCGCACCGCGACCAGGAACTTCAGGCGCTGCGTCGCCGGAATCAGGCTCGATGCGACGACCCACGCATCCTCGCAGGAACGGCCGGTCGGCAGCAGCACGCCGTCGTAGCCGAGCGTGTCCGCCGCCACGGCGACCTGCTTGAAATAATCGTAGTCCGCGGCGCGCGCGCCTTCGGCCGTGCCGAGATAGCGGCTGTCGCCATGCGTGGGAATAAACCAGAACACATTCATCTGCTGCTCCTGCTTGACTGTCACTGCCGAAATTTGAAAAAACGTCGCCCTGCTCGCGTCGCGGAGGAGCGACGCATGCATGGTGTGCATTCGAATCGGGATGGCTCGCCGGTCAGGCCGTGCAGCGGGCGAGGACGCGATCGCACGGCTGTTTCTGAGGAATCAGTCTAGGGATCGGTACAGGGCTTTGGAACGATTTTTTTGAGCTTAGGTTTTCCGCTTTCGTGATTAGCACGACGCTGGAGCGAATATCGCCGCGGCCGGGCCCTATAATGGCGCACCTATCCGAATAACTCCGCGCATACGGCTTCGGCCGTGCGCGCCTGCGGTGCACTCATCGATGCAGAAAGTCATCCTGCCCTTCCTGTCCGGCTTCCTGGCCGCACTGTTCTTCCGCGAGGCCACGCTCGCCCTCCTCCACACGGCCGACCTGATCGCCGCAACCGGCTTCTCGACACAGCCGTTCGCGCCGCTCGGCATTCCTGAATTTGTCGCGAATGCGCTGATCAGCGCGTGCTGCGCGATTCCGATGGCGTGGTTGTTGCGCGTGTCGCCGGAACGCGAAGCATCGTGGATCGGCGCGCTCGTGTTCGGCGGTATCGTGCTGACGGCCGCCCGCGTGTTCGCGATCGATCCGCTGCGCGGCATCTGGCCGTCGGGCAACATGATGCCGGTACTCGCGGCCGGCTTCGCGGCGAATGCGGTGTGGGGCTTCGGCGCGCTCGTGTTCATGCGCGCGTTCATGTCGGACGACGCGGGCGACGAGTAACGCCGACGCGGGCGACACACCCTTCGGGGTCGGCCCGGCCGACATCCCTGCAAAAAGGCCGCGTGCATGTGCACGCGGCCTTTTCGTTTCTGCGTCGCGCGTCGATCGACCGCGCGGTCGGGCTGAGCGGCGTCAGTCCTGCAGCTTGCGCAGCGGATGCGTGTCGGGCGTCCACGGGCTGTCGAACATCGCAAGCACGTCGGCGCGATCGACGTCGGCGGCCGACTTGAAACGCCACACCGGCTGGTGATCCTTGTCGACGATCAGCGCGCGCACGCCTTCGATCACGTCGCCGCGCGCAAACGTCGAGCGCGTGAGATCGAGATCGCGCCGCAGGCAATCGGCCATCGTCGCGCCACGCGCGCGTTCGACGACTTCGAGCGACACGGCCATCGACAGCGGCGACAGTTGCTCGCGCATCGCGTGGGTCGCCTTCTCGACCCACCCGTCGACCGCCGCGCAATCCTGCTCGGCGTCGAGCGATGCGAGGATCGCGTTGATGTCCGGCTGCGCGAAATGCCGATCGATTCCGGCGCGCGCATCGGCGAGCGCCGACGTGTCGGGCGTCGGCACGACCTTGTGCGCGGCGGCCGCCTCGGCCACGCACGCGACGGCCTGCGCACCGCTGTCGATGCGCGCGCCGCGCAGCGTATCGAGCAGTGCCGGCAGCGCGGCATCGGGCAGATAGACGTCGGCAAGTTGTGCGTACAGCGCGCCGGCCGCGTCGAGCGTCGCGCCGGTCACCGCGAGATAGCGGCCGATCGCGCCGGGCGTACGCGCGAGAAACCAGCTCATCCCGACGTCCGGGAACAGGCCGATGCGTGTTTCGGGCATCGCCATCTTCGTCGAGTCGGTCACGACGCGCAGGCCGCCGGTATGCCGCGCCGCCTGCGAAATCCCCATGCCGCCGCCCATCACGACACCGTGCATCAGCGCGATGTACGGCTTCGGATACGTGAAGATCGCATGGTTCAGCGTGTATTCCTCGATGAAGAACGTATCGACCGCATCGCGGTCGCCGCGCTGCCACGCGTCGTGGAAGAAGCGCACGTCGCCGCCCGCGCAGAACGCGCGCGGATGCGGGCTGTGCACGACGACGGCGACGACGTCGGGATCGTCGCGCCACGCGTCGAGCGCCTGCTGCATCAGCCGGATCATGCCGACCGACAGCGCGTTCAGCGCCTTCGGCCGGTTCAGTTCGAGAAAGCCGATGCGGTTCGCGACATACGCGCGCACGTCGGGCTGGGGGGATTCGGCGGAAACGGCGGCGGAAGTGGAATCGGTCATGAAAGTCGTCCGGCAAACGGCAGTCGCACGCTCAGTGCGCCTGCATCTTCGAGAACAGGTTCAGCACCACGACGCCGGCGATGATCAGCCCGAGGCCGATCACCGCCGGCACGTCCGGCACCTGGCGATAGAGCAGCATCGCGACGAGTGTGATCAGCACGATGCCGGCGCCCGACCAGACTGCATAGATGATGCCGACCGGCATCGTGCGCAACGTGAGCGACAGGCAGTAGAACGCGACGCCGTAACCCGCGACGACGAGCACCGACGGCCAGAAGCGCGTGAAGCCGTCCGCCGCGCGCAGCGCGGACGTGCCGATCACTTCCGCGACGATCGCGATCGCGAGCCATGCGTAACCGGGCAGTTGCATCGCTCAGCTCCTTGCGAGGGCCAGTACCGCGTAGTCGTGACCGAGCTCCGCGCACAGCGCCTCGACGACGAACTCGTGGTCCGCGCGCTGCGGCAGCCCGGACGCGGTGATCGAGCCGATCACGCCGGCGCCGGCGACGGTCAGCGGAAACGAACCGCCGTGCGACGCATACTCGGCGACCGGCAGCCCGTGCTTGTCCGCGAGCGTCGCGCCGGCCTGCTGCATGCGCAGGCCGATCGCGTACGAACTGCGACGGAAATGCGCGACGACGTTGCGCTTGCGGCGCACCCAGTCGGCGTTGTCGGGGGTCGCACCGGCGAGCGCCGCATAGAACAGCGGCTGGCCGAACGTGGCGATGTCGATTGCGATCGCATGGCCGCGCGACGCCGCGAGCGCATGCATCCGGTTGCCGAGCGCCCACGCGCGGGCCGGGTCGAAATGGGGAAACACGAGCGCCTGTTCCTGCGCGCCGATCGATTGCAGATCGTGAGCGATGTCCATGAATCCGTCGATGCAGTAATGAGAGTCGCAACGGCGCCGATGCGATCGCGCAGGGCCGCTGCCGGGATGACGACACAAACCGCTCGATTCTAGCGCACGTGCCCCCACGTACCGGCCCCACAAGCGCCCGCCACGGGATTGTCAGAAAACACTTGCGCACCTCCGGGCAACCCCATATAATTCATTTCTTCGACGGACGCGGGGTGGAGCAGTCTGGCAGCTCGTCGGGCTCATAACCCGAAGGTCGTAGGTTCAAATCCTACCCCCGCAACCAACCGTCCAGAATTTCGCAAAAAGCCCGGCCTCGCGCCGGGCTTTTTGTTTTCGCGCGTCCGGGCGCCGCGCCCGCGTCGCTCACGCACCCGCCATTTCGCACGACGTGCCGCTCCACGCGCAGGCGTTCGAGAATGCCGCGGCCCGGTGATACACTCGCATCACCTCGTCCCTTCCACTCGACATGAAATTCTGCTCCGTCTGCGGTCACGAAGTCCTCGCGCGCATTCCTCCGGGCGACAACCGCGAGCGCTTCGTCTGCGATCACTGCGGCACGATCCATTATCAGAATCCGCGCAACGTCGTCGGCACGGTGCCGGTCTGGGGCGACCAGATCCTGCTGTGCCGCCGCGCGATCGAACCGCGCTACGGATTCTGGACGCTGCCGGCGGGCTTCATGGAAATGGGCGAAACGACGGCGGAAGCCGCCGCGCGCGAAACGCTCGAGGAAGCCGGCGCGCGCGTCGAGGTGCAGAACCTGTTCACGCTGCTCAACGTGCCGCACGTGCACCAGGTCCACCTGTTCTACCTCGCACGGCTCACCGACCCGGCCTTCGAAGCCGGCGAGGAAAGCCTCGAAGTGAAACTGTTCGACGAAGCCGACATCCCGTGGGACGAGATCGCGTTCCCGACCGTCAGCCAGACGCTGCGCTTCTTCTTCGCCGATCGCGCCGCCGGCGACTACGGCGTGCACACCGGCGATATCTTCCGCTCGCTGCGCAACGGCTGAGCCCCGCTCCCATGGTTCCCTGGCTCGGCCCGGACGATCCGTTTCCGTCCATCGAACGCGCGCTCGGTCCCGCGACCGGCGCGCCCGGGCTGCTCGCCGCGAGCGCCGACCTGCTGCCGTCGCGGCTCATCGACGCCTACCTGCGCGGCATCTTCCCGTGGTACTCGGACGGCCAGCCGGTGCTGTGGTGGAGCCCCGACCCGCGCATGATCCTCGCGCCTGCCGAATTCAAGGTATCGCCGTCGCTGCGCAAGACGCTGAAGCGCGTGCTGCGCGAGCCGGGCTGGGAAGTGCGCGTCGATCACGACTTTCCCGGCGTGATGCGCGCCTGCGCGCAAGCGCCGCGCCGCGGGCAGCGCGGCACCTGGATCACCGCCGAGATCATCGACGCCTATACGTCGCTCTACCGCTCCGGCAACGCGCACAGCATTGAGACGTGGCACGACGGGCGCCGCGTCGGCGGCCTGTACGGCGTGTCGTTCGGCCGGATGTTCTTCGGCGAGTCGATGTATGCGGACGTGACCGATGCGTCGAAAATCGCGCTGGCCACGCTCGTCGCGCACCTTCGCGAGCAGGGGCTGGAGATGATAGACTGCCAGCAGAATACGTCGCATCTAGCGTCGCTCGGCGGCCGCGAGATCGCACGCAAGGCCTTTGTCGCTCACGTGCGCAGCGCGGTAGCCGAACCGCCGATTCCGTGGCAGTTCGACAAGCGCGTGCTCGCCGCGCTGACGAGTCCCGCCGAAACGGCGGCGCCCTCCGGGACCGAGCGCTAGCGCGGCACTCCTTCCCTGCATCGAGAGCTGCCCATGACTCACCCGACTGAGCTGCCGCTTTCACCGCTTTCGGCGCTGCAATTCTATGCAACGGCGCCCTATCCGTGCAGCTATCTGGACGGCCGCATCGCGCGCTCGCAAGTCGCGACGCCGAGCCACCTGATCAATTCCGACATCTACACCGAGCTCGTGAAGGCCGGCTTCCGCCGTTCGGGCGTCTTCACGTACCGCCCGTACTGCGACGGCTGCCGCGCATGCGTACCGGTGCGCGTGCCGGTCGGCGAGTTCGCGCCGACGCGCACGCAGCGCAGGATGTGGAAGCGGCACCGCGCACTCGTCGCGACGGTCTCGCCGCTGCACTACGACGAAGAGCACTACGCGCTCTACATGCGCTACCAGTCCGCGCGCCACGCAGGCGGCGGCATGGACCGCGACAGCCGCGACCAGTACGAACAGTTCCTGCTGCAAAGCCGGATCAACTCGCGCCTCGTCGAATTCCGCGACCTCGACGCACCGGGCGGCGAACCCGGCAAGCTGCGGATGGTCAGCATGATCGACATCCTCGGCGACGGGCTGTCGTCGGTCTATACGTTCTTCGAGCCCGACGACCGGCACACGAGCTACGGCACCTACAACATCCTGTGGCAGATCGAACAGGCGAAGAGCCTCGGGCTGCCCTACGTGTACCTCGGCTACTGGATCCGCGAGAGCCCGAAGATGGCCTACAAGGCGAACTTCCATCCGCTCGAAGGGCTGATCGACGGCCGCTGGAAGACGCTCGATCCGGAGCGCGTCGACCTGCCGCCCGTCGACGCGGCGCTGGCGCGCGCGCCGTTGCCGGGTGGGCATTCCGGCTCGGGCTGATGCACGCCGCGGCGGCTACGAAGCGAAGCGCGCCCGTGCCGCGCAACTCCCGGTAAAATAGCGGGTTGTCATTCATTCCGGCCGTCCGCCCAATTCCCGTGTTCAGTTCCCTCTACCCGCTGGCCCGCGCATCCCTGTTCAAAATGGATGCGGAAGACGCTCACCACCTTACGCTGCGCGCGCTCGGCGCGGCCGGCCGCACGGGCCTCGCCTGCGCGCTGTCGGCCCGCGTGCCCGACGCGCCGCGCACCGTGATGGGGCTCACGTTCCGCAATCCGGTCGGCCTCGCGGCCGGCCTCGACAAGGATGGCGCAGCCATCGACGGCCTCGCGGCGCTCGGCTTCGGCTTCATCGAAGTCGGCACCGTCACGCCGCGCCCGCAGCCCGGCAATCCGCGCCCGCGGATGTTCCGGCTGCCGCAGGCCGAGGCGCTGATCAACCGGATGGGCTTCAACAACCACGGCGTCGACCAGTTCGTGAAGAACGTCCAGGCCGCCCGCTATCGCGGCATCCTCGGCCTGAACATCGGCAAGAACGCCGACACGCCGATCGAGCGCGCCGCCGAGGATTACCTGTACTGCCTCGAGCGCGTGTACCCGTTCGCGAGCTACGTGACGATCAACATCTCGTCGCCGAACACGAAGAACCTGCGCCAGCTGCAGGGCGCGGGCGAGCTCGACGCGCTGCTCGCCGCGTTGAAGGACAAGCAGCAGCGCCTCGCCGATCTGCACGGCAAGCTCGTGCCGCTCGCGCTGAAGATCGCGCCCGATCTCGACGACGAGCAGGTCAAGGAAATCGGCGACACGCTGCTGCGCCACAAGATCGAAGCGGTCATCGCGACCAATACGACGCTGTCGCGCGCGGCCGTCCAGGGCCTGCCGCATGCGGATGAAGCCGGCGGCCTGTCGGGCCGCCCGGTGTTCGACGCGTCGAACGAAGTGATCCGCAAGCTGCACGCGGAAGTCGGCAACGACGTGCCGATCATCGGCGTCGGCGGCATTTTCTCCGGCGAGGACGCCCGCGCGAAGCTGGCGGCCGGCGCGGCGCTCGTCCAGCTCTATACCGGCTTCATCTATCGCGGTCCGGCACTCGTGTCGGAATGCGTGAAGGCGATCGCCCGCGAACGCACCGCGTAATATAGCCATAAGCAAACTATATTTAGTCATCGATAGCATTTTTGCTATCATCGGCGCATGACCAAAACCATTGACCCCGACAGGGC
Source organism: Burkholderia sp. 9775_39 (assembly GCF_015712225.1). Lineage (NCBI taxonomy): Bacteria > Pseudomonadati > Pseudomonadota > Betaproteobacteria > Burkholderiales > Burkholderiaceae > Burkholderia > Burkholderia sp. 9775_39. Next base: position 155,335 of record NZ_JACCQC010000016.1, on the reverse strand, counting down.
AAGGACACACACGATGAAATTTTCGCTGCTGAAGAAGCTGCTGGTGGCCGGCGTGATCGGCACGTCGTTCGCTGCGGCGACCGCGCACGCGGCCGACCTCCTCGACCAGGTCAAACAACGCGGCACGCTGCGGGTCGGCCTCGAAGGCACGTTCCCGCCGTTCAACTCGAAGAGCCCGCAAGGCGAACTCGTCGGCTTCGACGTCGACATCGCGAAGGCCGTCGCGGCGAAGCTCGGCGTGAAGGCCGAATTCGTGACGACCGAATGGAGCGGCATCATCGCCGGCCTGCAGGCCGGCAAGTTCGACGTGATCGCCAACCAGGTCGGCATCACCGACAAGCGCAAGGAAACGCTCGACTTCTCGCCGGCGTACACGTACTCGTCCGCGCAGCTGATCCAGCGCAAGGACGACACGCGTCAGTTCAAGTCGCTGGAAGACCTGAAGGGCAAGAAGCTCGGCGTCGCGCTCGGCACGAACTACATGGACATGGCGAAATCCGTGCCGGGCATCGACGTGAAGACGTACCCGGGCGCGCCCGAGTACCTGCGCGATCTCGCGGCCGGCCGCCTCGACGCCGCGCTCAACGACCGCCTGATGCTCGCGTACCTGACGAAGAATTCCCAGCTGCCGCTGCGCCCGGGCGCGAACGTCGGCTCGGCGAACCCGTCGGGCATCCCGTTCAAGAAGGGCAACCCGAAGTTCCAGAAGGCGATCGACGACGCGATGGCGCAACTCGAGGCCGACGGCACGTTCACGAAGATCTCGGACAAGTGGTTCGGCATCGACGTGACGAAACCGATCAAGTAAGCACGCCTGCATTTCCCGCCTGACGGCGGGCCGGAAAGGGTGGCATCCGCAACGATGCCGCCCTTTGTTTTATTGGTCCGGTTTATGATTGCGCTTTCGCGCACGCATTCGATTCGTATTCCATGTCGACAACGTCCCTGCTCGTCCAATCGCTGCCGGTGCTCGCCCAGGGTGCCGTACTGACCGTCAAGTTCGCCGTGCTGTCGATGGTGTTCGGCCTGCTTGGCGCGGTCGTGCTCGCGATGATGGGCATCCGGCAAAGCGAGGCGCTCGACGGCTTCGAACGCATCTGGGTCAACGCGCTCGCGTGGCTCGCTCGCGCGTATGTGAGCCTGATGCGCGGCACGCCGCTGCTCGTGCAGATCTTCGTCATCTATTACGGGCTGCCGAGCCTCGGCATCTCGCTCGACCCGACGCCGGCCGGCGTCATCGCACTGTCCGCGAACGTCGCCGCGTACATGTCGGAAAGCATGCGCGGCGCGATCAACGGGATCGCGCGCGGCCAGTGGCTCGCCGCGTACAGCCTCGGGCTGTCGTGGGGGCAGACGCTGCGCTACGTGATCGGCCCGCAGGCGCTGCGCATCGCGGTGCCGAGCCTGTCCAACAGCCTGATCAGCCTGATCAAGGACACGTCGCTCGTGTCCGTGATCACCGTGACCGAACTGCTGCGCAGCGCGCAGGAAGTGATCGCAGCGACCTATCAGCCACTGCCGCTCTATCTCGCCGCCGCGGCCGTGTACTGGATCCTGTGCCAGATCCTCGAATGGGTGCAGCGCTGGTACGAAAAGCGCCTGTCGCTGCCGTCGCGGCACTGAACCACGCAGTCGCGCCGGGCCGCGCTCGCGGGCCCGGCCCCTCCGTCCCGCCTATTCGCCCGAATAGCGCACGCCGAGCACGGCGCGCGCCGCATCGGTCATCGCGATCATCTGCCGCGAATGATCGTGCGTCATGATCGGACTTTCGGTTTCGCCCGCGCGCAGCAGGTCGCAGAAATGCGCGGTTTCGTAGTTCAGCCCGCCGCCGTCGACCGGCGCATCGAGTTCGACGGTGCGCCCGTCCGCGTAGCGGATCGTCGCACGCGCGGGGTTCCACCACTTCTCGTGAATCGTCACGTGACCGCCCGCCGCCGCGATCAGCGCGTCGCCGCGCCCCATCACGTCGAGCCCGCAAAAGAGCTGCGCGATCCCGCCGTTCGCATGCACGCTGTTCAGGCTCGCGAACAGGTCGACGCCGGTCGCGCCGACGCGACCGAGCGTCTGCACGTCGCGCGCCGCGCCGAGCCAGTCGACGGCCAGGAACGCCTCGTAGATGCCGATATCGAGCAATGCGCCGCCCGCACGATCCAGGCGATAGACGGAATGATCCTCCGGCACCGACGACGATGCGCAGCCCGCCCGCAGGAGCCGGATCTCGCCGATCGGATCGTCGCGCAGATGCGCACGTAGCTGACGGTACAGCGGGAAGAACGGCGGCTTCATCGCCTCCATGAAGAGCAGCCCGGCATCGCGCGCCGCGTGCAGCACCGTGTCGAGTTGCGCGGCGTTCAGCGCCGCGGGTTTCTCGCACAGCACGGCCTTGCCGGCGGCCAATGCGGCCAGCGTGTACTGCGCATGACTGTCATGGAGCGTCGCGATGTAGACGGCGTCGAGATCGCTCGCGAGGAGCGCGTCGAGGCTCGCGGCAGGCGTGCCGCCGTATGTCTCGCAGAAGGCGGCCGTTGCGTCGGCGCGGCGGGCCCAGGCACCGGCGAGCATGGCGCCCGGCACGTACGCGAGGCTTTGCGCGAAGCGGCGCGCAATGCTGCCTGCACCGACGATGCCGAAGCGCACCGGGCGTTGGTCGTTGTCGTTCATCCTGATCTTCCGTGTCGGTCGTATGACGGTAGCCGGCACGCTGCCGGCCGGCCGTCATGATAAACGGCCCGGCGGCACCAGGATGAGCAACGACACGCGCCGCGTCAGGCACGCACCGGCACGTCGACCGAGAAATCGCGCGAAATCTCGTCCGCGCTGAAGTCGATCAGCGCGAGCGAGGCCGCTTCGGCTTCGCGCGGGTCGCGCCGCTCGATCGCATCGACGACGCGCGCATGCGCCTTCACTGCGATGTCGTGCGCGCCTTCCTTCTGCACGACGCGCGGATTCACGAGACGCACGGCCCCGCGCACGATCGCCGCCATCTGCTGGAAGAACTGGTTGCCGCTCGCCTGGACGATCCGCGTGTGCAGCAACTCGTCCGCCGTGTCGTAGCCGGGGTCGCCGGGCTGCAGCACCTTGAACGCGTCGAACGCTTCGCGAATGCCGGCGATATCGGCCGCCGTCGCACGCACCGCCGCCTGCGCGGTCGCACGTGGTTCGATCAGCATCCGGAATTCGATGACGTCGCGCATGAACTGCGGATCGGGCTTTGCCCGAAAGCGCCAGCTCACGACGTCTTCGTCGATCATCCGCCAGTCGCGCATCGGCCGCACGCGCGTACCGACTTTCGGACGCACGTCGAGCATGTCGCGCGCAAGCAACATCGACAACGCTTCCCGCATCACCGTGCGGCTCACATCGAACTCTTTCGACAGCACGTCCTGCGGCGGCAAGATGCCGCCATACTTGTCTTCGACGATACCCGAGACAAGCCCATCCATCACTTTGGCGACCAGTGACCGGTCTTTGCCCTGCTCCATGACACCTCCCCGTGCGTCGATTTGCGAACACCTGCTCCGCAGTTCCGCCGGCCCTGGTTACTACTCTGTTCTTATGATCTATAAGTTGATGAGTTCGAGGATATTTCGCTATCTGGTAAACACCTGACAGGGTTATCCCTCTTTTGAACGGGGTAGATTTATACGGCTAAAAAAAAGGCCCGGGAAGCGCGCCGCGCCTGCCGGACCCCGGTTTACACAAGATTTAAACATTCAATCCATGACGGCGCTACCGCGCCATTACGGACTGCTTCTCATTCAGATTCAAGCAGCCGGATAAACGATCGTTTCAACGCCGTTTTCCGTGCCGAGCAAGCACAGATTCGCGCCGCGCTCGGCGAACAGGCCGACCGTCACGACGCCCGGCCATGCGTTCACCTGCGCTTCGAGACCGCGGGGATCGGCGATCTGCAGGCCCTTCACGTCGATGATCTCGTTGCCGTTGTCGGTAATGTACGGTGCGCCGTCCTTCGTCACGCGCAGCACGGGCACGCCGCCGAGCGCGGTCACGCGCCGGCCGATCGCCGTACGCGCCATCGGCACGACCTCGATCGGCAGCGGGAACGCGCCGAGCACCGGCACGCGCTTGCTGCCGTCCGCGATGCAGACGAACGTATCGGCCACCGACGCGACGATCTTCTCGCGCGTGAGCGCGCCGCCGCCGCCCTTGATCATCGCGCCGCCGGCGTCGATCTCGTCGGCGCCGTCGACGTACACCTGCAGCGCGTCGATCTCGTTCAGGTCGAACACCTTGATGCCGTGCGATTTCAGGCGTTCGGTCGTGGCGACCGAGCTCGACACGGCGCCGCGATAGCGCGACTTGACGGCGGCGAGTGCGTCGATGAAGCAGTTGGCGGTCGAGCCGGTGCCGACGCCGATCACGGCGCCTTCCGGCACGTTCTGGATCACGTAATCGGCGGCGGCCTGGCCGACGAGGCGTTTGAGTTCGTCTTGAGTCATGGCGTGGTAATGCTGCGGGATTGCGGAAAACCGCCAGTTTACCGGAGTCGGCGGACGCCCCCGCGTTTTTCGGCGTGCGGGGCGTCGCGTATTCAGCGCGTATTGGCCGCCGGCGCGTGGTCCGCCGCTTGCGTGCCGGGGAAGTACTTGTCGAGCAGCGCCTGCGCGATCGCGTCGCTTTCGGCATCCGGATTGCCCGCGTAATCGGACGGCCGGAAATGCATCTGGAACGCCGCGAACACGCGCCGCGTGCGCGCGTCGAGCACGCCGTCGGTCGGCACGTCGTAGCCGTAGCGCGCGAGCTTGAGCTGCAGGTCGCGCACGTCGACCGGCGCATGCGGGTCGCGGCCGCCGAGCCGCGCGGCGACGGTCGCGTCGTCCGGCCATGCGCCCACGCCGGCTTGCGCGAGCGCATGCCATGGGAACAGCGGGCCGGGATCGATCTTGCGTTGCGGCGCGATGTCGCTGTGCCCGACCACGCGCGTCGGCGCAATCCCGTAGCGCGCGACGATGTCCTTCGCCAGGCGGGTCAGCGCGTCGACCTGTTCGGGCGAATACGGCTGCCAGGTGCGATGCTGCGGATCGAGCGGGCCGCGGTTCACGTTCTCGATGCCGATCGACACCGCGTTCAGCTCGGTCGTGCCCTGCCACTCGCTGATGCCCGCGTGCCACGCGCGCTGCGCCTCCAGAACGAGCTGGTAGACGACGGGCATGCCGCGCTCGGTGCGCGGCTGCGGCGGGACGACGTAATGCACGCTGACCGAATCGCCGGTCAGCGTGCGCAGCGATTTCGTCTCGTCGCTTTCGGTGTAATGCATCACGAGAAAGCGGATCCGCGAATCCGCGCCGCGCGCATGCAGGCTCGTATCGGCGTAGTACGTGCCGCGTTCGACGAGCGACGGCGACGTGCAGGCCGCCAGCAGGCCGAGCACGGTGCAGAAGACGCCAACGCGGAACAGGGTCATCGGTCGCGGGTTCCGGAGAACCGCGTGCCGCCTTGCTTCGCGGCACGCGTCGTTCGGGTCATTCGACGCCCGCGCATCGCGCGCGGGACGGGTCGGCCCCGGGGTCAGCCCTTCACGCGCCGCTGGCGCACGGCTTCGTACAGGCACACGCCGCTCGCGACCGACACGTTCAGGCTTTCTACGCTGCCGGCCATCGGGATGCTCATCACTTCGTCGCAGGTGTCGCGCGTGAGCCGGCGCATCCCTTCGCCTTCCGCACCCATCACGAGCGCGACCGGGCCGTCGAGCTTCGTTTCGTAGAGCGTCGCCGGCGCCTCGTCCGACGTGCCGATGATCCACACGCCGGCTTCCTTCAGTTCGCGCAGTGCGCGGGCGAGGTTCGTCACCGTGATGTACGGCACCGTATCGGCCGCACCGCTCGCCACCTTGGCGGCGGTCGCGTTCAGCCCGACCGCCCGGTCGCGCGGCGCGATCACCGCGTGCGCGCCGGCCGAATCGGCCACCCGCAGGCATGCGCCGAGGTTGTGCGGATCGGTGACGCCGTCGAGCACAAGCAGCAGCGCGGGCCCGTTGATGCCGTCGAGCAGCTCGGACAGGTTCTGCGCAAGCGGCATGTCCTCGACGCGCGCGACGACGCCCTGGTGACGCTCGGTGTGCGCGAGGCCCCACAGGCGCGTTTCGTCGGCTGCGATCAGCCGCACGCCCGCTTCCTTCGCGGCGTGCAGGAACTCCTGCATGCGGCGGTCGCGGCGCGTCTGGTCGTACAGCACCTCCGCAACCGTCGATGCATCGTGCCGCAAACGTGCGGTCACCGCATGAAAACCGTAAAGAACCTTCAGACGTGACATGACTGGAACAACCTTCGATCAAACGTGCGGTCGCGCGACGTGCGCAGCCGCGATCCATGGAAAAGGAAAGCGCCGCGTGGCCGGCCGATGACCGGTGACGCGGCGTCTCTCGATACTGCAGGGCGTGCGCGTACGCCGCCCCGAACGCTCAATACTTCTTGCGGGCGCGGGTCTTCTTCGCGGTCGGCTTCGCCGGCGCGCCACCACCGCCCTTCTTCTTCGCGGCGCCACGCGCGGCGCGCGCTTCCTGCACCGCGACGCTCGGCGCGCTCGCGGCCTTCTTGCGACGCGGCACGGTTTCCTCGACCGGCGGCAGCGCGCGCACGCGCGGGCCATTGCCGTTGCCGTTGCGATCGACGCCGGCAGCCGGCGCGGGCGACGGACGCGGCGCCTTCACCGGCGTATCGCGCACGAGGCGGAAATCGATCTTGCGCGCATCGAGATCGACGCGGCTCACCTGCACGCGCACGCGATCCGACAGACGATAGCGGATGCCCGTGCGTTCGCCGCGCAGCTCGTTCTTGATCTCGTCGTACTGGAAATAGTCCGAGCCGAGTTCCGTCACGTGCACGAGGCCTTCGATGAACAGCGTGTCGAGCTGCACGAAGATGCCGAACGACGTCACGCCGTTCACCATCCCGCCGTACTCCTCGCCGAGCTTGTCGCGCATGAAGTAGCACTTGAGCCACGCCTCGACGTCGCGCGACGCTTCGTCCGCACGGCGCTCGTTCGCCGAGCAGTGCAGGCCGAGCTCTTCCCAGATCGCGGTGTTCGAGCGCGAGCGGCCGCGCGCTTCGTCGTCGGCCTGCTGCATCGCGCGGGCGCGCGGCGACAACGCGGTGTTCAACTCGAAGCCTTCCGGCGCCTTCGGCGTGTACTTCTTGCCCGACAGGATCGCGTAGATCGCGCGGTGCGTGAGCAGGTCCGGATAGCGACGGATCGGGCTCGTGAAGTGCGCGTATGCCTCGTACGCCAGGCCGAAGTGGCCGATATTGTCCGGGCTGTAGACGGCCTGCTGCATCGAGCGCAGCAGCATCGGCTGCAGCATCTGCGCGTCCGGGCGGTCGCGGATCTGCGCCATCAGCGCCGCGTAGTCGCTCGCGTGCGGCTTGTCGCCGCCGCCGAGCGACAGGCCCATGCCGCGCAGGAACGCCCGCAGGTTCTCGAGCTTCTCCGGCGTCGGCCCCGCGTGCACGCGGTACAGGCCCGGATGCTTGTTGCGCTTCAGGAAATCGGCCGCGCAGACGTTCGCGGCCAGCATGCATTCCTCGATCAGCTTGTGCGCGTCGTTACGCTGGCGCGGCACGATCTGCTCGATCTTGCCCTGCGAGTTGCAGACGATGTAGGTCTCGGTCGTGTCGAAGTCGATCGCGCCGCGCTTCTGACGGGCGGCGAACAGCGACTTGTAGACGCCGTACAGGTCCTGCAGGTGCGGCAGCAGATCCGCGCGGCGCGCGGCCTCCGGCCCCTTCGTGTTCGACAGCACGGCCGCGACTTCGGTGTACGTGAGACGCGCCGCCGAATGGATCACGGCCGGGTAGAACTGGTATGCCTTGATCTCGCCGCGCGCGGTGATCACCATGTCGCATGCGAGCACGCAGCGATCGACCTGCGGATTCAGCGAGCAGAGACCGTTCGACAGCTTCTCCGGCAGCATCGGGATCACGCGGCGCGGGAAGTAGACCGATGTGCTGCGCTCGAGCGCGTCGGCGTCGAGCCCGGTACCCGGCTGGACGTAGTGCGACACGTCGGCGATCGCGACGATCAGCCGGAAGCCGTCGCCGCGGCCGACCTTGACCGGCTCGCAGTAGACGGCGTCGTCGAAGTCGCGCGCGTCCTCGCCGTCGATCGTCACGAGCGGCACGTCGCGCAGGTCGACGCGGAAACGCAGGTCGGCCGGCCGCACCTTGTCGGGCAGCGCGGCGGCTTCGTCGAGCGCCGGCTGGCTGAATTCGTGCGGCACGCCGTACTTGCGCACCGCGATTTCGATTTCCATGCCCGGATCGTCGATATCGCCGAGCACTTCGGCGACACGGCCGAGCGGCTGCGAATGGCGGCTCGGGAAATCGGTCAGCTCGACGACGACGACCTGCCCGACCTTCGCCTTCTTCACGTTCTGCGTGATCAGGATGTCGTGGCCGATGCGCTTGTCTTCCGGCGCGACGATCAGCGCGCCGTTCTCGTTCAGCAGACGGCCGATCACGCGCTTGTTCGCGCGGTCCGTGACTTCGACGACATGCCCTTCCGGCCGGCCGCGGCGATCGTAGCCGACGATCCGCGCGAGCACGCGGTCGTTGTGCATCACTTTCTGCATTTCGCCGTTCGGCAAGAACAGGTCGTCCTGGCCGTCGTCGCGGATCACGAACCCGTAGCCGTCGCGATGCCCCTGCACGCGCCCGGCGACGAAATTCGACGGATGGGTCAACTGGTAGTGGCCACGCTTGTCGAGGCGGATCTGGCCGTCGCGCTCCATCGCGGCGACACGCCGGAAGAACCCCTCGCGCTCCTGACGCTTGATCGACAGTGCTTCGGCGATGTCGTTGGCGGCCAGCGGCGCGTCGCTCGTACGCAGCACGCCGAGAATCTCTTCACGGCTCGGAATGGGGTACGGATATTTGCTCAAGGGTTTGTCGATGATTGTTCTCGTTGCGTTGACTGATGGTGCACGGCATCAACATAGAGGTGTCCGTCAGACAGTTCTATATTGACGGCGGCGGGTCATTCTATCACCCGCCTGTGTCGCCAAATGACCGGAATGCCGCCGGCGCGGGCGTCGGCGGCCGGTTTGCGATGCATCGCAAAAAAGTGTTGACAGGAATAATTGGGGCGCTATAATTTCGCTTCTTTGCAGCAAGCAGCTACTGCAAAACGTGCCCAGGTGGCGGAATTGGTAGACGCACTAGGTTCAGGTCCTAGCGGTGGCAACATCGTGGAGGTTCGAGTCCTCTCCTGGGCACCACTTGATTTATAAAAAAGGTCGGCTTTTGCCGGCCTTTTTTCATTTCGGCGCTTGCGTCGCGAGCATCCGTCCCCTGCCCTTATGTCGGCCGCTCCGATCGATAGCAGAATTTATCGGTTATCAATCGTCGTCCCCGTTGTTACGTTAGCCGCCTCGCTTTCAACGCATCCAACGAGGAGCCCCCTTCATGACGTCGATGAACCGCCGCGCATTCGCGCGCGCGATGCTGGCCGCGGGCCTCACTGCCGCCGGCGTCCGCGCGCACGCCGAGAACGCGCCGGCCACCCTGCGCATCGGTTACCAGAAGTCGTCGACGCTGATCACGCTACTCAAGACGCGCGGCACGCTCGAGCAGGCGCTGACGCCGCTCGGCCTGCGCGTGTCATGGCACGAATTCGCGAGCGGATTGCCGCTGACCGAAGCGCTCAACGTCGGCGCCGTCGACTTCAGCGCCGACGTGGCCGATACGGTCCCGGTCTTCGCGCAGGCCGCGCATGCGCGTTTCGTGTACATCGCGCAGGAGGCGCCCTCGCCGAAGGCGCAGGCAATCGTCGTCAAGCAGGACAGCCCGCTGCGCACGCTTGCCGATCTCAAGGGCCGACGCATCGCGGTCACGAAGGCAGCCGGCAGCCACTACTTGCTGCTTGCCGCGCTCGCCCGCGCGAAGCTCGCGCCTGCCGACGTGGCGATCCATTACCTGACGCCCGCTGACGGCCGCGCCGCATTCGAGCGCGGCAGCGTGGACGCATGGATCACATGGGATCCCTATGTCGCGTCAGTCGACCGGAATCCCGACGTGCGGATTCTGGCCGACGGCAACGGACTCGCGTCGTACCAGCGCTATTACCTCGCATCCAGCAGCTTTGCCGCGGCGCGCCCCGACGTCGTCCAGATCCTGTTCGACCAGTTGTCGCTGGCCGGTACGTGGCTGCGCGACCATCCGCAGGAGGCCGCGACCACGCTCGCACCGATCTGGGGACTCGATGCCGCGACGATCGCACGTGCGAATGCGCGACGCAGCTACGTCGTCCGCGCGGTGGCCCCGCAAAACTTCGGCGAACAACAGAAGATCGCGGACACGTTCCTGGCGGCCGGACTGCTACCCGCTCGCGTCGATACGGGCCAGGCGCAGCGCTGGAATTTTGCGACGAAGCGCGCGGAGCCGATCGGCGGGTGACGGTCGGCTGCCAAGGCGCGCAGTATTTTTAGCGTGCCGGATGAAATTGTGTTGACAGACTTCGTCAGCACGCTACAATAGCGGTCTTCGCACTGCAGTAAGCGAAACGTGCCCAGGTGGCGGAATTGGTAGACGCACTAGGTTCAGGTCCTAGCGGTGGCAACATCGTGGAGGTTCGAGTCCTCTCCTGGGCACCACTCGATTTGTAAAAAAGGTCGGCTTTTGCCGGCCTTTTTTCATTTCCGGCGCTCAAATAAATATGTGCGCTCGCGTCGACGCATCCCCTCCCAACATCACACTCGGAGGTCGTCGCGGCTCGCGCGCCCTCCCGCGCGGGACAATCACACCGCCAGATTAATATTTTCGTCCGCCCCTCAAATTCTATTGACAGATTCTCCCGGCGCGCTAGAATAGCGGTCTTCGCACTGCAGCAAGCGAAACGTGCCCAGGTGGCGGAATTGGTAGACGCACTAGGTTCAGGTCCTAGCGGTGGCAACATCGTGGAGGTTCGAGTCCTCTCCTGGGCACCACTCGATTTATAAAAAAGGTCGGCTTTTGCCGACCTTTTTTCATTTCCGGCGCCCAGCACCGGGCGCGCTTACGGAATCTCCGTATCGCGTATCTTCCCTCTCCCCGCCCCACGTACCGTCGATCGGCGCACGACTGCATTCGGCCCCTTCACGTCACTCCGCCCCCACGCGGACCCTCCGTCGTAGAAAAACCGGGATTTCCCTAGGCTGACAGGCCGTCCCTCACGCGGTTAAATAAATCAACGTGATTTATTTAATGCGCCGCCAAGCGGTGCGACATGGAAGGAGACGCCATGAGAAGCCCGCACTTCGGCCAGGGAAGCAATTCGGCCAACGTGCGCCGTTACAACGAGCGCCTGCTGCTGAAGACGCTGCGCCGCGCCGGCAGCGCGTCGAAGGCCGACCTCGCGCGTCTCGCGAACATGACGGGCACGGCGGTCGGCAGCATCATCGGGGCGCTCGCCGACGCGAAGCTGATCGAATTCGCGGGTCGCACCGAAGGCCAGCGCGGCCAACCCGCTTCGCTGATCCGCCTCGATCCGCGCGGTGCATTCGGCATCGGCGTCCATCTCGACCGGATGCGCATCGAGACGGCGCTCGTCAATTTCGCGGGTGACGTGCTCGGCCGCCGCTCTCACGACACGCTGCTGCCGCCGCCCGCCGACGTGCTCGAGATCGTCCGTCACGACATCGACGCAATGCAGGCCCTGCTCCCCGACCATGAACGCGCACGCCTGACCGGCATCGGCGTCGCGCAGCCATACAACCTCGGCGCGTGGATGCGCGAACTCGGCCTCGCACCCGACACGTTCCGCGCGTGGGAAGACGTCGACTTCGCGGCCGACCTCGGCCGCACGCTGTCGCTGCCCGTGTTCGGCGAAAACGACGGCAACGCGGCCGCGATCGCCGAACTGTTCTACGGATATGGCCGGCAGTGCGACGACTTCGTCTACCTGTTCATCGGGCCGGCGATCGGCGGCGGCATCGCGATCGACGGCGACTGCCTGCGCGGCGTGACCGGCAATGCGGGCGACATCGCGGTGATTCCGGTGCCGCCGAGCCGGCTGGCCTCCGCGCCGCCGCCGCGCGGCCCGTGGGACATCCTGCTCGCGCGCGCCTCGCTGCATGCGCTCGTGCGCCACCTGCGCCATCACGGCGAGACGGTCGAGAACCGCGCCGATCTCGAAGCCTGCATCGCGCGCGGCCTGCCGGCCGTCGACGAATGGATCGACGACTGCGTCGACGCGCTCGCACCGGCGTTGCGCGCGGTGCTGTGCGTGATCGACGCGCCGGTGGTCGTGCTCGACGCCGACACCGACGCGGGCCTGCTCGACGCGGTCACGAGCCGCCTGCGCGCGGCGCTCGTGGCGACCGCACCCGAAGCGCGCGGCACGCCCGTGCTCGTGCGCGGCACGTTCGGCGCCGACGCCGGCGCGATCGGCGCCGCCACGCTGCCGATGTTTTTCAACTTCTCCCCGCGGGCCGGCATCCTCAAGGGCGCCCGCACCGACTCGCAGGAGGTCAACCATGTCGCGATCTGAGTCGCCCCGTCCGTTGCTCGAGATGCGCGGGATCAGCAAGACGTTCCCGGCCGTCCGCGCGCTCGACAACGTCAGCCTGACCGTCTATCCGGGCGAGATCCATTCGCTGATGGGCGAGAACGGCGCGGGCAAATCGACGCTGATGAAGATTCTGTCGGGCGCGTACCGCGCCGACGCCGGCGGCGAGATCCTGATCGACGGTCAACGCATCGACATCGACGGCCCGCTCGCCGCGCGCGATGCCGGCGTCGCGGTGATCTACCAGGAGCTGTGCCTGTCGCCGAACCTGACCGTCGCGGAAAACATCTACGTCGGCCGCGAACTGCGCCGCGGCAACCGGCGCTGGGGCACGATCGACCGCGCGGCGATGGCGCGCGGCTGCCAGGACGTGCTCGCGCGCCTGGGCGCGCCGTTCGGGCCCGACACGCTCGTCGACACGCTGTCGATCGCCGAACAGCAGCTCGTCGAAATCGCGCGCGCCGTACACACCCGCGCCCGCATCCTCGTGATGGACGAGCCGACCACGCCGCTGTCGTCGCGCGAAACCGAGCACCTGTTCCGCCTGATCCGCCAGTTGCGCGAGGAAGGTCTCGCGATCATCTACATCAGCCACCGGATGGCGGAGATCTACGAGTTGTCCGACCGCGTATCGGTGCTGCGCGACGGCACGTACGTCGGCACGCTCGAACGCGCGTCGCTGTCGGCCGAGCGGCTCGTCGCGATGATGGTCGGGCGCGACATCTCCGGTTTCTACAAGAAGGAACACGCGCCGTACGACCCCGGCCACCTGCTGCTGTCGGTCCGCGACGTCGCCGACGGCGCGCGCGTACGCGGCTGCAGCTTCGATCTGCATGCCGGCGAAGTGCTCGGCATCGCCGGCCTCGTCGGCGCGGGCCGCACCGAACTCGCGCGGCTGATCTTCGGGGCCGAGCCGCGCGTGCGCGGCGACGTGAAGCTGGGCGAACGCACGTTCGGCGCGCACTCGCCGCGCGACGCGATCGACGCGGGCCTCGTCTACCTGACCGAGGACCGCAAGCGCCAGGGCCTGTTCCTCGACATGAGCGTGCGCGACAACATCAACATCTCGGTGTGCAACCGCGATGCGCGGCTCGGCGCGCTCGACCTCGCGCGCGGCGCCGAACGGGCGCGCGACGCGATCGCGTCGCTGTCGATCCGCGTGCCGCACGCCAACGTCAACGTCGGCGCGCTGTCGGGCGGCAACCAGCAGAAAGTGCTGCTGTCGCGCCTGCTCGAGACGAAGCCGCGCGTGCTGATCCTCGATGAACCGACACGCGGCGTCGACATCGGCGCGAAATCCGAGATCTACCGGATCATCAACGAATTGGCCCGTGCCGGCGTGGGCGTGATCGTGATCTCGAGCGAACTGCCGGAAATCATCGGCGTCGCCGATCGCGTGCTCGTGATGCGCGAGGGCGAGATCGCGGGTGAACTCGGCGGACACACGCATACGCCGATCACGCAGGAAGCGATCATCGCGCTCGCCACCGGCTCGCAGGCCGAACTGGCCGACGCGCACTGAGCCCCGCCCTTTTCATTTCACTCTCACTTTCAGGTTACCGAAATGATCAACCCGACCAAGCAGCGGAACCTCGCTTCCGCGACCGCCCATCCGGTCGCCAACCGCACGCCCCTGATGCGCGGCGCCGATCACCGCGCCCGCATGCAATCGCTGATCCGCACGGCCGGCATGCTGCCGGTGCTGCTGGTCCTGTGCGTCGGCTTCGGCTTCCTGACCGATGGCTTCTTCACGTTGCAGAACCTGTCGATCGTCACGCAGCAGGCGTCGATCAACATCGTGCTCGCCGCCGGCATGACGTTCGTGATCCTGACGGGCGGCATCGACCTGTCGGTCGGCTCGGTGCTCGCCGCCGCGGCCGTCGCGGCGCTCATCGCGTCGACCCTTCCCGGCTGGGGCTGGCTCGGCGTGCCGTTCGCGCTCGCGGTCGGCCTCGTGTTCGGCGCGATCAACGGCGGACTGATCTCGTTCCTGCGCCTGCCGCCGTTCATCGTCACGCTCGGCGCGATGACCGCCGTGCGCGGCGTCGCGCGCCTGATCGGCAACGACACGACCGTGTTCAACCCGCAACTGCCGTTCGCGTTCATCGGCAACGGCTCGATCCTCGGCGTGCCGTGGCTCGTCGTGATCGCGTGCGCGGTAATCGCGATCTCGTGGTTCATCCTGCGCCGCACGGTGCTCGGGATGCGGATCTATTCGGTCGGCGGCAACCCGGAAGCCGCACGGCTGTCGGGCATCAACGTACGGGCGATCCAGATGTTCGTATATGCGGCGTCGGGCCTGCTCGCCGGCCTCGGCGCGGTGATGTCGGCCGCGCGCCTGTATGCGGCCAACGGCCTGCAGCTCGGCCAGTCGTACGAGCTCGACGCGATCGCCGCGGTGATCCTCGGCGGCACGAGCTTCGTCGGCGGCGTCGGGTCGATCGTCGGCACGCTGATCGGCGCGCTGATCATCGCGGTGCTGACCAACGGCCTCGTGCTGCTCGGCGTGTCCGACATCTGGCAGTACATCATCAAGGGGCTCGTGATCATCGGCGCGGTCGCCCTCGACCGCTATCGCCAGCGCGACTCGGCCCGTACCTGACACCGTTCCCTCACCGCGCATTCCTGACCATTCAACCATCGGCGCGCAGGCAGGTCCTCCTGCGCGCGTTCGCCAACAGACCTCACGGAGACACAACGACATGTTCAAGCACACCGCCGCCCTGACCGCCGTCGCCTGCGCACTCGCGTTCGGCGCCACCGCCGCCCACGCAGCCGACAAGCCGCTGAAATCGATCGGCGTCACGGTCGGGTCGCTCGGCAACCCGTACTTCGTCACGATCGTGAAAGGCGCCGAAGCGCGCGCGAAGCAGCTCAACCCGAATGCGAAGGTCACGGCCGTCTCGGCCGACTACGACCTGAACAAGCAGTTCACGCAGATCGACAACTTCATCTCCGCGCACGTCGACATGATCCTGCTCAACGCGACCGACCCGAAGGCGATCGAGCCGGCGGTGAAGAAGGCGCAGGCGGCCGGCATCACGGTCGTCGCGGTGGACGTCGCGGCGGCCGGCGCGAACGCGACCGTGCAGACCAACAACGTGAAGGCCGGCGAGCTCGCGTGCGACTACCTCGCGAAGAAGCTGAACGGCAAGGGCAACGTGATCATCGAGAACGGCCCGCAGGTGTCGGCCGTGATCGATCGCGTGAACGGCTGCAAGGCCGTGCTCGCGAAAAACGCCGGCATCAAGCTGCTGTCGAGCGACCAGGACGGCAAGGGCTCGCGCGAAGGCGGGATGAACGCGATGCAGGGCTACCTCACGCGCTTTCCGAAGCTCGACGGCGTGTTCACGATCAACGACCCGCAGGCGATCGGCAGCGATCTCGCGGCGAAACAGCTGAACCGCCCGAACATCGTGATCACGTCGGTCGACGGCGCGCCCGACATCGAGGTCGCGCTCAAGTCGAACACGCTCGTGCAGGCGTCGTCGAGCCAGGATCCGTGGGCGATGGCGCAGCAGGCGGTCAACGTCGGCTACGGGATCATGAACGGCCAGAAGCCGGCCAATCCGATGATCCTGATCGAGCCGACGCTCGTCACGCGCGACAACGTGAAGACCTACAAGGGCTGGAGCTCCCCGCGCTGATCGCGCCGGGCGCGCCGCCCGTCTGCGAGCCGGGCGGCGCCGGGCCGCGTCGCCGCGCGCGACGGCCGGCACTGCCCGCCTGTTCAGATCAACCGCTGTACGGCCGCGCACGACGCCGCGGCACAAGGTTTCCACATGACGACGACGTTTCCCCGCCTGATCGTTTTCGGCGAAGCGCTGACCGATTTCATCCGCGACGACGCACAGCACTGGCACAGCGTCGCCGGCGGCTCGTGCTGGAACGTCGCGCGCGTCGGGGCGCGACTCGGCGTGCCGACGGCCTTCGCCGGCACGGTCAGCCGCGACACTTTCGGCGACGAGCTGATGCGCAAGAGCGCCGATGCGGGGCTCGACATGCGCTTCATCCGGCAGGTCGACCGCGCGCCGCTCCTCGCGATGGTCGTATCGAAGCAGCCGCCCCACTATTTCTTCATCGGCGAAAACAGCGCCGATCTCGCGTTCGATCCGGCCGACTTGCCGGCCGGCGCGTTCGACGCGGCCGAGATCGTGCACGTCGGCTCGCTCGGCGTCGTGCGCGAGCCGCTCGCAGCGCGCCTGATCGAACTCGCGCAAGCCGCGCGGGCGGCCGGCAAGCGGATCTCGTTCGACCCGAACTTCCGCGCACCGATGGCCGCGCCGTCGTATCGCGACACGCTGCGCCGCCTGACCGCGCTGGCCGACTGGATCAAGGTCTCCGACGAGGATCTGCGCGGGCTGTTTCCCGAACTCGACGAAGCGGCCGCGCTCGCGCAACTGCGCGCGTGGGCGCCCGCCGCGACGATGCTCGTCACGCGCGGCGCAACCGGCATGCAACTGCTGCATCGCGATACCGAGCTGTTCCAGCCCGCGTTCCCGACCGCGGTCGCCGACACGGTCGGCTGCGGCGATGCGAGCATCGGCGGCTGGCTCGCGAGCCAGCTTGCTCGACCCGATGCGTCAGCCGCCGAGCATCTGCGTTACGCGGCCGCGTGCGCGGCCGTCGCCTGCGCGCATGCGGGCGCGTATGCGCCGACGGCCGCGGAAGTGGCCGACATGATCGGTCGCAGCGCCGGCGCCAGCGCCAGCGCCACGCTGTCGCACTAGACGGCGCCGACGCGCCGTGCCGTCATGCAGCCCTCACGCGGCGGCCGTGCCGTCGCTGCCGTCCGGCGGACGGCCGGCCTGCAGCAGTTGCAGGCTCTCGTCGACGCTCAGTTCCGACATCGCATCGTCGTGCAGCGTGCCGTCCGCCGCGCGGCGCAGTGCATGCAGCGCGTGCGTCTTGAGCCGGACGAGCGCGAGCCGCAGCCCGCGCGCCGCGCATTCGGCCGCGAACGTACGCAACGATTCGATCGTCGTGCCGTCGACATCCGGCGTTTCCTCGAGGCTCAACATCACGGTATGCGTGTCCGGTGCGGTCTTCATCAGCGCCCGCACGCGATTGAGCATCCGGTCCGCATTCGCGAAGAACAGCTGCGCCTCGGGCCGCACGATCAGCACGCCCGGCACCGGCTTCGCATCGGCATGGCTCGCGACGTCGACGAAATCGTGGCTGTCGCGCAGCCGGCCGAGCACGCTGACGTTCGGCTCGGACAGCTTGCGCAGCGTCAGCAGCAGGCTCACGCCAATGGCCGCGAGCAGCCCGTGCAGCACGCCGAGCACGAGCACGGCGAGCAGTGCCGCGATCACGACGAGCCGGTCGCGATGCCAGGCCCAGTACGGCCGGAACACGGACGGATGCAGCGAATGGCTGACCGCGAAGATCACGATGGCCGCGAGCACGGGCTCGGGCGTGCGCGCGAGCTGCGGCAGCAGCAGCCAGACGATCAGCGCGACCACGCCGGCCGCCCACATTCCCGCGAAGCGCGACTGCGCGCCGGCCGCCTCGTTCGCCGACGTCGCCGAATAGCCGGCGCCGACCGGCATCCCGTGCAGCAGGCCCGACACGAGATTCGCGCAGCCGAGCGCAACGAGGTCGCGGTTCGGCGACACGGTATCGCCGTGCTTCAGCGCGAAGTTGCGGATCGATCCGTACGACTCCGCATACAGGATCAGCATCAGCGCGAACGCGAGCTCGACCGTCTGCATCCATGCGTTGCGGCCGAGATGCGGCAACCCGAATTCGAGGTGCCGGAAGTCGATATGGCCGACGATCGCGATTCCGTACCGCTGCCAGTCGATCGCGTAACCCGCCGCGATCGACAGCACGATCACGACGAGCGTCGCGGGCACGCGCGCGCCGCGGCCGAGCACGAACAGCAGCGCGAGCGCGGTCGCGCCGAGCACGACGCTCGCGAGATTCGCGTGCGGCGCGCCGGTGATCAAATCGAGCGCGACGTGGGGCGCATCGCCGTGCTGCACGGCAATCGCGAGAATCTTCGGTAGCTGCTTGATGACGATCGTCAGCGCGAGACCGAACGTGAAGCCGCGCAGCACGGGCCGCGCGACGAAATCCGACATGCCGCCGAGCCGCGCGACGCCGGCCAGGATGAACAGCACGCCCGTCATCGCGACGAGCGCCGCCGCCAGCGCGAGCTGCGCGGCGAGCGCCATCCCCGATTCGGCGAGCACGGTCGCGGCGAGCACCGCGGCCGACGACGACGTCGACGACACGATCGCGAAGCGGCTGCTGCCCGTCAGCGCATAGACGACGAGCCCCGACAGCAGCGCGATCAGGCCGGCCTGCGGCGGCAGGTTCGCGAGCCCCGCATACGCAACCGCCTCGGGAATCAGCAGGCCGGCAATCGACAGGCCGGCCAGCGCATCGAGGCCGATCCGTTGCGTACGCGGTGCCGGCGGCGTGTCGAGCGCCGCGAAATGGTCCGGATGTTGCGGGCCGGCGTCGGGGCGGATCGGGGCGGTCGTCATGAGGCGGTCGGCGCCGTGGGCCGGTCAGGGTTTGACGGCGATCACGCCCGACCAGCCGGGCAGATAGCGCGCATCCTGGTCGTGCGCACGATGCAGCGCGACATCGAGCGCCTTCGCGAAATTCTTGCGGATCTGGTCGAGCGACACGTGCTGGCGCAGATAGTCGGCCCACAGGAATTCGCTGAACGGCGTCGCGTCCTTCGCGTACCCGCCCGCCGTGCGCAGTTCGCCGGCAAGGCTGCGGTACGGATCGTCCTCGAGCCCCGTCAGCGCCTTCGGCAAATGCGCATAGTCGCGCCGCGAGCCGTCCGGGCCGAACGGATGCACCCACTGGTTGTGTTCCATCATCCGCCAGAAGATCGTGTCGTCGAGCCACGACAGATCCTTCAGCAGCATCGCGTTCACGCGCGACTCGCCCTCCTCGATCAGCGCGAGGCCCAGATGATGGTGATCGGTGATGTAGTGCAGCCCGTCCGGGCCGAGGACGGCCGGGAACCAGTGCGATTCGATCGCGGCCTTGCGGGCGCGCTTGTTCAGCGCCTTCCAGTGCTTGCGCTTCGCCTTGACTTCGCGGTAGCCCACCGTCATCTGGGTCGGACGCAGCGCGTCGAGCCTGACGGGAATGAGATGAACGTCGGTGCCGAGTGCCATGGTCGTACCCCATGTTGCGAAATTCCGGCAACGATACTCCGGATCGCGCGCGCCGTTAATCCGTCATCACCGCGATGCGCGTCCGGTTGACCCTCTCTGACACTTGCCGCACGCACGACGCCGCACTACGCCCGCAAATCGTTGCGTTCGAGGCGGTGACGAATGTAAGGAATGCCGTCGTGCACGACGCTCACGCGCCGCATGCCGAGCTTGCGCGCCACGTTCAGCGAGCCGCTGTTGGCCTCCGCGATATCGGCGATCACGCGCGGCAGGCGCACGGTGTCGAACGCGTGCCGCACGACGGCCGCCGCGGCTTCACTCGCGATGCCGCGCCCCCACGTCGCACGCACCAGCCGCCAGCCGATCTCGACGTCGCGCGATCCGTCCTTGTAATCGGGAATCAGCAGGATCCAGCCGATGAACACCTCGGGCGCGGCCTTCTCGAAGATCGACCAGTAGCCGAGGCCCGGCGGATAGTCGCACGTGATCCGGTGCGTGACGAAGCGACGATGCTCGACGGGGTCGTGCCACGGGCCCGCGATGTGGCGCGTGACCTCGGGATCGCGATCCATCTCGATGCACGCATCGAGATCGGCCAGCACGCGCGGACGCAGCCACAGCCGCGCGGTTTCGAGCACGGGCAGCGGGTCGGCGGAACGGTCGTTCATCTGGACTCCCGATACGGGGGCGATGCGCATCGAGCGCATTACAGAATTGATACAAACAGCCTTCCGGAATGATACAGAGTCCCGACGCGTGCCTCGCGCGGCTCCGTTTCCGTTTCCGAAACAGTGCATTTCGTAGGGATTATTCCCGATTCGGCGCTATCGCGCCCCACATCGCGCGACGCGGAAGCCTACACTCGATCAGTGCCCCCGCGCCGCGCGCGAGCCGGGCCGGCATCCGCATGCACATCGTGAGCGCGCAAGCCAACGAGGAGACCCCGGACATGAGCTGGACCCGCGAGCAACGCAACGTCACGATCGCCGCCTACCTGGGCTGGACGCTCGATGCGTTCGATTTTTTCCTGATGGTTTTCGTGCTGAAGGACATCGCCGCGGAGTTCGCGTCGACGATTCCCGCCGTCGCGTTCGCGCTCACGCTGACGCTCGCGATGCGCCCGCTCGGCGCGCTGATCTTCGGCCGGCTCGCCGACCGCTTCGGCCGCCGCCCGACGCTGATGGTCAACATCGCGTGCTATTCGCTGCTCGAACTCGCGTCGGGTTTCGCGCCGAGCCTGACCGCGCTGCTCGTGCTGCGCGCGCTGTTCGGCATCGCGATGGGCGGCGAATGGGGCGTCGGCTCCGCGCTGACGATGGAAACCGTGCCGACGCATGCGCGCGGCTTCGTGTCCGGGCTGCTGCAGGCCGGCTATCCGAGCGGTTATCTGCTCGCGTCGGTCGTGTTCGGCCTGTTCTACCAATACATCGGCTGGCGCGGGATGTTCATGGTCGGCGTGCTGCCCGCGCTGCTCGTGCTGTACGTGCGCGCGCACGTGCCCGAATCGCCGGCATGGAAACAGATGGAGAAGCGCCCGCGCCCGAGCCTTGGCGCCACGTTGAAACAGAACTGGAAACTCACGATCTACGCGATCGTGCTGATGACCGCGTTCAACTTCTTCTCGCACGGTACGCAGGATCTCTATCCGACCTTCCTGCGCGAACAGCATCACTTCGATCCGCATACCGTGTCCTGGATCACGATCGTGCTGAACATCGGCGCGATCGTCGGCGGCCTGTCGTTCGGCACGATCTCCGAGCGGCTCGGCCGGCGCCGCGCGATCTTCATCGCCGCGCTGATCGCGCTGCCGGTGCTGCCGCTGTGGGCGTTCTCGAGCGGCCCGGTCGCGCTCGCCGCCGGCGCGTTCCTGATGCAGATCTCGGTACAGGGCGCGTGGGGCGTGATACCGGTTCACCTGAACGAGATCTCGCCCGACGAGATCCGGGCCACCTTCCCCGGCGTCGTCTACCAGCTCGGTAACCTGCTCGCGTCGGGCAACGCGACGATGCAGGCATCACTCGCCGTGTCGAACGGCAACAACTACGGCTTCGCGCTCGCGCTCGTGGCCGGCATCGTGGCCGTCGCGATCGCCGTGCTGATCCTGTTCAGCCGCGAACGGCGCGGCATCGACATGACGCAATCGGTCAATACGCGTAGCACCGTCGGGTGAACCCGCGCGTTGCGGCACCGCATCATCGCGCGCGCCCCGCCCCGCCGTGAGCGGGTGCCGCGCTTTCCGCACCTGCACATCGAACTAGAGGAATTGGTCCAGACGCCGCGCTTGCCCGCGTCGCCCGCGTTTTTTTATCTTAATGAAAACGACTGTTTGAATCAGATAATCAAATCACCTGTTCGCGGCCGGGAAACCGGCATGGGAGGCGGAACATGGCAGTAAGTCAGGAGGGGCGGCCATCGGCGGGACGGCCGTCCGGGGCGCGGTCATCCGGCACGCGGCAGACCGGCGGGACGAAGGCGCGCATTCTCGATGCGGCCGAGGATCTGTTCATCGAACATGGCTTCGAGGCGATGTCGATGCGCCAGATCACCTCACGCGCGGCGGTCAACCTCGCCGCGGTCAACTACCACTTCGGCAGCAAGGAAGCGCTGATCCACGCGATGCTGTCGCGTCGGCTCGATCAGCTGAACCAGGAGCGCCTCGGCATCCTCGACCGCTTCGACGCGCAGCTCGGCACCCACATCACCTGCGAGCACGTGCTCGGCGCGATGTTCATTCCGGCGCTGAAGGCCTCGCGCGATCCCGAACGCGGCGGGCCCGGGTTCCTCCGGCTGATCGGCCGCGCGTATACCGACCCTTCGCCGTTCGTGCGCAACTTCCTGACCGCGCACTACGCGAGCGTCGCGGGCCGCTTCTTCGATGCGTTCCAGCGCGCGCTGCCGCACCTGCCGCGCACCGAACTCGGCTGGCGGCTGCACTTCGCGATCGGCGCGCTATCCGGCGCGCTCGCGGGTGCCGAAACCGAAAGCCTGATCGACGAATTCTCGCAAGGCCGCACGATGAACGACGTGCAGATGATCGCGCGGCTGTCGTCGCTGATCGTCGCCGCGCTGAAGGCGCCGATGCCCGACAGCGCGCAACTGTCGATCTTCGCGGCGGTGCTCGACGATGCCGGCGCCAGCGAAGCGTTCGGGCTGCCGCAGTCGGGCGCGACGGCCGCCGAGGCGGCAACGCTGCATTCCACGAGCTGAACGCGCGAGGCCACGCGCGGCTTCCTGTTCACGATTTGATTGATACGCGCGGTCAGGCGCGGCGTCGAGACGCCCGCGCCGGCCGGCCGCGAAGCACGGGGCATGGGCTGGCGCTGACGCGCCGACCCGCGCCGAGCGCCAAGACCGGAGACACGTCATGTCATCTTCCGCAGCAACCACCTCGGCCCAGCTTCCGCCGAACACCGACGCCATCTGGTACGCGTCGTACCCGCCCGGCGTCCCGCACGAGATCGACGTCACGCAATACGCGTCGCTCGTGCAGTTCTTCGACGAATGCACGACGCGCTTCGCCGACCGCGTCGCGTATGTCAGCGCCGGCGCGTCGATGACCTATCGCACGCTCGCGCAGAAGGTCGACGCATTCGCGTCGTATCTGCAAAGCCTAGGCGTGAAGCCCGGCGACCGCGTCGCGATCATGCTGCCGAACACGTTCCAGTATCCGGTCGCGCTGTTCGGCACGCTGAAGGCCGGCGCGATCGTCGTCAACGTGAATCCGCTCTACACCGCGCGCGAACTCGCGCACCAGTTGAAGGACAGCGGCGCGCAGACGATCGTCGTGTTCGAGAACTTCGCGCGCACGCTGCAGGACGCGCTGCCGGAAACGCAGGTGAAGCACATTGTCGTCACCGCGCTCGGCGACCTGCTCGCCGACGGTTTCAACGCGAAAGGACGCCTGATCAATTTCGTGCTGAAGCACGTGAAGAAGCTCGTGCCGGACTACCACCTGCCGCAGGCGATCCGGCTGCGCTCCGCCCTCGCGCTCGGCGCGCGCGGCGCGCCGCAACCGGTGCAGACCACGCGCGACGATCTCGCGTTCCTGCAATACACCGGCGGCACGACCGGCGTCGCGAAAGGCGCGATGCTCACGCACGGCAACCTGATCGCGAACCTGCTGCAGGCGAAGGCGTGGATCGCCGACCAGGTGTCGGGCGACGTCGAAACCGTGCTCACGCCGCTGCCGCTCTATCACATCTATTCGCTGACGGTGAACGCGTTCATCTTCATGGGGCTCGGCGGGCGCAACATCCTGATCGCGAACCCGCGCGACATGAAGATGGTGATGAAGATCATCCGCCACGAGACGTTCACGGGCATCACCGGCATCAACACGCTGTACAACGCATTCCTCGACAACGAGGAATTCCGCAAGCGCGACTTCTCGAAGCTCAAGCTCGCGATGGCGGGCGGGATGGCGATGCAGCGCGCGGTCGCCGAGCGCTTCCAGCAGGTGACGGGCCGGCCGGTGGTCGAAGGCTACGGCCTCACCGAGTGCTCGCCGATCGTCACGATGAACCCCGTGGACCTGAACGACATGGCCGCGTTCAGCGGTTCGATCGGCCTGCCCGCGCCATCGACCCTCGTGCGCTTTCGCCGCGAGGACGGCACCTGGGCCGCGATCGGCGAGCCGGGCGAGCTGTGCGTGCGCGGCCCGCAGGTGATGCGCGGCTACTGGCAGCGCCCCGACGAGACCGCCAAGGTGATCGACGCCGACGGCTGGCTCGGCACCGGCGACATCGGCGTGATGGACGAGCGCGGCTTCATCCGCCTCATCGATCGCAAGAAGGACATGATCCTCGTGTCGGGCTTCAACGTGTATCCGAACGAGATCGAGGAAGTGCTGGTGATGCATCCGGGCATCAGCGAAGCCGCGGCGATCGGCATTCCCGACGAGGTGCAGGGCGAACGGATCAAGGTGTTCGTCGTGCGCCGCGACCCGTCGCTGACGGCCGAGGACGTGCTCGCGCACTGCCGCAAGAACCTGACCGGCTACAAGATGCCGAAATTCGTCGAGTTCCGCGACGCGCTGCCGCAGACGAACGTCGGCAAGATCCTGCGCCGCGCGCTGCGCGACGAGGAACTCGCCAAACTCAACGCCGCGAAGCAAGGCTGAACGATCCATCGCTCCGGGAGACGCTGTCGATGAACGAAGGAATGAAACGCCGCGCGCGGCATGCCGCCGCGGCGGCGCTCGCGTGCGCGCTGTCGCTCGCACAGGCCGGCCTGCATGCACAGGAAACGGCGAGCGCCGCGAGCGCGGCACCGGCCGTCGCGCTGCCCGCGGATCTCGCGAAGGTGACGCACGAGTCGGTCGCGCAACAGGCGCGCTGGCTGCGCACGGCGGCCCAGCGCGGCACGCTCGCGCAACTCGACGACGCGACGCTCACCGCGCTCTTCAAGGCACTCGATCCGCTCGCCGTGCCGCTCTATATCCGCAACGGCCCGAACGGCTACCCGTCCTACCAGTTCACGATGGTGCGCCAGGAGCGCATCAGCGGAAAATGGTCCGACACGCCCGACCGCATGCTCGTGAAGACGACCCGCGAGCCGCTGCGGGTGTATGCGAAATGGCTGCCGGGCGGCGCGCATGCCGGACAGGAGACCATCTACGACACGACCCAGCGCAAGGACGAGATGTATGGCCATCTCGGCGGCCTGCTCGGCAAGATTCCGCTGTGGACGGCGATCGACGGCGCGCTGGCGCGTGCCCAGTCGAATCACCAGGTGAAGGATCTCGGCACCGAGTTCATCACGAACCTGTACCTGACCGAAGGGAAGAAATACCTGGAAGCCGGCGTGCAGCGGCCGACCGACGTGCAGGCCAAAACGATCGACGGCGTGCGCGTCGTCGCGCTCACCTACGAAACGCCGACCGGCCGGCCGCAGTTCTATGCGAAAAAGGAAGTGCTGGGGCTCGACCTGCACGCCCCCTATTTCCGGACCGTCGAGTCCTATGACAACGACGGCAAGATCTTCGAGCGGATCGTCATCGAGAAAATCGCGCCCGCGACCCTCGACGACACCGCATTCGACCCGAAAAACCCCGACTACGCGTTCTGACACGCGCTGACGGGGCCGATCACGGGCTCAATCGTCATCGTCGTCGCCGTGGTGCCGATGCCAGTGCTTGTAGTAGTGCTTGCGCCACTTGCGGTAGCGATCGTCGTCGTCATCGCCGTAATAGCCGTATCCGTAGCCCGGATAGGCGACGACGGCGGGCTGCGGCGCCACATAGACCGGCGCCGGTTCGACATAGACCGGTGCGACCGGTACGCCGATGCCGACCGACAGGTCGACATGCCCCGCCATTGCACTACCGGAAACGAGCAACGCCATGCCCCCGATTACCCCTGCCACTTGCCTCTTGTTCATGCTCCGGATCCCTGATAAGCCGGCCCGCCCGGCTCACGCAACCAATGTAAGCGCGCCGCCCGCGCCGAGGTGATACGGGGCTGCGAGAGTCGTAACGCGACGTAACGAAACGGCTTTGGCCATTCGGCCGGATCGCGAAAATGCGCCGGAACGTCTATAGTGGGTTACGGTTCGACACAATCACGACTGCGCGCTCCCCTATCGAACAGGGTAGAATTCCGCCAAACGGCTTGTGGACGAACACGTCACACACACGCACAACATATTCTCTGACGCAGGCTCCTGCCGCACCTCAATGGCCAATCCCGCAGAATCCCATCCGCAAAACGACTTCATCAATTCGGCGCGCAAGGAACGTAAGCGTGTTGAAATCTATCTCGTCAACGGCATTCGTCTGACGGGGTGTATCGAGTCGTTCGACCAGTATCTGGTGATGCTGCGCACCCCCGTGGGTCTGCAAGGCATCTACAAGCGTGCGATTTCCACGATCCAGCTCGACACGGGCGGTTCGCGCCCGGGCGGCGGCCCCCGCGGCCCGCGCACCGGCGGTCGCCCCGGCGGCCGTGAAGGCGGCGGCCACAGCCCGTACGGCTCGCACGGCGGTCCGCGCGAATCGCGCGGCGACGGCGGCTACGGCTCCCGCGAGCCGCGTGAAGGCTACGGTTCACGCGAACCGCGCGAGGGCTACGGCTCGCGTGAGCCGCGCGAAGGCTACGGCGCACCGCGTGAACCGCGCGAAAGCTACGGCGCGCCGCGCGACACCGGCGACGCATCCGGCAACGCCGCGCCGTCGGATTCCCGCGGCGGCAACGGGCCGGTCATCGTGACGCGCCGCCGGCGAATCGTGCCGGACGGCCAGTAAAACAAAAGGGCAAGCCAACCGGCTTGCCCTTTTCACTTCTTGTACGGCCGGCGCGGCATGTCGCCGCACCGCCGTTACCGAATTCAGCGTGCCGTCGTCGGCAAGCCCGCGTCGGCCTCGCGCTGCAGCGAACGCACCTGCTGCTGCAACGCCCGCAATTGCGACTGGAGCTGCGCCTGTTGCGCCTGCAATGCCGCCGTTTCGCTCCGCACGCTCTTCTGGCGATCCGCCACCGCCGCCTGCTGCTGGCGGGCGATCGAGATGTCCGCCTGCAGACGCCGCGCGCGGTCCTGCGTGACTTCGATCTGCTTGTCCATTTGCGCCTTCTGCGATTCCAGCTTCGCCGCCCGCAGTTCGTTGACGGCCAGCCGCTCCGCCTGATGCGAGAAATCGCGATAGATCGCTTCCGCGCGCGTTTCGTCGTAAGTCTTGATCACGCGCCAGAACGCCTTTTGCTGGAACAACGCGACGAAATACGCACCGTCCTTGACGTTGAACAGCAGGCTGGCGCCGTAGCTGCCGTTGTAGCTCGTGCGCATTTCCGTCAGCGAGTGCGCCTGGATCTGGCGCTGCAAATCGTCGACCGTGCTCGGTCCCGTCGTCTCGCCGGCCTGCGGCTGCACCGACGTCTGCGCCTGCGAATCGATCACCGGAATCGCGGCCACCGGCGCCGATGCCTGCTGCACCGCCGACGGATCGCCGCCTGCCAGCCCCTGCGCGAACGCGCCTTGCATGCCTCCCACCAGGGCGAGCATTACGCTCACCCGCCCCAACCCCGTCATATGGCTCATGAAGTTTTATTCCCGCCCGAGTCGTTGTAATTCACCGCGATTTTATCTCATTAATTACTCGCTTTCGCGGGTCTCGGGCTCTTCGTCGAAGATCTGATATTTGCGCATTTTTTCCCACAACACCTTGCGGCTGATGCCGAGCTGCTGGGCCGTGTCCTGACGCCGCCAACCGTTTGCGTCGAGCGCCGCGATCACGCGGTTGCGCTCGTTCATGTCCCACTTGCTGCGATCGACGAACACCTCGGCCGCACTCTCCGCCGGCACCGGCTGGGCCGCGCTGCGCGCGTGCGCGATCAGTCGCTGCAGTCGCGCGGCATCCCAGCCGCCCGTCTGTCGCACCGTCACGCCGACGCGCTCGGCGAGGTTGCGCAGCTCGCGCACGTTGCCGGGGAAATAGCTGTCGGCGACCGAATCCGTGAGCCAGTACGGCAGGTCGGACAACTCGGCGAGCCGCTCCTCGCCCACCACCTGGGCGACGAACGACTTGAACAGCGCGATCTTGTCGACCGCACCGCGCTCTTCCAGCGACGGAATGCTCAGCTCGATCACCGCGAGCCGGTAGTAGAGATCGGCGCGGAACAGTCCTTCCTTCACGAGCTGCGGCAGCTTCTTGTTGCTTGCCGCGACCAGACGGAAATCGACCTTGACCGGCGCCGTCGCGCCGACGCGCAGCACCGCGCCGTCCTCGAGCACGCGCAGCAGCTTGACTTGCTGGTACAGCGGCAGATCGCCGACTTCGTCGAGGAATAGCGTGCCACCGGCCGCCTGCTCGAAATAGCCTTTATGCGCAACAACCGCGCCCGTGAACGACCCTTTCGCATGGCCGAAGAACAGCGATTCGAACAGGCCGTCCGGAATCGCGCCGCAGTTCACCGGCACGAATTCGCCGTGCCGGTAGCGTGAATGCTTTTCGTGCAGCAGTTGCGCGATGCGCTCCTTGCCGACGCCGGTTTCGCCGTGCAGCAGCACGTTGGTGTCGCAGTCGGCGAACGTATCGACTTCGTGCAGCAGCGCCTGCATCGATTCGGAGTGCGCGACGAGTTCCGACGGCTGCAACGTCTCGGCTGCGTGCGCACGCAGTTGCGTGACGAGCTTGCCGATCATGCCGCGCAGTTCGGCGCACGTGAAGTCGAGCGGCAGGATATGCGAATACTCGGGCGGATACTGCGACGCGTCGTGGTCGCGCGCCGCGCCGACCCAGACCACCGGCATGCCGATGTTGGCCTGCCAGTCGCGCAGGAATGCCGCGCCGCCTTCGATCATCGTCACGCTGATGATCGCCAGCGAGCGCCGCAACGCGGCGCGCTCGGGCGAGACCGCCGCGTTGTCGGCGCGGATCACTTCGACGTCGAAGCTCGCCATGCACCGGGCGACGCGGTCGACGATGTCCGCCTTGCCTTCCCAGACGTACAGGTCGAGCTCTTCGATTGCGGGCGTATTTCTCATCTGATCTGCTTCTTCAGTAAACCGTTTGGGCGACCCCGCAATTGAGCGAGATCTGGTGGACCGTCGCCG
The DNA here is from genome assembly GCF_015712225.1 of Burkholderia sp. 9775_39. Classification (NCBI taxonomy): domain Bacteria; kingdom Pseudomonadati; phylum Pseudomonadota; class Betaproteobacteria; order Burkholderiales; family Burkholderiaceae; genus Burkholderia; species Burkholderia sp. 9775_39. The sequence continues at coordinate 126,146 of NZ_JACCQC010000016.1, read as the reverse complement.
CGCCGACCTGGACGCCGAGCAGATTCAGCAGCGGAACGAGGACTGCGTCGAGGCTCGACAGGAGTGGGCTAAGCAGACTGGTCAGAAAACCGAGCAGCGTCGATACGAAGGAAGACGGTATCGGCAAAGGGGTCAGGTCGAGCAAGGTAAGGTTGACAGTGATCGTCGCAGCCGCGAGTTGAGCCAGCGCCGAACTGAGCGCTGAGCCGAGTGCATTCGAATTCACGGTCCAGTAGTTCGCATCGATTCCCGGCACGCCATTGAACGTATGCGATTGGGAAGCGCCCTGCACTTGGACAGATACGTTGGACATAGAGGCCGTCACCCGAACAGCCCCAAGCACCGCGTTCGCGTTGATGATCTGCGCCGGCGACGAACAACTGTAATTCGACGACAGGCTGATCTTGCCCGATGCATCGAGTGGCGGCTGGCCGATGCACAGATTGGCCACGCCCGGTTGCGCCGTAATGGCGACGGTACTCGCCTCCTGCGTGGACGCACATTGCGTCGAATTCAGCCATGCGGTACCGGTGCCGGCTTGCAGGTAAATCGGAAGCTTGACATCGATCGATGCGATCGCATTCAGCAACGGCCCGACTATCGGCAACTGCGCGGTGCCGAGAGCGACATTCAGATACACACCCACCGCAGCCGTCGACGCCTTCGTGCGCCACGTTCCCGTTGCCGGATCGATCCCGCCCTCGCCAACGCCGATCGACGGCGGGCTGATGATCTGCACCTGCAGTTGCGTTCCCGTCAGCCCGCCGAGATTCAGCGACGGCACATTGACCGTGACCGCCGGCTTGCCCGTTGCCGCGATCTCCGCGCCGACCATCAGGAGGTCGAGCAGATCCACCTGCGCATTGAGGGCCGCCTGCGTATCCGCGAGCGCGACGTTCAGCAACCCGCCCGCGCCGCCGAGACCGATCGACGTTCCCGGAATGTTGGCGTTCAGGATCGCCTGCAGCGTGGCGAGGCTCGCCTGCAGGCTTGCGTTCACGACGGACGTCTGGGTGGCCGCCTTCACCATCAACTGGATCAGTTGCGGCAACGTGAGCTTCAGCGCGAGCAGTTGATCGACCGTGCCGACGCCCGCCGCCACGACGAGATCGCCGACCGTCACGTTGGTGCAGGCAAGCGCTTGGTATGACCCGATGTTCAGGTTCAGGTTGGCGCCGAGCAACCCGCCGATCAGTCCGTTGACGAGCCCCGGATTGCCGGACGTCGGTGCGGATCCGCCCGAGCAGCCGACGCCGCCGAGCGCGGCCAGGGTTGCACCGACCGAGAACGTATCGATGTTCGTCGAACGCGCGGTTGATACCGCGGACACCGTCTGCGGCGGTCCGACGAAGAAGAACGGCACCTGACGCGTGACGACCACCTTGGCGGCGTTCAATTGCGTGGTTCCGGCTGCCGCGGCAGCGTAGTAGCTGGGTGCCGGGTTGACGGACGTATCCCAGCGGCCACATTCAATGTTGATCGTGTCGCCGTTCGACGCATTGAGACCGTTGGACTGCGCATTGCTGGTCGCGGTGGCAGTCGGCTGCGAACAGGCATCGTCCATCCGCTGCACGGCCGCGAGCGCGGCCATGTCGGCAATGCGTTGCACGTCCCGACGCTGGTAAAAGAGATTACCGACGCCAATGGCGCCAAGCGTCGTGATGGCGATCAGCGTCGCGACGATCGCCATCACCGAGAACGCGCCGCGCTGTCGTGACGCGCGGCGGATCGTGCCGCCACTGTGTCGGGTAGTCACCGTGCTGCTCCGTCAGCGCGCGAGATCGCCGCCGGACAGCCCGCCGCTGCCGCCGCCACCACTACTGCCACCGCCCGACGCCGACATCGTGCCGAACCACTGCGGAATCGGCGTCTTGAACGAGTCGATATAGCGCTGATACGCATACGTACCCGCCGCGCCGTCGATCGGTTGCGGCGTGGCGGCCGAGCGATTCGAGCGCTGCAGGTCGAGCAGCGCGGTGGTCGCATGACCGATTTCGGACGCCGGCGTGTCGCTTTGCGCGTGCGCGACGCCCGCGCCCAGCGAGCACACGAACGCGATGCCCACGGCCCGCACGCGGATTGAGGAAAGGTGAAACATGATGGCCTCCGTGAATATCGTCGTTATCGCGCGAAACGCTGCAGCAGCGGCACGGCAAGATCGAAATTGTCGCTGCTCGCCACCGACGGCACGGACACACTGGCCGGCGCACGTGCGATGGCGCGCTGCTTCGCACGCATCGCGGCCGCGACCTTCGTCTCGTCGTCACGAATCTGGCCGCGCACCGCGGGCGACAGCTTCTGCTGATCCATCAGCCGCCGCGCGTCCTTCGCATGGCCGGTCGCGAGCAGGTACAGCACGAAGTTGCTGAGGATCTTCGGGTTCTTCTGCTCGAGTTCGGCCGCCTTCAGCAGCGGCACGCGTGCACCCGCCAGATCGCCGTCGCGCATCTTCGAATACGCAAGGTCGGACAACGTCGCCGCATCGGTCGGCGCAAGCGCCGTCGCCTGCTCGAGCTGCTGCGCGGCCAGCGCAAAATCGCCGCGGGCGCCGGCGGTCAGCCCGAGCCCGCGATAGCCGCGCGCCGCGAGCGGCGTCGTCAGCAACTTGGTATAGGCGGCCACGCCGGCATCGTACTGGCCGGTCGCCCGCAACGCGTCGGCGCGCAGCAGGATCGTGTCCGGCGACGCGCCATATTGCTTCTCGTACTGATCGATGTGCGCCAACGACGCGAAATACAGTCCCTGCCCCTGCATCCGCTCGATCAGGCCCAGATACATGCCTGGCGTATCGGGCGGCGCATTCTTGTCGGCCGCGGCCTGCATCAGCGCGCCGCGTTCGGCCTGCGCGCCGACGCCGTATCCGGATTCCTTGAACATCGCGCACCCGCTGGCCAGCAACGCGCATGCCGTCGCGCCTGCGATCGTGCGAACCCAACCCAATCGATTCATCTTCTGTCGCTCCTTCCCTTCGTGCCGCATCAACGGTGAATCGCGGCGAGCGCGGCCAGCACGGTCATGATCCCGGGCCCCGCCGTCACTATCAACAGTGCCGGCAACAGCGTGACGATCATCACGCCGGTCATCTTCACCGTCAGGCGGCCGATCTGCTCGCGCAGCGTCGCGCGACGCCCTTCACGCAGACGGTCACCGAATTGTTTCAGCGGCTCCTGCACCGCACCGCCATGCTTGTCGACCTGAATCAGCAAGCGCACGATCGCGCGCAGGTCCTCGTTGTCGAAACTGTTCGTGAGGCGTTGCAGCGACTGTTCGCGCGTACGACCGGCCGCGAACTGCCGCTGTGCAACGCCGAGTTCCCACGACAGCACGGGCAGCATCGTCTGGAAATCGTGCGTGACGACCTGGATGCTCTGGTCGAGCGACAGGCCGACGCCCTGCAGCAGCCGCAACATGTCGACGAGCAGCGGCAATTCGGCCGCAATGCTTTGCCGGCGAGCAGTGGCGCGGCGCCGCACGTAGATTTTCGGCAGCATGTAGCCGGTCACGAGCGCGACGGAGATCCACAGCGGCCAGCGCGTCTGCTGTCCGCGACCGATCAGGACCAGCACGGCAAGCGCCGGCAGCAGGATCGCGCAGACGATGCGCGCGCCGACGAACAGCGCTCGCGCGCGCACGTCGACGAAACCGCACTGTTCAAGCAACTGACGATCTTCGTCGGCGATCAGATATCGGCTGAAGCCGGTCTCGAGCCAGCGCATCCCGACGTCTTCGAAGCGTGCGCGCAGCCCTGCGAAACGCACGCGCGGCGCGGCAGGCGCCACCGCGTCGCGCGCAGGTTCGGCGGCACCGGCGCGTGCGGCGGCCGCTTCCACTGCCGCGGTCCGGCGATCGAGCGCATTCACCAGCGCGCGCTCGGCACGCTGCACGAGCACGATGCGAACGATCGCGAGCGCGGCAAGCAGCAGCACGCCGACCGATCCGAGCACCAGCGCAAGTGCGCCTAAACGGTTTGCATCCATCGATTCACCTCAGCCGCGCGAGCCGGTACAACCAGAAACCACCGATCGCCTGCAACGCGAACGCCAGGTAAATCAGCTGGCGTCCGTTATCGTCGCCCCACATCGCCGTGAAATAGCGCGGACTCGTGGCGATGACGAAGCTGCCGACTGCGATCGGCAACAGTGCCAGTACCCACGCGGACAGCCGGGTCTCGGCCGACATCGCGGACAGTTCGCGTTCCGCCTGCTCGAGATCGCGCATGAAGGTCGACATCCGGTCGAGCATCACGTCCGCCCGCCCGCCGTAGCGGACCGACAACCGCAACACCGCGCCGACCAGTTCGAATTCGCGGATGCGATAGGTATGCGCGATGTGCAGCATCGCGCGATCGATCTCGACACCGGAGCGCAGCATCTGCGACACGTCGTCGAGGCAGCGGCGCAGCGGCATCTCGGCCGTCTGCAGCGCAGACTGGAACGCCGCCGGCACGCTGTTGCCGAGCGTCACGAGCCGCACGATCCCGTCGAGAAACGACGGCAACTGACGGACGATCTTCAGGCGGCGCCGGCTAATGCGCGACGTGATCCACAGCACGACGAGCACACTGCCCGCGACGAGCGCGGCCACCGCGGCGAGCACGCCGCCGGCCATGCCGGCCCACAGCGCGAGCAGCACGACGACCGCCAGCGCCAGCACGAGGCCGGTGCGTACTTCATCGAGGCCCGCGCGGTCGGACAGCACGGTCCACGCGCCGAGCGCCGACGCGCGCCAGCGCGCGATCCCGTGTTCGGACGCCTGCCCGTTCGGCGTACCGGCCGCCGGGGCACGTGCGGCGCGCGTATCGGCCGCCGGGGCGGCGGAACGCGCGCCCTGTCCCACGCGGCTGTCAAAGAACCGCTGCGTATGCGCGCGCCCTTCCCGCACCTGGCTTCCGCGCCACAGCAGCAACCCGGCCGCCGCGCAAATCAACGCGAACATCAGCGCGAGCAAGGTGGCGCTAGACATTGAAGCCCCCGCCTCGCCCGAAGCTGCCACCGAACCCGCCGCCACCGCCGCCGGACGACACCAGCGTGCTGCGGAAACGTGCGAGCTTCGGCGAATGCGGATGAATGCCGAGCGACTCCCAATGATCGATTTCTTCGCCCTCCGGCGTGACCCGCGCCTCGTAGCGATACAGCTCCTGCGTCGATACGATGTTGTCCGACATGCCGGTGACTTCGGTGATCGACAGGATGCGGCGGCGGCCGTTGGACAGCCGGCCGATCTGCACGATGAAGTCGATCGCGTTGGCGATCTGCCGCCGCAGGCTTGCTTCGGTACCCTGAAAACCGGCGAAGCCGGCCAGCATCTCGAGCCGGTACAAACATTCGCGCGGCGAGCTGGCGTGCACGGTGCCCATCGATCCATCGTGGCCGGTATTCATCGCCTGCAGCATTTCGAGCACTTCGCCGCCGCGCACTTCGCCGACGATGATCCGGTCCGGCCGCATCCGCAGCGTGTTTCGCAGCAGGTCGCGAATCGTCACGACGCCGCTGCCGTCGAACCCGCCGGGACGGCTTTCGAGCCGCACGACGTGCGGGTGATTCAGCGACAGTTCGGCCGTATCCTCGATCGTCACGACGCGTTCCGCCATCGGGATGTGGAACGCCAGCGCGTTCAGCAGCGATGTCTTGCCCGAACTGGTGCCGCCCGACACGAGCACGTTGCAGCGCGCGTCGACCGCCGCCTCGAGCAGCCGGCCGATTTCCTCGTTGTAGGTGCCGTTGCCCAGCAGGTCCTCGGGCTTCAGCGGGTCCTTGCGGAACTTCCGGATCGACACGACCGGGCCGTCGATCGACAACGGTTCGATCACGACGTTGACCCGCCCGCCGTCGGGCAGCCGCGCGTCGACCATCGGGTTCGATTCGTCGAGCCGCCGGCCGACCGGGGCCAGAATCCGTCGCACGATCCGCAGCAGATGCGCGTTGTCGGTAAAACGGATCGGCAGCTTCGACAGGATCCCGTGGCGCGACACGTAGATGTCGTTGTAGCCGTTGATCAGGATGTCCTCGACGTGCGGGTCCGCCAACAGGTCCTCGATCGGTCCGAAGCCGGCGAGCTCCTTCGTCAGCGCCTCGGCCACCGCACGCACCTCGCTCTCGTTGAGCGGGATGCGCCGCAGCCGCACGAAGCTGTCGATTTCGAGATCGACGAACTGGTTGATCGCCTGTCGCGACCAACGGCCGAATTCGGCGCCCAGTTCCTCGATCCGCGTGAGCAGATGCTCGTGCGCGGCATTCTTGATGTCGTGGAACTGTTGCGTTTGCGAGAACGGCGCTGCGCCGTCGGCAAATTGAATGTCGTGTGCCATCGCTTACGACCGCTTCGTTGAGGATTGAATGATGCGCCTGAGCGCCGAGAGGCCGCCGGCCGCACGCTGCGTCGCACCCGGCGCCGGCGCGCCCGCAAGGCGCTCGACCAGCGGCCCGAGCGCACGGACGTACGGGTCGCGTTCCGCGACCTCGGCGATCAGCTTGCCCTGGTTCGCGGCATGCCCGATCGACACGCGCCGCGACGGCAACGTCGCGAGCAGCGACAGTTCCAGCCGCTCGGCGATCTGTGCGGGCAGCAGCCCGAGCTCGGCGTCGAACTGATTGACGACGAGCCGGATCCGGTCGGTCGCGGCACCTGCCTCGCGTAACCCGTCCAGCATCTCGACCGCCGACACGACCGACGCCACGCCCTGGTCGCAAACCAGCCATGCTTCGTCCGCCAGGTTCACGACCTGCGCAATGAATTCGCGATTCGGGAAGCCGCCGAGATCGACGATCTGGTGATCGAAGAACGCCCGCAGCCGGTTCAGCAATGCCGCGCACGACGCCGTCGCCACATCCCGCAGCTCGGCGAGATTCGGCGGCAGCGTCGTCAGAGCGACGCCGCTCGAATGGCGCGCGAGCGCGGTCGTCACGAACGTACGGTCGATCCGGCGCAGGTTGCGCACGGCCTCGACGAAATGGAATTCGCAACGCGTATTCAGGAACAACGCGCCGTCACCGGCCGGCAGCCCGAGATCGAGCAGCGCCGCCGTGCGGGCGGGATCGGCCGGCCGCCGCTGCATCAGTACCGACAGGTTCGCGGCGAGCGTGCTCACGCCCATCCCGGCACGCGCGCCGAGCAACGCGGTGACCTTCCCGTGGCGATTCGCCGGCTCGCCGACGTTGTCGAGCAACACGCGCGTGATCCGCAGCGCCTCGTCCGCCGGTGCGGAGAAATCGACGAAATCGCGCACCCCCGCGCGCAGCGCGGCGAGTGCGCCTTCCGGTTGCGCGAGCGAGCCCAGCGCGACGACCGGCACGCCCGGATGCGCGACGCGTATCGCGGCGACCACCGTGCTCGCAGCCGCGCAATCACCGGAAAAATCGATGAAGACCAGTGCCGGATTCAACACGCCGATACGCTGCGACAACGCGGCGCCGTCGAGCGGCACCCCTTCGACGGCGCCGGCGGACACCAGCGATTGCGACAGCCAGTGCACATGCTCCGCGACCGAGGTGGCGCAGACGAAGTGGTCGGTGACGGCGGGCTCAGCCAAAGAATAGGTTCTCGCGTTCATCTTGGATACTCACAATGAAGCAAGGCATCGCGTCGTGCGCGACGGCCTGCGCGGTCCGGTAACGATTCGGCGCGCTCATTTCGAGAACCCCGGCCCCGCGTCCGGCGATGCCATGCCGCCCAGGTACGAACGCCACACCGGACCGTCGCGCTGCTCGGACAGCTCGCCCGGCGTCGCCGGCAGCGGCGCACCCTGCGCAATCGGTGCAACGAGATGCGGCGTCACGATGATCACGAGCTCCTTGTCGTTCTGCTGGTAGCTCAGATTCTTGAAAAACGCGCCGATGATGGGCAGGTCGCCCAGGAACGGCACCTTGTTGACGTTGGACGTGGTTTCGCGGTCGATCAGGCCGCCGATCACGAAGCTTTCGCCGTCGCCGAGCTCGACCGTCGTGTCCGCGCGCCGCGTCGTCAGCGCCGGCACCTGCACGCTGTTGATCGTGATCGAATGCACGAAGTCGAGCTGGCTCGACTCGGGCGCGACCTTCAACGCGATTCGCCGCGGGCTCAGCACGGTCGGCGTGACCGTCAGCCCGACGCCGTAGGGTTTCCATTCGATCGAGATCGTGCCGAGCGATTGCGGCACCGGCACCGGGATTTCGCCGCCAGCGAGGAAGTTCGCGCTTTGGCCGGACAACGCGACGAGCGTCGGCTGCGCGAGCACGCGCGCCAGGTTGTTCGCCTCGAGAATCGACAGGTCAGCGAACAATCCGCGCGACACCGAATTGACGACGAGGTTGAACGCCGACGAGATCGGTACGCTCGTGTTGTACGTGAGCGAACCGCCCGGCGTACCGGAAATCGAGGTCAGCCCCGTCGGCGCGAACGCGCCGAACGAAAAGCCGTTGCTCTGCTTGAAGAAGTTCAGGCCCGCCTGCTTCAGCACCGAACGGCTGAATTCGACGACCCGCACGTCGACCTGCACGACGTTCTTGCCGGAGATCGTCGACGCATCGAGCGTCGTCCCGTCCTTGCCGCCGACCGTCTTCGCCGCATGGACCGCCCGCTGATGCCCGTCGAGCGTTCCGGCCGCACCGCCGATCACCGTCGTGCCGCCATACGTGTTCACGCTCGGCGACGCGCCGTCGAGCAGTGCCCGCGCCGCACCGCTCGTGACGTTCACGTTGTAGACGGTCGGCTCATCATGGCCGCGCTCCCAGATCATCACGTTCGTCGCGCCGGCATTCTTCGCCACCAGCAGCACGCCGCCACGCCCGCCCTTCACGACGAGCACGTCGGCCACCGACGGGTCACCGACCGCGACCCGCTGCAGCGCCCGCCCCGTCGCAATCTGCCGCTGCGCGCCGATCGCAAGGCTGATCGTGCCGCTCGTGTCGGCCGCGTCCGACAGCGGCGGCATCGCCAGCGCGCTCAATGCAATAGCCAAACCAATCAGTTTCTTTTTCATTGTTTTGCCGTCGTCGTCCCGCTCAATAGGCGACCGTTTCGGTCCGCCCACCCCGAATCACTTCGATGCTGCCGCCGCTCGGATGCCGCGCGACCACCCGCGGCACCGCACGCGGGGCCGGCGCCGCCGTCGTCGCGCTCTTCGACAACTCGCCCAGCACCACGCCCGCCGCGGCAAGCGTCGACGGACTCTTGTCGTCGCCGACACGAACCGCGACGGTTTGCGTCGCGACATCGTCGTCGCGTGGGTTACGCAGCGCGAGCACGAGCCGACCGCTCTGCTCTGCGAGCGTCAGCGCGTCGACCTGCGCGGTCGGCACGGCCAGCACCGCGGTCCGCGTCCCGACCACCGAGCCGTTCGAACTGTCCCGCTCGGTCGTTGCATCGCCGAACGACAGCACGCGGACTTTCGACATCAGCAGCCGCGCCTGGGTATTGACGATCTCGGCCGTCGACGTCCCGCCGATCGCCACGCCGGTCCCGTCGCGCTTCAGGTTCAGGAACACGTCGACATAGTTGCCGGGCCGCACGCGGTTGCCGACCGCGTTGGTCTCGTCGACCTTGATCGCGACGGCGCGTTCTCCCGGCGCGATCTGCTCGGCGAGGCCGGACGACAAGGCGCTCGCGACGACGGCCGCCTGCGCCGGAATGTCGGCAGCCGGCGTGCGGCCGACCAGCTGCAGCGGATCGGCGAACGCCCCCTGCGGCGCAGCGGTCGACTGCTGGACCTTCAGCGCATCGGCCGGAATCGGCTGGCCGGCTTGCAACGGCCGCGTCGTCACGACGACCGGCACGCTCTGCGTCGCGACCGTCGCGGCAACCGGCGCGACGTCGCCCGGCTTGCGACCGAGCATCCATGCATAGACGCCGAGCAGGATCGCGATCGCGATCAGCAAGCCCGCAATGATCTTCGTCAGGTTGTTGGCCATGGTGTTGTTATGTTTCCCCGCTACTCACGATTGAATTCTCCGCACAACGTGCCAACCGGGCGCCCTCGACCCGGCACGACGCCGTCGCTGCCGTCTATATGATGTTGACCGGGCTGATCTGGACCATCGCGGTGCCGGTGAGTGTCGACGGCACCGGCAACAGCGAACCGAGCAGCGGGAACGACGGAATCAGCGGGCTCTGCGAGTAGGGGTAGGTCAGCGTGATCTGCACGCACAACATTGTCGGGTCATACGAACAGTTGCCTTGCTGTGTGGGCGAACATGTCGACCCTTTCAGCCAAGTGGTCAGGTTCGTCGCGGCCGTGCATGCGGCTTGGGCCCGCGCCGCCAGCGCGGCTTGCTGGGCCGCCTGCACCGACGCGGCCGCGCCGACCTGCTGATAGTTCAACGCGGCGCGAGCGCCTTCCGTGGCGGCAAGCGTCAGGTTTTGCTGAGCCGCGAAGATCATCCCGTACGTGATGATCGCGTACAGGATCAGGAAGAACACCGGCAACATCAGTGCAAATTCGATCGCGGTTGCGCCGCGCTCGCGGCGCCGCATGCCGGATACCGGCCGGGCCGCCTTCATTGCATCCCCCCCACCGCGATCCGGTACAGGCACCACAGCGCCGCCGGGATCACGAGAAACGCGGCATACGGCGACGCGCGGAAACCGGCAATCTGCATCGTCGGGGAACGCCGCTGCCACAACGCCGACACCGGCGTACGGGTGGCGAAGACCAGCGTGCCGGCATGCGCGAATGCCAGCAGGCTCGCAATGATCCAGAGCCACAGCAACGCATACGGGCCGCACCACGCGCCCAGCACCGCGAATACCTTGACATCCGCGGCACCCATTACGCGCAGCACAAAAAACGGGAAAAGACTGAGAAAGCCGACCAGTGCGCCAATGAGCGCCTGATTCACGGATATGCCGAATGGATTATGCCCGGCGAGCACAAATGCAGATACGAATCCACCGATCACCAGTGAATTCGGTATACGCCTATGACGGATGTCCTCGAGCGCGACGAGCACCGCCCACGCGAGGAAAACCCCGACGCCAGTTAGCAGGATCATTTACGCCCCGAACGGCAAAACTTACCGCGCGGGTTGCCGAAGCAACCCGCGCCCCTAACAACAGGGAAATGAGCAAAAGCTCGTTCGTTATGCCTTCGGCAGCTGGTTCGCGATGTAGGTGAACGCCCCCGAGATGCCGCCCGTCAACGTGCTCATCGCACTGACGAGAGCGACTGCGATAAGTCCCGCGATGAGTCCGTACTCGACTGCGGTAACCCCGTCTTCTTCCTTAAGGAAACGCTTGATGATTGCTTTCATTTTATTCCTCGTGCCTGTATTTACGTTTTCTGGCCTTTTATACGTATACGTCCCCGCATATCTGGCCGTTTGCCCCAACCGTTCGCCACATCTGCTGTAACGACAACCGGGTGCGCTTTCTTTATAGGTCGCCCCGAAGGGCCTTGCTCACGATTTGATGCAAGTTAACATTCGCGATAGCGCTCCTCCTCGAACGTAGTGTACCGAACCGTACATTTCCTTACATCTGCTCCGGATTCTATATCCGATCCTATTTAAGTTCCAACCTCTTTTAACCACTCTGACGGAAAAAAATGACCAGGAGCACAACGTATTTGTACGGCGTTTCGGTACGACTTACACATAGGATTTACGATAGGTTAGATGTGCACACCTAATCCACCAGTAAAACAATTGCCTCGTCCACCAAGCCTGCGCGGGCCCCACGTTACGCCGCACGCGTAACGCCAATGTTGTGACGTTACGTTACGAAACGGCCGAAACCGTTCTCATTCATCTGCACTTAAACAGATTCAACAATCTTTCAATTTCCGGAACTTCCTTTTCCGACAAGGAATTGCCTCGTTTAAAACCGGTTGTCGAACCGTCGAGCCTCGAAATGGCACGACAGTTGCAGAGTAGTCCTCGCACCACTCAACACAACGCAGTTCACAACACATTTTTAATGCGAGGACGAAATGGACACTAAGGTTATCCCTCATGGCGTGTTCCGGACGACTCTGATCGCGGCCACCGTTGCAGCCATGCTTTCCCTCTCCGCGTGCGGCGGCTCCGGCTCCATCAGCCAGGGTCTCGGCGGCGGCGGCTCGAGCTCCGGCGGCGGCGATACGATCTCCACGTCGGGCGGCAACGGCTCCAGCGGCACCTCGGGTACGAGCGGTACGTCCGGCACCAGCGGAACCTCAGGCACGAGCGGCACGTCCGGCACCAGCGGAACCTCGGGCACGAGCGGCACGTCCGGCACCAGCGGAACCTCGGGCACGAGCGGTACGTCCGGCACCTCCGGTGTGTCGGCGAACCCGGTGGGAAATGTCCTCGCACAAGGCAGCAACATCATCACGAATGCCGGCGACACCGTCTCCGGCCTCGGCTCCGTCATCGGCAGCCAGACGCTGCCGGGCGTCAATCCGGCCACCACGCAAGCCGCGGGCGGCATCGTGCAAAGCGTCGGCGGTGCGGTTACCGCACTCGGCAACGGCCTCGGCAGCGGGCTCGGCCAACTCGGCGCGACGAAGGATCCGGTCGGCACCACGGTCGCCAGCACCGGCGGCGTGGTGAATCAGCTCGGCGGCGCAGTCACGCAAACGGGCAACCTGGTCACGAGCCTCGGCAGCGGCCCGCTGTCACCGCTCGCACCGGTCACGGGCGCGGTCGGCGGCCTCGTCACGACGCTCGGCGGTGCCGTGTCGAACGGCGGCACCACGCTCACCAACGTGCTGTCGACCGGCCCGATCCAGCAGGTCACGCAGACGGTCAGCTCGGCCATCACGCCGATCACGACCATGGTCGGCCAGACGACCCAGACGATCGGCACCGCAACCGGCCTCGGCGCGCCGGTCAACACGCTGCTCGGCACGGTTGGCAACGGTCTGAACCAGGCTGGCGCCCTGCTCGCATCGACGGGCGGCAACCCGGTCACCACGGGCCTCGGCAACACCGTCTCGTCGACGGGCAACACCGTCAAGGCCGTCGGCGGCCTGCTCACGGGCGGCACCGGCGGCGTGACCAACCCGCTCGCCCCGCTCACGGGTCTCGTGTCGACGGTGACCGGCGCACTCGGCGGCGCAACGGGTGGCGGCAGCGGCCCGCTCGCCCCGGTCACCGGTCTCGTCTCGACGGTCACGGGCGCGCTCGGCGGCGCAGCCGGCGGCAGCGGCGGCCCGCTCGCGCCGGTCACCGGTCTCGTCTCGACGGTCACGGGTGCACTGGGCGGCGCAGCCGGCGGCAGCGGCGGCCCGCTCGCGCCGGTCACCGGTCTCGTCTCGACGGTCACGGGTGCACTGGGCGGCGCAGCCGGCGGCAGCGGCGGTCCGCTCGCGCCGGTCACGGGTCTCGTGTCGACGGTCACGGGCGCACTCGGCGGCGCAACGGGTGGCGCAGGCAGCGCAAATCCTCTGGCGCCCGTCACCGGTCTTCTCGGCGCAGTCACGGGCGCCCTCGGCGGCGCGACGGCTGGCGCAGGCGGCGGCAGCCCGCTCGCCCCGGTGACGAACGTCGTCTCCACGGTCACGAGCACGGTGGGCGTGCCGGCACTGAGCGGCGGCACGGGTGCCGTCACGAATTCGGGTTCGTCGTCGAATCCGCTGGCGCCCGTCACGTCGCTGATCGGCGGCCTGCTCGGCGGCACGCACGGCAAGTAATCCGACATCCATTCATCGAAAAGACAGCGAGGAGTCCATCATGTCCCAGCAACGTTCCCTCCCGACGGTCGCCCTGCGCCATTGGCGCGCGCCCCTCACCGCCTTCGCCGCGGCGTGCCTGCTGGCCGCCTGCGGCGGTGGCGGCGTCAGCTCGCCGCCGACCAGCAGCAACGACAACAACAACCCGAGCACGAGCGGCACGTCCGGGACGAGCGGCACCAGCGGCTCGTCGACCGGCACCAAGGGTGTCATCAGCACGGTCGGCCAGACGGCCACCGACCTCGGCAGCACGGTCGGCAACATCAGCCTGCCGGGCCTCGGCGACGGCGTGCCGAAGGGTATCGGCAGCACGCTGTCCAGCACCGGCACGATCGTCGGTGCGGCAGCCGATGCGGTGAGCAACGGGCTGGGACAGATCGGTTCGACCAAGGACCCGGTCGGCACCACGGTGGCCGGTCTCGGCAACGTCGTCGGTGCGACCAGCAACACGGTGTCCGGCCTGAGCTCGACGGTCAAGGCGCTGGGCACGGGCCCGCTGGCGCCGCTCGCGCCGGTCACGACGCCGGTCGGCACCGTGCTCGACACGGTCGCCAACGGCCTGACGGCCGCCGGCACGACGATCGGCTCGACGCTGTCGTCGGGCGCCGTGCAGCAGGTCACGCAACCGATCAGCTCGGCGATCACGCCGCTCGTGATCACCGCCGGCCAAGTCACGCAGCAGGTCGGCACGACGACCGGCCTCGGCCAACCCGTCTCGGGCCTGCTCGGCCAGATCGGCGGCGCGATCAGCTCGGCCGGCAAGCAGGTCGGCGGCACGTCGAGCCAGCCGCTCGTCGGCGACGTCGGCCAGCTCGTGACGGCAGTCGGCAACACCGTGACCAACGCGGGCGGCCTCGTCAATCCGAACGGCCCGAATGGCGCGGCGCCGATCCCCGGCCTGATCACGAGCCTCGTCGGCGGCTCGACGGCAACCGTCCAGAACGGCTCGTCGTCAGGTTCCGGTTCGACGAACCCGCTCGGCGGCTTGTTGTCGGGTCTGGGCTCGACGCCGCTCGGCTCGCTCACGGGCGCGCTCGGCGGCGCAGCAGGCGGCTCGGGCAGCGGCCCGCTCGCGCCGGTGACCGGCCTGGTCTCCACGGTGACCGGCGCACTGGGCGGCGCAGCAGGCGGCAGCAGCGGCCCGCTCGCACCCGTCACGAATCTCGTGTCGACGGTCACGGGCACGCTCGGCGGCGCCACGGGCGGCGCAGGCAGTGCAAACCCTCTCGCGCCCGTCACCGGTTTGCTGAATACTGTCACCGGAGCAGTTGGCGGTGCGGCAGGGTCCGGGGGGGCGAGCCCGCTCGCGCCGGTCACGTCGCTGGTCGGCAGCGTGTCGGGTACGGCATCGTCGAGCAGCGGTTCGACGGGCCTGCTGGCACCGGTCACGGGGTTGCTGGGTACGCTGGGTAGCGTTGGCAAGTAAGGAGGACGGTCGCGTCATCGCAGCCGGAGCGAATGGCGCGGCCGTACAAACACAACCGGCATTGCGGCACGCGGCGCGCGACACCCCGGTGTCGCGCGCCGGCATTACAAAGAAGACGAAAAGCAAGGCCTACGAGGAAGAACAATGAAATCCAGACTCGACAGATGGATGATGCTGCTCGCCATCGCGGCAGCAGGTACGGCACAGGCACAAACGCGCGTCGGCGGTAACCCGCTCGACTCCCTTCCCCAGATCAACGCGCCGAAGACGGGCCCGAACGTCACCGTGCAGGTCGCGCCGCAGGCGCCGCAATTGCAGGAGCTGCTGTCGCGGCACCTGACGCCGAAGACGTTCCAGGTCGAAGGCGTGAAGTCGATACCGTTCGAAGAAATCACGCGCCGCTTCACACCGCTCGTCGGCAAGGACATCACGATCGGCGAACTGATCGAAACCGCCAACGGCGTGACGACGCTGTACCAGGAACGCGGCTACGCGCTGTCGTTCGCGTTCGTCCCCGCGCAAACGTTCGAGAACGGCGTCGTGCGCATCACGGTGGTCGAAGGCTATGTGTCGGACGTCAAGGTCACCGGCAAGCCCGGCGCGATGGAACCGAAGATTCGCGCGATTGCCGCGCACATCACGGCCGATCGCCCGCTGCGCCGCGCGACGTTCGAGCGTTACGTGAACACGTTCGGCCTGCTGCCCGGCCTCACGGTGAAGGCGAATGTCCCGCCGCCGCAGACCACCGACGGCGCGACGACGCTCGAGCTCGCGGTCGATCGCAAGCCGTTCAACGTCAGCACGGGTATCGACTTCAACCACCCCGGCGTGCAGGGCCTCATCACCGCGACCGAAAACGGCCTGACGCGGTTCGGCGAGCAGTTGAGCATCTCGGCGCTCGCGCCGCCGGGACGCGACAAGCAAACCTATTTCGCGTTCAGCGGCGCGGTGCCCGTCGGCAGCAGCGGCCTGATCACGCGCCTCGATGCCAGCACGTATCGCGGCAAGCCGACCGACAACCCCGGGTTGCCGTCGTACGTCGAACGTACGGTGAAGAACGAAAAACTCGGTCTTTCGGCTTCCTATCCGTTGCTGTTGAACAACCAGCGCAGCCTGCTCGGCACCGTGTCGGGCTATGCGTCACACAACGAGGACCGCTACCAGAACCAGATCAACGGTGCGAGTCTCGATACGCGCTCGCAGGTCCGCGTGCTGCAGATGCAGCTCGACTACACGAGCGTCCAGCCGAAACAGGTACAGAAGCTGAGCGTCAACGTCGCGAAAGGCTTCAACATCCTCGGCGCATCGAAAGCGCAGGACATCACCGTCGGCACGACCACGACCTCGGTGGACAGCCCGATCTCGCTGACCTTCGTGCGCACCGGCGCGACCTTCACGCAGACGAACGAATGGCCGTTCCGGATCGGCACGTCGGTCTCGCTGACCGGGCAATACAGTCCCGACTCGCTGCCGACGTCCGAACAGATCTCGTTCGGCTCGACCCGTTACGCGCTCGGCTACCAGCCGGGCGAGACATCGGGCGACTCGGGCTGGGGGATGTCGCTGGAGGTCAACCGCGGCTTCACGCCGGGCTGGACGTATCTGAAATCGATCACGCCGTACATCGCATACGACATGGCGCGCGTGTATCTGCACTCGGGCACGCCGTCGCCGAACCGCATGTCGTCGGTCGGCATCGGCGTGCGGCTCACGGACAGCCGTTACTACAGTCTCGACCTGAACGTCGCCAAACCGGTGGGCGACGCACCGGTCGAAAGCGCATCGCGCAGCCCACGAATCAATGCGGCGTTCTCCTATCAGCTCAACTGATCGGTCACCCAAGTCACGAAACAGCCCGCGTCACGCGGGCTGTTTCGATTAGAGTCCCCTCTATCAAACGTGGCGCGCGGTTTCACGTATTCTGGCGAAGCTCGCAACATGCCCGCCCCATGCAGACGGTCGTGCGGGCGAATCGAACAGACATGCAAAACAAGGAGGATGACAATGATTCAACTGACCCGCCCGTTGCGTGCAATCGCCATTGCCGGCGCCCTGCTCGCGTGCGCAGCCCCCACGTTCGCGCAAGCCGATAGCCCTATCGGCATGTGGCAGACGATCGACGACAACACCCATCAACCGAAGGCACTCGTACAGATCGCCGAAGATGGCGACGGCTCGCTGACGGGCAAGGTCGTCAAGGGCCTCGGCGCGAACGATACGCCCGATCGCCGCTGCACCGCGTGCACGGACGAGCGCAAGGATCAGCTCATCAAGGGCATGACGATCATCAAGGCGATGAAGAAGGACGGCGACCACTGGGACGGCGGCAACATTCTCGACCCGGAGAACGGCAAGGTCTACAAGTGCAAGATGACGCTCGAAGACGGCGGTCAGAAGCTCGTGGTGCGCGGCTACATCGGCGTGTCGCTGCTCGGTCGTTCGCAGACCTGGGTTCGCCAGCAATAACGCCGTACGCGCCGAAACGCGCGGCTCAATGAAAAAATCGGCCTGCGACGACGTCGCCAGGCCGATTTCTTTTGGTGCGCGCACAACGAAACGCGACGGCATCACGCCGCGTGCTTCATCGCATCCGCTGCATAGCTACCCGGTGCACGATACGCGGGCGCTGCGTTGCTACGCGCCTCCGCCGCCTTCGATTGCGTGTGCTTGCGCATCCGCGCGGACAGTTCATTGCACAGATTCATGCCGGCGTCGCCATAAAGCTCACGCATCACGTTCATCAGCGTACCCGTTTCGTGCCACACCTTGAAGCGGCGATGGCATGTTTGATACGACGGGTAACGGCGCGGCATGGCCGACCATGTTGCGCCACTGTAGATCACCCAGAGCACGCCGTTCAGCACGGCCCGCGTATTGGCTAACGGCCGGCCGCGCAACTCGGTGCGCGGTTGCATTTCGGGCAGAAGCGGCGCGACGCAGCGCCATTCGTGGTCGGTCAAATCGCGATACGGGGTCATGGACATCTCCAGCCTTAATAACCATGACACCACAATATCGGCTCACCTCAACGATGAATATAAGACAAATCCGAAAATACCCGGAGATCGGCAGAATTTAACCGAAATTGACGTTTAAATCCCGCCAATTACCAAGCTCACCATCCGCTCAGGTCAACGACGTATCGACGATGCGGCGCGGTGTTTCGAGATACTCCTTCGACTGCATCTCGACGATGCGCGAGACCGTACGCGCGAATTCGTTGGCCATCGGGCCTTCGACGTACAACTCCTCGGCCGGCACCGCAGCGGACATCAGCAGCTTGACCTTGTGGTCGTACAGCACGTCGATGAGCCACGTGAAGCGGCGCGCTTCGGATGCCATCCGCGGCGACATCTGCGGCACCTCGGACAGCACGATCGCATGGAAGCGGCTCGCCAGTTCCAGGTAGTCGTTCTGCGAACGCGGGCCGCCGCACAGCGTCGCGAAATCGAACCACACGACGCCGTCCGCCTTGCGCAGCGCCTTCAATTCGCGTTTCTCGATATGCAGGATCGGGCTCTCGTCGGGCACCGCCGCGAGCTTGCCGAATGCATGGCGCAGTTCGCGATCGGCCTCCGCGCCGAGCGGCGTGTGATACATCTTCACCTGCGCGAGCGTGCGCTGGCGATAGTCGACCCCCGCATCGACGTTGAGCACGTCGAGCTTTTCCTTGATCAGCGCGATCGCCGGCAGCATGCGGTCGCGATGCAGACCGTCCGGATACAGATCGTCGGGATCGTAATTCGACGTCATCACGAACTGCACGCCGTTGTTGAACAGGCGATCGAGCAGGCGGTACAGGATCATCGCGTCGGCGATGTCCGACACGTGAAACTCGTCGAAACAGATCAGCCGGTAACGCTTCGCGATGCGTCGCGCGAGTTCGTCGAGCGGATCGGCCTGCCCTTTCAGCTCCTCGAGCTCGCGGTGCACTTCGCGCATGAATTCGTGGAAATGCAGGCGCGTCTTGCGCTGCACGGGTACGACTGCGTAGAAGCTGTCCATCAGGAAGCTCTTGCCGCGACCGACACCGCCCCACATGTAGACGCCGCGCGGAAGATCCGGATGATTGATGAGCTTCTTGAAAGCGTTCGAGCGGCGCGCCTTGTATTCGACCCATTCGTCGAAACAGCGCTGCAGGCGATCGACGGCCGCGCGCTGCGCGGGATCGGACTGATAGCCGCGCGTGGTCAGTTCGCGCGTGTAGTATTCGGTGACGTTCATCGGGCAAACCGGAAAGAACGAAGGCGAGCGGGAAACCCCGCCCGCCTTCGTCATGAGACGGCTGCGCCGGCCGACGGCCGGCAGGCGCTACCCCGTGCTCAGCTGTTCAGCGAGCGCTTGTCGACGGCGAGCGCCGCTTCGCGCATCACTTCCGACATCGACGGGTGCGGATGGCAGATGCGGGCGATGTCTTCCGACGCCGCCTTGAATTCCATCGCCACCACGGCTTCCGCGATCAGGTCCGACGCGTTCGCGGCGATCACGTGCACGCCGAGCAGTTCGTCGGTCTTCGCATCCGCGATCATCTTCACGAAACCGTCCGGCGCGTTCATGCCGAGTGCGCGACCGTTGATCGAGAACGGGAACTTGCCCGTCTTGATCTCGCGGCCTTCCGCCTTCAGCTGCTGCTCCGTCTTGCCGACCCATGCGATTTCCGGGTACGTGTAGATCACCCACGGAATGCAGTTGTAGTCGATGTGCGGCTTCTGGCCGTCGATCACTTCCGCGACCAGCACGCCTTCGTCTTCCGCCTTGTGCGCGAGCATCGGGCCGCGCACCACGTCGCCGATCGCGTACACGTTCGGCACCGCCGTGCGGCAATGGTCGTCCACGTCGATGAAGCCACGCTCGTTCGCCTTCAGGCCGATCGCCTCGAGGCCGAGGTTGTCGGTGTTCGGCACGCGGCCGACCGACACGATCAGGCGGTCGGCGTCGAGCGTCTGCGCGTTGCCGTCCTTGTCCGTGTAGGCGATCGACACGCCGTTCGCGGTCGTCTTCACTTCACCGATCTTCACGCCGAGATGGATGTCGAGGCCTTGCTTCTTGAACAGCTTGGCCGCTTCCTTCGCGAGCGCTTCGTCGGCTGCGCCGAGGAATGCCGGCAGCGCTTCGAGCACCGTCACGTCGGCGCCGAGGCGACGCCACACCGAGCCGAGCTCGAGGCCGATCACGCCTGCGCCGATCACGGCGAGCTTCTTCGGCACCGAGTCGAACGTCAGCGCACCTTCGTTGTCCGACACGATCTTGTTGTCGACCGGAATGTTCGGCAGGTGACGCGCCTTCGAACCCGTCGCGATGATCACGTTCTTCGCGGTGACGACTTCGGTTTCACCCTCGCCGCTCACTTCGATCTGCACGCCGGCGTCGGTCTTGCCGGTGAACTTGCCATGGCCCTTCAGCCAGGTGATCTTGTTCTTCTTGAACAGGAACTCGATCCCGCTCGTCATCTTCTCGACGATCGCGTCCTTGCGGCCGAGCATCTTCGCGACGTCGATCTTCACGCCGTCGACGGTGATGCCGTGGTCGGCCAGGTGATGCGACGTGTTCTCGAACTCTTCCGACGACGCGAGCAGCGCCTTCGACGGGATGCAGCCGACGTTCAGGCAGGTGCCGCCGAGCTTCAGCGCGCCGGCCGGGTTCTTCCACTTCTCGATACAGGCAACGGTCTTGCCGAGCTGCGCGGCGCGAATCGCGGCGATGTAGCCGCCGGGGCCGGCGCCGATCACGACGACGTCAAATTCCTTGGACATGACAATCCTTTCTACTTGTACGCCCGCAGGTTCGCGTGTGAGCGCGACCCTGCGGAACGGGTCGATGCAGTGAGACTCGGCTTACAGGTCGAGCAGCAGGCGTGCCGGATCTTCCAGCGCATCCTTCATCGCGACGAGCGACAGCACGGCTTCGCGGCCGTCGATGATGCGGTGGTCGTACGACAGCGCGAGGTAGTTGATCGGGCGGATCACGATCTGGCCGTTCTCGACGACCGGGCGCTCCTTCGTCGCGTGCACGCCGAGGATGGCCGACTGCGGCGGGTTGATGATCGGGGTCGACAGCATCGAGCCGAACACGCCGCCGTTCGAGATCGAGAACGTACCGCCCGTCATTTCCTCGATCGACAGCTTGCCGTCCTTCGCCTTCTGGCCGAATTCGGCGATCTTCTTCTCGATCTCGGCGAGGCTCAGTTGATCCGCGTTGCGCAGGATCGGCACGACCAGGCCGCGCGGCGAACCGACCGCGATACCGATGTCGAAGTAGCCGTGATAGACGATGTCGTTACCGTCGATCGACGCGTTCACGAGCGGGAATTTCTTCAGCGCATGGACGGCGGCCTTCACGAAGAACGACATGAAGCCGAGCTTCACGCCATGTTCCTTCTCGAACTTGTCCTTGTACTTGTTGCGCAGTTCCATGACCGGAGCCATGTTCACTTCGTTGAACGTCGTCAGGATCGCGTTGGTCTGCTGCGATTCGAGCAGACGCTCGGCGATACGCGCACGCAGACGCGACATCGGCACGCGCTGTTCCGGACGATCGTTCAGCCACGTCGCGGCCGACGCCGGCACCTTCACTTCCGGCAGCGACGGCTTCGCAGCGGCGGTCTTCGCCGGTGCGGCGGCCGGAGCGGCCTTCGGTGCGCTGCCTGCAGCCAGCGCGTCGCCCTTCGTGACGCGGCCGTCGCGGCCCGAACCTGCGACGTCGCCCGTCGACAGGCCCTTCTCGGCCAGCAGCTTCGCTGCGGCCGGCGATGCGGCGGCCGAGCTCGATGCGGTTGCGGCTGCCGGCTGAGCGGCCGGTGCGGCGGCAGCCGGTGCGGCGGCCGGCTTGACTTCGGCGGCGCCTGCCGCTGCTTCGGCAGCACCTGCCTTCGCTTCGGTGTCGATCGTCGCGATGATCTGGTCGGCCACGACCGTGTCGCCGTCGTTCTGCAGCACTTGCGCGAGCACGCCCGCTGCCGGTGCCGGTACTTCGAGGACGACCTTGTCGGTCTCGAGTTCGATCAGGATTTCATCCTGCGCGACTGCTTCGCCCGGCTTCTTCTTCCACTGCAGCATGGTGGCTTCCGACACCGACTCCGACAGCTGGGGGACTTTGACTTCTACGATAGCCATGTGATTTTCCTGGATGCTTAATCTGGGGTGTGACGAGGTTCGTGCGATTCCTTCGGCCGGAGCGGCGCGCTACGCGCCCGGCGGGCCAAAAGGGACGGGAAAGCGCCGCGCGCCTTCCCGTTTCGCTTGACGTCGGTTATTTCGCGATCGATGCGCTCTTCAGGCGGCCGAATGCCCCTTCGATCAGGGCCTTCTGCTGCTCGTAGTGCTTCGCGTAGTAGCCAACCGCCGGCGAGGCCGAAGCCGGACGGCCGCTGTATGCCAGCTTCTGCCCTTCCTTCATGCCTTCCTTCAGATGGTGCTCGACGTAGAACCAGGGGCCCTGGTTCTGCGGCTCGTCCTGCACCCAGACCACTTCAGTCGCGTTCTCGTACTTCTTCATTTCGGCTTCGAACTGCTTGTGCGCGAACGGATACAGCTGCTCGATCCGGATGATCGCGACGTCGTTCGCCTTCGCTTCGCGGCGATGTGCAACGAGGTCGTAATACACGCGGCCCGAGCATACCAGCACGCGCTTGACCTTCTTCGCGTCGATGCCGCCGTCGGTTTCGCCCAGCACCGGCTGGAACGACCCCTTCGCCAGTTCGGACAGGTCCGACACGGCTTCCTTGTGACGCAGCAGCGACTTCGGCGTGGCGACGATCAGCGGCTTGCGGAACAGGCGGATCATCTGGCGACGCAGCAGGTGGAAGATCTGCGCCGGCGTCGTCGGCTGAACGACCTGCATGTTGTGGTCAGCGCACAGTTGCAGGAAACGCTCGATACGCGTCGACGAGTGTTCCGGACCCTGGCCTTCGTAGCCGTGCGGCAGCAGCATCGTGAGACCCGACACGCGGCCCCACTTCACTTCGCCCGACGAGATGAACTGGTCGATCACGACCTGCGCGCCGTTGACGAAGTCGCCGAACTGCGCTTCCCACAGCACGAGCGTGTTCGGCTCGGCGGTCGAGTAACCGTACTCGAAGCCCAGCACCGCTTCTTCCGACAGCACCGAGTCGATCACCGTGAACTTCGCCTGACCTTCGGCGATGTTCTGCAGCGGCACGTACGTGCCGTCGTTCCAGCGCTCGCGGTTCTGGTCGTGCAGCACCGCGTGACGGTGCGTGAACGTGCCGCGGCCCGAGTCCTGGCCCGTCAGGCGCACCGAGTAGCCCGATGCGACGAGCGACGCGAATGCGAGGTGTTCGCCCATGCCCCAGTCGAGCGGCTGGTCGCCGCGCGCCATGTTGCGGCGGTCGTTGATCACGCGCTCGACGAGCGGGTGGACCTTGAAGTTTTCCGGGACGGTCGTGATGCGTTCGCCCAGGCGCTTCAGTTCGGCGAGCGGCACGGCCGTGTCGGCTGCGTCCGTCCACTTGCGGTTCAGGAACGGAACCCAGTCGACCGCGTACTTGCTCTTGTAGTTCGACAGGACCGGATCGACGGTGTGGTGGCCGTCGTCCATCGCCTTGCGGTACGCCTTCACGTAGTTGTCGGCGTCTTCGGCGGTGATCACGCCCTGCTGCACGAGCTTCTCGGCGTACAGCGCACGGGTGCCCGGGTGCTGCGCGATCTTCTTGTACATCAGCGGCTGCGTGACCGCCGGCGTGTCCTGCTCGTTGTGACCCAGCTTGCGGAAGCAGACGATGTCGATCACGACATCCTTGTGGAACTGCATCCGGTAGTCGATCGCGATCTGGATCGCGAGCACGACGGCTTCCGGATCGTCGCCGTTCACGTGCAGCACCGGCGCTTCGATCATCTTGACGACGTCGGTACAGTACAGCGTCGAACGCGCATCGCGCGGGTCGGACGTCGTGAAGCCGATCTGGTTGTTGATGACGATGTGCAGCGTGCCGTGCGTGCCGTAACCGCGCGTCTGCGCGAGGTTCAGCGTTTCCATCACGACGCCCTGGCCAGCGAAGGCCGCGTCACCGTGGATCTGCACCGGCAGCACTTGCAGGCCGTCTTCGTCGCCGCGACGGTCCATCCGCGCCTTCGCGGAACCTTCGACCACCGGGTTCACGATTTCGAGGTGCGACGGGTTGAACGCGAGCGACAGGTGGACCGGGCCGCCTTCCGTCGACACGTCCGACGAGAAGCCCTTGTGGTACTTGACGTCACCGGCCGGCAGGTCGTCGACGTGCTTGCCTTCGAATTCGGCGAACAGGTCGGCCGGCATCTTACCCAGCGTGTTGACCAGCACGTTCAGACGGCCGCGGTGAGCCATGCCGATGATGATTTCCTGCACGCCGCTCTTGCCCGCGTGCTGGACGACTTCGTCCATCGCCGCGATGAAGCTCTCGCCGCCTTCGAGCGAGAAGCGCTTCTGGCCGACGTACTTGGTGTGCAGGTAGCGCTCGAGGCCTTCGGCGGCCGTCAGGCGATTCAGGATGTGCTTCTTCTTGTCGATCGAGAACGACGGCGTCGCGCGGGTCGACTCCAGGCGCTCCTGCCACCAGCGCTTCTGTTCCGGATCACTGATGTACATGTACTCGGCGCCGATCGTGCCGCAGTACGTGTCGCGCAGACCCTTGACGATGTCGCGCAGCGAAGCCTGGTCGAAGCCGAAGTACAGGTTGCTTGCGCTGTAGGTCTGGTCGAGGTCGCCTTCGGAGAAGTCGTAGAACGCGGGTTCGAGCTCGGGAATGGCCGGGCGTTCGCGGCGCTTCAGCGGATCGAGATTGGCCCATTGCGAGCCGAGGAAGCGGTAGGCGCTGATCAGCGACTGGACGTGCACCTGCTTGCGTGCGGTCGCGAGATTGCTGGTGCTTTCGCGCGGGATGAAGGCATTGGCCTTAGCACGCTCGGCGAACGATTCGACGATCGGGAAATGCGCAACGTCATTGGCGTTCGAGCCGTCCGTTGCAGGCACGTTCTGCAGCGCGTCGAAATACTCTCGCCAGTTCTCCGGCACCGACGCCGGATTGTTGAGGTATGCATCGTACAGTTCTTCAACGTACGAAGCATTGCCGCCGAACAGATAGGAGTTCAGCTGAAACTGCTTCATTACATCTGACATTTTACGCTCACCTTTCTTCGAGCTTCTCGAGAAATAGCGGGTTACTCAACCTTCCGCGACACGGCCTGACCGTTTAGCGGATTGCGAATCAAGTCTTGCTTGGAAGGACCTAAAACTTGCGTGCGCGCAGCATATCACAGAACCGATACCGGAGTTCACGGCGAAATGTGCCTGAAAGCACCGCGCGGCGGGGTTTTGCCGGATTGCCGCGACCTGCGGGAACAGTGTTTTGCAGGCAATCCGGTTGCCCGACGCGCGGATGCAAAAAAGGCTGCCCGAAGGCAGCCTTTTTCGTCGTGTCGGGAACGGCCGATGCTCAGTCGACCGCGCCTTCGCGGCTCGCGCGGCGACGTTCGTGTTCCTTCAGGAAGCGCTTGCGCAGGCGGATCGACTGCGGCGTCACTTCGACGAGCTCGTCGTCGTCGATGAATTCGACCGCGTATTCCAGCGACATCTGGACCGGCGGCACGAGGCGCACGGCTTCGTCGGTACCCGACGCACGCACGTTGGTCAGCTGCTTGCCCTTGATCGGGTTCACGACGAGGTCGTTGTCGCGGCTGTGGATGCCGATGATCATGCCCTCATACAGCGCGTCGCCCGGCTTCACGAACATGCGGCCGCGATCCTGCAGCTTCCACAGCGCGTAGGCAACCGCCGCGCCGTCGTCCTGCGAGATCAGCACGCCGTTGCGACGTTCGAAGACCGAACCGTCCTTGACCGGCGCATACGAGTCGAAGATGTGGCTCATCAGGCCCGTGCCGCGCGTGAGCGTCAGGAATTCGCTCTGGAAGCCGATCAGGCCACGCGCAGAGATCTTGTATTCCAGACGCGTGCGGCCGCGGCCGTCCGACGCCATGTCGAGCATTTCGCCCTTGCGGCGGCCGAGCTCTTCCATCACGCCGCCCTGGTGTTCGTCCTCGACGTCGACCGTCAGCAGCTCGTACGGCTCGTGACGCACGCCGTCGATTTCCTGCATCACGACGCGCGGACGCGACACGGCCAGCTCGTAGCCTTCGCGGCGCATGTTCTCGACGAGAATCGTCAGGTGCAGCTCGCCGCGACCCGACACTTCGAACACCGTTTCGTCGCCGGTATCCTTCACGCGCAGCGCGACGTTGTGGTTCAGCTCCTTCATCAGGCGGTCGCGGATCTGGCGGCTCGTCACGAACTTGCCTTCGCGGCCGGCGAGCGGCGACGAGTTGACGAGGAAGTTCATCGTCAGCGTCGGTTCGTCGACGGTGATCATCGGCAGCGCTTCCGGCGTGTCGACCGCGCAGATCGTCGCGCCGATGCCGACGTCTTCAATACCGTTGATCAGCACGATGTCGCCCGCTTCGGCCGACTCGACCTGCACGCGCTCCAGGCCCTTGAAAGACAGCACCTGGTTGATCTTGCGGTTCAGCACGTCGCCTTCCGGGCCGAAGCGCATCACGACCGGCTGGCCCGGCTTGATGCGACCGCGCGTGATGCGGCCGACGCCGATCCGGCCGACGTACGTCGAATAGTCGAGCGACGTGATCTGGAGCTGCAACGGCGCTTCCGGATCGGCCGGGCGAACCGGCACGTGCTCGAGGATCGCCTCGAACAGCGGACGCATGTCGCCTTCGCGGGCCGCCGGGTCGAGCGACGCGTAGCCGTTCAGGCCCGACGCGTAGACGATCGGAAAGTCGAGCTGCTCCTCGGTCGCGCCGAGCTTGTCGAACAGGTCGAAGGTCTGGTTGATCACCCAGTCGATCCGCGCGCCCGGGCGGTCGATCTTGTTGACGACGACGATCGGCTTCAGGCCGAGCGCGAGCGCCTTCTTCGTGACGAAGCGCGTCTGCGGCATCGGGCCCTCGACCGCGTCGACGAGCAGCAGCACCGAGTCGACCATCGACAGCACGCGCTCGACTTCGCCGCCGAAGTCCGCGTGCCCCGGGGTGTCGACGATGTTGACGTGCGTGCCTTCGTATTCGACCGCGCAGTTCTTCGCGAGAATCGTGATCCCGCGTTCCTTTTCGATGTCGTTCGAGTCCATCACACGCTCGGCGACTTGCTGGTTGTCGCGGAAGGTGCCGGACTGGCGAAGCAGTTGGTCGACGAGCGTCGTCTTGCCGTGGTCGACGTGAGCGATGATGGCGATATTGCGAAGGGCGCGGGTCATAGAAACCTGGAAATCGTTTGAACGCGCAAACGCGCGCGCTCGTTTTCACGGGCGCGCGCTGTTGCAGCTTGGAAAGCCACAAATTATAGCACGTGCGCGTGTCGACAGCTGACCCGCACGGTGCAACGCAACAAAACGGGCGCCACCGCTGCCCTTCCCGAACCGGTCGACCGCCCGGCGCGCCGCCATCGAACGACCGAAAAAACCTTATCCCGACAAGGGACTCTCGCCGGACAAAGCGCGCGTTTTGCCGTTCGATTAACATTTGCCGCGGCAAGCAATTGTGCCTATACTGCTGCCTAGTCAACTATTGCAGCTTCAGGGTTTTATGTCGGATTCTCCTACCCCACCGCCCGTTTCGTCGCTGTCTTCTTATCAGATGAACGACAGCGTCGGTTATCTGATGTCGCGCGTGAAGTCCGTGATGACCAACCTCGTCACGCAACGCACGCAGGAAGAGCTCGGCATCACGGGCACGCAGGCGAGCATGTTGTTCATGATCGCGGTCGGCAAGTGCTCGACGGCCGCCGAACTCGCGCGCGAATACGGGATCGACGCAAGCGCGGTCACGCGCCTGCTCGACCGGGTCGAGAAACGCGGCCTGCTGTCGCGCGTGCGCAGCGTCGAGGACAGGCGCGTCGTGCGGCTCGAGCTCACCGACGAAGGCCGTGCGCTCGCCGAACGGCTGCCGCCGATTTTCCGCAGCGTGCTCGACCAGGTGCTGGACGGGTTTACGCCGGAAGAAGTCGGGTTCCTGAAGAGCATGCTGCGCCGCATTCTCAGCAACTATTGCGAGACGGCCGGCGGTAGCATCACGTAATAGTTGCCATAACAATTACTTTTGACAGATTAATGTAAGGAAATCCTTGCAGTGTCCATCATTCATTCCGAGTCAGGGGTTAGCGCGATGAAAACCTCCCCGTTGTCCGTGCGCGCCGGGTCGTGCCGCGCCGCCGTCGCCGCCGCGGTCGCCGCGCTGGCGCTGGCGGGCTGCGCGAATTACATCGGCATCAAGAGCGACAAGCAGATCGCCCCCGCGTCGCAATTCGAATCCACCCAGAGCCTGCCGGCCCAGGGCGGCCAGTGGCCGGCGCTCGACTGGGCCAGCCAGTTCGGCGATCCGCAACTGCCGAAGCTGATCGACGAAGCACTGCAGGGCAACCCGTCGATCGCGCAGGCGCAGGCGCGCATCGCGAAGGCCTCGTCGTACATCGAATCGTCGCGCTCGAACCTGATGCCGAAGGCCGAAGCCAGCTATTCGTGGACACGCGAGCTGTATTCAGCGAACGGGCTGTTCCCGCCCCCGTACGGCGGCCAGTGGTACAGCGAGAACAACGCGCTCGCGAGCGCGTCGTGGGAACTCGATCTGTGGGGCAAGAACCGCGAACGCCTGCACACGGCTGTATCGCAGGAAAAAGCGGCCGAAGCCGACATGCAACAGGCGCGCATCACACTCGCGTCGTCGGTCGCGCGCACCTACAACTCGCTCGCGCAGCTCTACGCACTGCGCGACATCGCGCAACGCGAGATCACCAACCGCGAGACGGTCGGCAAGATCACCGACGGCCGCGTATCGGCCGGCCTCGACACCAACGTCGAACGCCAGACGGCGCGCGGCAACATCGCGACGACCCAGGCTTCGCTGTCGGACCTCGACGGCCAGATCACGACGGTGCGCTACCAGCTTGCCGCGCTGCTCGGCAAGGGTCCGGATCGCGGGCTGCAGATCGCGGCGCCCGTGATGAACCCGAGCGGCAACGTCACGCTGCCCGGCAACCTGCCGGCCGACCTCGTATCGCGCCGCCCCGACATCGTCGCCGCGCGCTGGCAGGTCGAAGCCGCGATGCACGACGTGAAGGAAGCGAAGGCCGAGTTCTACCCCGACGTGAACCTCGCGGCCGGCTTCGGCTTCGATGCGTTCGGCTGGGGCAAATTCCTGAACTTCGCGAGCCGCCAGGCGCAGTTCGGCCCGGCGATCCACCTGCCGATCTTCGATGCCGGCGCGCTGCGTGCGCAGCTCAAGGGCCGCTACGCGGACTTCGACCTGTCGGTCGCGAACTACAACCAGACGCTGATCAGCGCGCTGAACGACGTCGCGACGCAGGTCGCGTCGATCCGTGCGATCGATCGCCAGATGGGCGACGCGCAGCGCGCGCTCGACGCGTCGACGCGCGCATACGATCTCGCGGTCATCCGCTACAAGGCCGGCCTGTCGCCGCAACTGCAGGTGCTGACGGCGGACAGCAACCGCCTCGCAGCGGAACAGACGGTGACCAACCTGAAGATGCGTCGCCGCGACATGCAGCTCGCCCTGATCAAGGCGCTCGGCGGCGGGTTCGACGCGACCGGCACGCCGCTCGCCGCGCCCGATGCCGCCACGCCGACCAAACAGGCCGCCAACTGAGCCGGCGCCACTACTACGCAGACACTCGAAATAACGGACGGAGAAAATCGCCATGAGCGACCAACAAAACGCCGCCAGCGCGCAGCCGCAGAACAACGGCAAGCGCAAACGAATGATGACGCTGCTCGTCGCGGTCATCGTGATCGCGGCCATCGCATACGGCCTGTACTACTTCCTCGTCGCGCGCTTCCATGAAGACACCGACGATGCCTACGTGAACGGCAACGTCGTGCAGATCACGCCGCAGGTCACCGGCACCGTGATCGCCGTGAAGGCGGACGACACGCAGACGGTCAAGGCCGGCGACCCGCTGGTCGTGCTCGACCCGGCCGATTCGCAGGTCGCGCTGCAGCAGGCGGAAGCCAACCTCGCGCAGACGGTACGCCAGGTGCGCGGCCTGTTCGTCAACGACGACCAGTACCGCGCGCAAGTCGCGCTGCGCCAGTCCGACCTGTCGAAGGCCCAGGACGACCTGCGTCGCCGCCTGGCCGTCGCGCAAACGGGCGCCGTGTCGCAGGAAGAAATCTCGCACGCCCGCGACGCGGTGAAGGCCGCGCAGGCATCGGTCGACGCCGCGCAGCAGCAGCTCGCATCGAATCGCGCATTGACCGCGAACACGACGATCGCATCGCATCCGAACGTGATGGCCGCCGCCGCGAAGGTGCGCGACGCATACCTCGCGAACGCACGTAACGTGCTGCCGGCGCCGGTCACCGGCTACGTCGCGAAGCGCTCGGTGCAGGTCGGCCAGCGCGTGTCGCCCGGCAACCCGCTGATGTCGGTGGTGCCGCTGAATGCCGTGTGGGTCGACGCGAACTTCAAGGAAGTCCAGCTGAAGCACATGCGCATCGGCCAGCCGGTCGAAATGACGGCCGACATCTACGGTTCGTCGGTCACGTACCACGGCAAGGTCGTCGGTTTCTCGGCCGGCACGGGCTCGGCGTTCTCGCTGCTGCCGGCGCAAAACGCGACCGGCAACTGGATCAAGGTCGTGCAGCGCCTGCCGGTGCGGATCGAACTCGATCCGAAGGATCTCGACAAGCATCCGCTGCGCATCGGCCTGTCGATGCAGGTCGACGTGGACATCAAGGACGAACGCGGCGACCAGCTCGTCAACGCGCCGAACACCGTCTACGAGACCAACGTGTTCGCGAAATACGGCGACGAAGCCGACGCCGAAATCGCGCGCATCATCGCCGAGAACGCAGGCGGCAACGCGTCGGCGCCGGTCGCGGCGAAGCAGAACAGCGCCGCGAAAATGATGTAACCGTTCCGACTCCGGAAAGACAACCGACATGGCACAGGCTCCTGTCTCCCACCCGCCCTTGCAGGGCGGGCAACTCGTGCTCGGCACGATCGCGGTGTCGCTCGCGGTGTTCATGAACGTGCTCGACACGTCCATCGCGAACGTCGCGATCCCGACCATCTCGGGCGACCTCGGCGTGTCGTCCGACCAGGGCACGTGGGTCATCACGTCGTTCGCGGTCGCGAACGCAATCTCGGTGCCGCTGACCGGCTGGCTGACCGACCGTTTCGGGCAGGTTCGCCTGTTCCTCGCGTCGATCATCCTGTTCGTGATCTCGTCGTGGATGTGCGGGCTGTCGCCGAACCTGCCGTTCCTGCTCGGCTCGCGCGTGCTCCAGGGCGCGGTCGCCGGCCCGATGATTCCGCTGTCGCAAGCGCTCCTGCTGTCGAGCTATCCGCGCGCGAAGGCGCCGATGGCGCTCGCGCTATGGGCGATGACGACGCTGATCGCGCCCGTCGCGGGTCCGATTCTCGGTGGCTGGATCTCCGACAACTATTCGTGGCCGTGGATCTTCTACGTCAACATCCCAGTCGGCATCGCTGCCGCCGCCGCGACGTGGGCGATCTACCGTAATCGGGAGTCGGCCGTGCGCCGCGCGCCGATCGACGGCGTGGGCCTCGCGCTGCTGGTCGTCTGGGTCGGCTCGCTGCAGATCATGCTCGACAAGGGCAAGGATCTCGACTGGTTCGCGTCGACGACCATCGTCGTGCTCGCGCTGACCGCTGTCATCGCGTTCGCGTTCTTCGTGATCTGGGAGCTGACCGCCGAGCACCCGGTCGTCGACCTGTCGCTGTTCCGCATCCGGAACTTCACCGGCGGCACGGTCGCGCTGTCGATCGGGTACGGCCTGTACTTCGGCAATCTCGTGCTGTTACCGCTGTGGCTGCAGACGCAAATCGGCTACACCGCGACCGACGCCGGCCTCGTGATGGCGCCGGTCGGGTTGTTCGCCATCCTGTTGTCGCCCCTCACCGGGAAGTATCTGCCACGCACCGATCCGCGCTTCATCTCGACGGCGTCGTTCCTGACGTTTGCGCTGTGCTTCTGGATGCGTTCGCGATATACGACGGGCGTCGACGAATGGTCGCTGACGCTGCCGACGCTCGTGCAGGGCATCGCGATGGCCGGCTTCTTCATCCCGCTCGTGTCGATCACGTTGTCCGGCCTGCCCGGCCACCGCATTCCCGCGGCGTCCGGCCTGTCGAACTTCGTGCGGATCATGTGCGGCGGCATCGGCACGTCGATCTTCCAGACCGCATGGGACCACCGCAACAACTTCCATCACGCGCAACTGGTCGAGCAGGCGAACCCGTACAACCCGACGTTCAACCAGGCCGTCACGCAGATGGGCAATCTCGGGCTGTCGCAGAACCAGGCACACGGACTGATCAACAACATGGCCACGCAACAGGCCGCGCAGCTCGGCGTGAACGACCTGTTCTACATCTCGGCGGTCATCTTCGTGCTGCTGATCGCACTGATCTGGATCACCAAGCCCGAACGCGCGGGCGGTGGCGATGCCGGTGCGGCGGCGTCGGCGGCACACTGAGCGCTACCGGCACGCCGCATCCCTGCGCGGTCACGCCAAACAAAAAGCCCGGTCGAAATCGACCGGGCTTTTTCATGCCGCTGCATGCACTTGCGTGCACGACTACATCATTGCGCCGTCACGACCAGCCGTTCCGGGGCGAGCACGCCATTCGCCTTGCGCGCCACGCCGAGCAACCGTGTTGCGTCGTACACGCGCACGCGCTCGCCATCGGCCGCGTCGATCGGCTCCAGCGCCGACAGCGGCAGGCGCTGACCATGCAGGAACCGCTTCGCGGACGCGTCGTCGAGCCGAATGGCCGGGAACGTCGACAGCAACGCATCGACCGGCTGCAGCCATGCATCGCGCGCCGCTTCGGCAGCGTCCGACAGCGCATCGAGCGTCACCGCATGCTCGAGCGTCAGCGCGCCGACGCCCGTGCGACGCAGCATCGTCAGATGCGCGCCGCAACCCAGCGCCTCGCCGATATCCTCCGCCAGCGTGCGCACATACGTGCCCTTGCTGCAGGTCACGCGAAACGTCACGTCGGGCAGTTCGCAGGCGAGCAGTTCGAGCGCGTGAATCGTCACGTTGCGGCCCTCCCGCTCGACGGTCTGGCCCGCACGCGCATATTCATACAGCGGCTTGCCGTCGCGCTTGAGCGCCGAATACATCGGCGGCACCTGCACGATGTCGCCGGTGAAGCGCACGAGCGCGGCTTCCACCGCCGCACGATCGCATTCGACCGGCCGCGTGTCGATCACGTCGCCTTCCGCATCGCCGGTCGCCGTGCGCTGGCCGAGGCGCATCGTCGCTTCATACGTCTTGTCGGCGTCGAGCAAGTCCTGCGAGAACTTCGTCGCCTCGCCGAAGCACAGCGGCAGCAGGCCCGAAGCCAGCGGATCGAGCGTGCCGGTGTGACCGGCTTTCTTCGCGAGAAGCAGGCGCTTTGCGCGAATCAACGCATCGTTGCTCGACAGGCCGACCGGCTTGTCGAGCAGGAGAACGCCGTCCAGCACGCGCCGGGGCACGCGCGGACGTTGGGGTGCTGCATTCGTCATAGGCCGGTCGAGCTCAATCGTCCTTGGCAGGCGCGTCGGCCTCGTCGTCGTCCTTCGCGCGCGTCGAATTTGCTTCCTTGATCAGGCGCGACATCTCGACAGCCTTCTCGATCGTCTGGTCGTAGTGGAAATGCAGCGTCGGCACCGTATGAATGTGCAGGCGCTTGAACAGCAGGTTGTGCAGGTGGCCCGACGCATGGTTCAGCGCCTCCTGCGTCTTGTCCGGATCGCCGGTGAGCGCCGTGAAGTAGACCTTCGCGTGCGCATAGTCCGGCGTGAGTTCCACGCTCTGGATGGTTACGATGCCGATGCGCGGATCCTTGACCTCGCGCATGATGAGTTCGGACAGATCGCGCTGAATCTGGTCGGCGATCTGAACGTTGCGATTGGGGGAAGTACGTTTCCTGGACATGATCGATCCGTGATCCGTTTATCAGGATGAAGCGGCGGCCATGTTCGGCACGCCACCATGAAAATGGGCGGGACAGGCCCAAGCCTGCCCCGCCCATGAGCCGATTACGCGACGATTACAGCGTCCGCGCGACTTCGGTCACTTCGAAGACTTCGAACTGGTCGCCTTCGATGATGTCGTTGAAGTTCTTCACCGACATACCGCACTCGAAGCCTTGCTTCACTTCCTTCACGTCGTCCTTGAAACGCTTCAGCGATTCGAGTTCGCCCGTGAAGATCACGACGTTGTTGCGCAGCACGCGCACCGACGACGAGCGCTTGACGATACCGTCCGTGACCATACAGCCTGCGACCGTGCCGACCTTCGGTACCTTGAAGACCTGGCGCACCTCGACCATGCCGGTGATGACTTCGCGCTTCTCCGGCGCCAGCATGCCCGACATCGCCGCCTTCACCTCATCCACTGCGTCGTAGATGATGTTGTAGTAGCGGATATCGATGCCGTTCGCTTCGGCCAGCTTGCGTGCCTGAGCATCCGCACGCGTGTTGAAGCCGATGATGACCGCCTTCGATGCCGTCGCGAGGTTGACGTCGTTTTCGCTGATGCCACCGACCGCGCTGTGCACGATCTGCACGCGCACTTCGTCGGTCGACAGCTTGAGCAGCGACTGCACGAGCGCTTCCTGCGAACCCTGCACGTCTGCCTTGATGATGAGCGGCAGGTTCTGCACTTCGCCTTCGCCCATCTGCTCGAGCATGCTTTCCAGCTTCGCGGCCTGCTGCTTCGCGAGCTTCACGTCGCGGAACTTGCCTTGACGGAACAGCGCGATTTCGCGCGCCTTGCGCTCGTCCGGCAGCACGATCACTTCCTCGCCCGCACCCGGCACTTCCGACAGACCCTGGATTTCGACCGGGATCGACGGACCGGCTTCCTTCGTCGGCTTGCCGTTCTCGTCGAGCATCGCACGGACGCGGCCGTAAGCCGTACCGGCCAGCACGATGTCGCCGCGGTTCAGCGTACCGGACTGCACCAGGATCGTCGCGACCGGGCCTTTACCCTTGTCGAGCTTTGCTTCGATCACGATGCCCTTGGCCGGCGCTTCGACCGGTGCCTTCAGCTCCAGCACTTCGGCCTGCAGCAGCACGTTCTCGAGCAGATCGTCGATCCCTGCGCCCGTCTTCGCCGACACCGGCACGAACGGCGAATCGCCACCGTATTCTTCCGGCACGACGCCTTCCGCGACCAGCTCCTGCTTGACGCGATCCGGGTTCGCTTCCGGCTTGTCGATCTTGTTGATCGCGACGACGATCGGCACGCCACCCGCCTTCGCGTGGGCGATTGCTTCCTTCGTCTGCGGCATCACGCCGTCGTCGGCCGCCACCACCAGCACCACGATGTCGGTCGCCTTCGCGCCGCGTGCACGCATTGCCGTGAACGCTTCGTGACCCGGCGTATCGAGGAACGTGATGACGCCACGCGGCGTGTCGACGTGATAAGCGCCGATGTGCTGCGTGATGCCGCCCGCTTCGCCCGCGGCAACCTTCGCGCGGCGGATGTGGTCGAGCAGCGAGGTTTTGCCGTGGTCGACGTGACCCATCACCGTGACGACCGGCGGACGCGGCAGTTGCTCCGCATCGGTACCGGTTTCGCCTTCGACGAGCAGCGCTTCCGGATCGTCCAGCTTCGCGGCGACCGCGCGGTGGCCCAGTTCCTCGACGATGATCATCGCCGTTTCCTGGTCCAGCACCTGGTTGATCGTGACCATCTGGCCCATCTTCATCATCACCTTGATGACTTCGGAGGCCTTGATCGACATCTTGTGCGCGAGATCGGCAACCGACACGGTTTCCGGCACGTGCACTTCACGGACGATCGGTTCGGTCGGCGCCTGGAACGACGATGCGCTGTCCTGGTGACGGCCGCGACCCTTCGGGCCGCCGCGCCAGCCGCGGTCGACGCCGCCGCTCGAGTCGCCGCGCGTCTTGATGCCGCGACGCTTCGACGCGTCGTCCTGCCAGCCGCCCTTGCCTGCGCCCGGCTTCTTGTTGCGGTCGCCCGCGCCTGCCGGCGCTTGCGTCGTGGCCGGTGCCGCGGCGCCGGCCGGCTTCTTCACGGCCGGACGCGCCTGCGCACCTTCCGGCTTCGCCGGCTTGTGCAGCGTGCCCTTCGCTTCGGCCGGCTTCGCCGGTTCCGCCGGCTTCGGCGGCTCGACTGCCTTGACCACGGCCTTGCGCGGCGTGTTCATCATTTCGCGGATCGCGCGCGCTTCGGCCTCCGCCGCCGCGCGACGCTTGCTGATCTCTTCCTGCTCGGCGCGCGCCTTGTCGGCCGCCTCGCGGGCAGCGTCCTCGGCCTTCTTCGCCGCTTCGCGCTGCGCCGCACGTTCGGCGGCTGCGCGTGCCTCGTCCTGCGCGGACTGCGTCGGCGCGGTTTCCTGCTCGGCGGCGGCCTGCTGGGCTGCCGCCTGCTGCGCTGCGGCGGCTTCCGCCGCGGCACGCTTCGCCGCGGCTTCTTCCTCGGCGCGACGACGCTCGGCCTCGGCCGCTTCCTCGCGGGCGCGACGCTCGGCTTCCTCGCGTTCGAGGCGTTCCTGACGCTCGCGCAGCTCCTGCGCCTGCTTCTCGAGCAGCTCGGCCTCGCGGCGCGCTTCTTCCTCGCGACGCTTCAGTTCCGCATCGTCGTCCGCTTCGGCGACCTGCGCCTGACCCTGTTCCGCACCTTCGCTCACGTCGTCGCGCTTGACGAACGTACGCTTCTTGCGAACCTCGACCTGAATGGTGCGAGCCTTGCCCGTCGCGTCAGATTGCTTGATCTCCGACGTATGCTTGCGGGTCAGCGTGATCTTGCGCTTGTCGCCGTCGGTTGCGCCGTGTGACTTGCGCAAATGATCGAGCAGACGCGCCTTGTCCGCTTCGGACAGCGCATCGTCTTCACTCGCTTTCTGGACGCCCGCTGCCTGCAGCTGTTCGAGCAGCACACCAGCAGGCATTTTCAGTTCCGCGGCAAATTGGGCTACGTTGTTACTCGCCATTCATTCCTCTTAGTGCAAGGACCGATTCCTTGCGGTTAGCATCGGGTCAGGCCATACGGCCGCCATCAAATCAGTGCGCCATGGTCATTTCTCACTGGAACCAGTGTTCACGTGCTTTCATGATCAACGCCTTAGCGGCATCCTCTTCCATCCCGGTCATGTCGACCAGTTCATCTACAGCCAGCTCGGCGAGATCGTCGCGCGTCTGCACGGCGTGTTCGGCCAGCTTCGCGAGCAGCTCCGGCGTGATGCCGTCGAGGCTCTTGAGATCCAGCGCTGCGTTCTCGACCTTTTCTTCGTTCGCGATGGCCATCGTCAACAGCGCGTCGCGTGCGCGGTTGCGCAGTTCGTGCACGGTGTCCTCGTCGAACGCTTCGATTTCGAGCATTTCGTTGAGCGGCACGTACGCGATCTCTTCGAGGCTCGTGAAGCCTTCGTCGATCAGGATGTCGGCAACTTCTTCGTCGACGTCGAGGCGCGCCATGAACAGTGCACGCAGCCGGTCGCGCTCTTCGCCCTGCTTCAGGGCGGATTCGTCCGGCGTCATGATGTTGATCTGCCAGCCGGTCAGTTCGCCGGCAAGGCGAACGTTCTGACCGCTGCGGCCGATCGCGACAGCCAGTTCGTTCTCGTCGACGACGACGTCCATCGAATGCTTTTCTTCATCGACGACGATCGACTGGACGGCTGCCGGCGCGAGCGCGCCGATCACGAACTGGGCGGGATCCTCCGACCATAGCACGATGTCGATGTTTTCGCCACCGAGCTCGTTGCGCACGGCCTGCACGCGCGAACCGCGGATGCCGACGCAGGTGCCGATCGGATCGATCCGCTTGTCGTATGCGATGACGCCGATCTTCGCGCGCACGCCCGGGTCGCGGGCAGCCGCCTTGATCTCGAGCAGGCCCTGTTCGATTTCCGGCACTTCCATCTCGAACAGCTTCATCAGGAATTCGGGCGCCGTACGCGACAGCTCGATCTGCGGGCCGCGCGCGGTGCGGTCGACCTTCGCGATGTACGCACGCACGCGGTCGCCCACGCGCAGGTTTTCCTTCGGGATCAGCTGATCGCGGCGCAGCAGCGCCTCGACGCGGCCCGATTCGACGATGAAGTTGCCCTTGTCGAGGCGCTTCACCGTACCCGTCATGATCTTTTCGCCACGCTCGAGGTAGTCGTTCAGGATCTGCTCGCGCTCCGCGTCGCGCACCTTCTGCAGGATCACCTGCTTCGCGGCCTGCGCGCCGATGCGACCGAACTCGATCGACGGAACGGGTTCCTCGACATACTCGCCGACTTCGACGTCGGGCTTCTGCTCACGTGCTTCGAACAGCAGGATCTCGCGATCCGGCTCCTGCAAGCCTGCCTCGTCGGGCACGACGAGCCAGCGACGGAAGGTTTCGTGCTCGCCGCTTTCGCGATCGATATGGACGCGGATTTCGGCGCCTTCGTCGAACAGCTTCTTGGAAGCGGACGCGAGCGCAGCCTCGAGGGCGCCCAGCACCACATCCTTGTCGACGTTTTTCTCGCGCGCCAGCGCATCCACCAGCATCAACACTTCGCGACTCATTATTTGCGGCTCCTAAAGTCAACTTGCGGAATCAGGCGGGCTTTGTCGATATCGGCCAGCGTGAAATCCAGCATGGCTGCCTCGCCCTTCTTCCCCTCAAATTCCAAACCGATCGTTTCGCCATTCGGCGCGTGCAGAATGCCCCGGTACGTCTTGCGCCCGTCCAGCGGCTTTTTCAAGGTCACGGAAACTTCGCTGCCGGCGAAGCGCTCGAAGTCGGCCAGCTTCTTCAACGGGCGGTCGAGCCCCGGGGACGAGACTTCGAGCCGTTCGTAATCGATATTTTCGACCGTCAAGACGTGCTGGAGCTGACGCGTAACCTTTTCGCAGTCATCGAGCGAGATGCCGGCAGGCTGATCGATATAGATGCAAAGCATGCCGCGCCCGGTGCGCTCGAGTTCCACCAGCTCGTAGCCGAGCCCGGTGACCGTGGTTTCTATCAGTTCCGTCAGTTGCACAGTGTCCTCTCAGGTGTTCGCGCCCGCCGCTCGCGATTCACCCGCGGGCGCGCGCCTTAGCCGGCGCAGGAAGCGCTACCCGAGATGCCTAACCGTTTCAGCAAAAAAAAATGGGCGGAACGCCCATCTTCTTACTGGTGGTCGCACCTGAGCCGCACATTGAATCCGTACGCCCAGCGACTCCGCGATTATAGCGATTTTTGGCGCAAACGCCAAGCCAGCCGGTAAAAGCAGCGCGTCGACAGCCTTTACGGACCAAAAATGCGAAATCGGGCTACCCGATCGACCGGTACTCCCGTGCCGCACCGGTGATCGTCGTTGTCGCGGCACGCGACACGGATCAGCCGAAACGCGTCGACAAAGCCGGCCGGATGCCGGCCTGGCCGACGCGCCAGCGGCCTTGGGCCGCCGCACGCCGACCGACAGGCGCTTAGCGGCTGCGCGTACGACTGCGCTGCGGACGCGGACCGCCGCGCGGGCCGCCGTTGCCGCCGCCATCGGCACGATTGCCGTTCGGCGTGCGGTTACCACCGCCCTTGCTGCCGCCGCGCTTGCCACCCGCGCCATCGCGCTTGGGGCCCGCGCCATACGACGCGCGATTGCCGTCGACATCGCGACCACCGCCGGCGCGGTTGCCGTCGCGGCCGCCACCCATGCGGTTGCCGTCACGACCGCCGCCCGTGCGGTTGCCGTAGCCCGACGGTGCAACCGGCAGGCTGCCGTAGCCGCTCAGGCCCGGCAGGCCCGGCGCGCCGCGCCGGCCACCACCGCGACGCGGCTGGTCGAGTTGCCCGTGCGTCGTCAGCACCGGCTCGCGGCCGATGAAACCCATCGACGTCTGCATCGGATCGGGCTGGCGCCGCTCGGTCGGACCGGCACCGCCGCGCTTGCCCTTCTCCTCGGACGGCGCCTTCAGGCCGACGGTCGCCATCAGCTTGCGCACCTGCGCATCGTCGAGCTCTTCCCAACGACCACGCTTCAGGCCGCGCGGCAGCGGAATCGGGCCGTGACGCGTACGGATCAGCCGGCTCACCATCAAGCCGACCGCTTCGAACATCCGGCGCACTTCACGGTTGCGGCCTTCGGCCAGCGCGACGTGATACCAGTGGTTCGTGCCTTCGCCGCCGCCATCGCGGATGCGCAGGAAATTCGCCGGACCGTCTTCGAGCTCGACCCCGTGCAGCAGCTTCTGCCGCATGCCTTCGGCCAGCTCGCCGACCACACGCACCGCGTACTCGCGCTCGACGCTGTAACGCGGATGCATGAAGCGGTTCGCGAGGTCGCCGGAGGTCGTCAGCATCAGCAGGCCTTCGGTATTGAAGTCGAGGCGGCCCACCGCCAGCCATTTCGCCGTCTTCATCGGCGGCAGGCGGTCGAACACCGACGGACGACCTTCCGGATCCGCGTGACTGACGATCTCGCCGGTCGGCTTGTGATACAGCAGCACGCGCGGCGGCTTGTTCGGCAGCTTGCGCTTGACCGGCTTGCCGTTGATCCGCACCTGGTCGGTCGGCATGATCCGCTGGCCGATGTGCGCGGGCTCGCCGTTCACCGACACGCGGCCGGCAACGATCAGTTCTTCCATTTCGCGGCGCGAGCCCATGCCCGCTTCCGCCAGCACCTTGTGGAGCTTCGGCGCGTCGTCGTCCGGCGACAGCACGCGCTTGTTCGCCGGCTGGTTGCGGCCGCGACGCAGCATCGGCGCACGCACGCCGCTACCGCCCGCGGAGTTGTCCGCGTCGAAGGCGGGCGACGTCACGTACGCGAACAGTTCGTCCTGGGACGCATCGCCTTCCACAGCCTTCGCCGCGCCACCTTCGGCT
The DNA here is from genome assembly GCF_015712225.1 of Burkholderia sp. 9775_39. Taxonomy (NCBI): domain Bacteria; kingdom Pseudomonadati; phylum Pseudomonadota; class Betaproteobacteria; order Burkholderiales; family Burkholderiaceae; genus Burkholderia; species Burkholderia sp. 9775_39. The sequence continues at coordinate 85,253 of NZ_JACCQC010000016.1, read as the reverse complement.
TTCGATGCACCGCGACGGCCCTGGCCGCCTTGACCGCCCTTGGCCGCACTTTCGCGCTTGCCGGCCGGCTTGCGACCGCCCTTGGCCGCACCTTCCTTGCGCGGCGCACGCGCCGGCGGCGCATCGGCGGCCTCGGCCGGCTGCGCATCCGCGCCCTCGGCACCCTGCTGCTCGCCTTCGGCGCCCTTCGACTTGGCCGCCGCGCGACGCCGCGCGATCAGGCTGCGCGGGCCGCGCCGCAGACCGCGGCGGGGACGCTCGTCGCCACCCGCGGCCGAAGCATCCTGCTCCGGCGCATCGTCGGCACGCGCTGCCTGCACGGCAGGCGCGGACGATTCAATATCGTGGATATCTGTCAAAACAACCTCAAAATGTCAGGTCTCGCGCCCGGCGCGGGCGCGGCAAGAAGTTGGCCGCGATCAGGCGCGACGCTGTTCGGGTTCTGCTTCGTCGTCCGGCAGCGCGTCGGCGCCGATGGGCGCACTGGCGCTTCGTACGGCATCCGCGAGACTGTCGGACGTGTCGTCCAGCGTCTCGTCGTCCGCGGGACGGGAACGGGAGGCGTCGGCCTGATCGGCCTCGCCGGGCATGTCGCCGGCCGCTTCCGCTCCGTCTCCGGCAGCCGCTTCGGCGGCCGGCTTGCGATCTTCCTCGCCCCAATCCGCTGGCTGCGGCTCGGGCTGCACATCGGTCGGCACTGCTTCGGCGCCAACCTGTTCCGTCTGCTCCGTTTGCCCGCGATCAGCATCGAGCGTATCGCGACTCGGCATTTCCTGCGTCGACGCGACGTCGGCCGCGGCATCGCCGGGGGCCTCGGCCGACTCGCCGGCGGGCACTTCATTCGCCAGTGCCTGCGGTACGTCGCCCGCCGCATCGTCGGCCACCGGCACGTCACCGTCGAAATCCATGGCCTGCTGCGCGAGCAGCGCGGCCTCGATGTTCGCGGCCGGCTCTTCGAGCGCCGGCAGGTCGTCGAGCGCCTTCAGGCCGAGATCGTCGAGGAACTGCTTGGTCGTCGCATACAGCGCCGGACGCCCCGGCACGTCGCGATGACCGATCACCTCGATCCAGCCGCGATCCTCGAGTTGCTTGACCACCTGCGTATTGACCGTGACGCCGCGAATCTCTTCGATGTCGCCGCGCGTGACGGGCTGCCGATACGCGATGATCGCGAGCGTTTCGAGCACCGCGCGCGAATATTTCGGCGGCTTCTCGGGATGCAGGCGATCGAGATAATGACGCATCGCCGGCTTGCTCTGAAAGCGCCATCCGGTCGCCAACGCCACCAGTTCGACACCGCGACCGGACCAATCCTGTTTCAGATCTTCGAGCAACGTGCGGACCGTGTCAGCCGACACGCCGTCGGCAAAGAGCTTGCGCAAATCGCCGAGCTTCAGCGGTTCCTGCGCGCAGATCAAAGCAGTCTCGAGGACGATCTTCGCCTCTTGGGTATTCATGCAGCTAGGCCAGACCCTGTGGTCAAACGAACCGGATCAACAAACAGACGAAAGGAACGGAAGACGCGCTCGCCCGATTCTGATCGGTCATATTGATGGGAGCACGAACCGGGGGCGGCGAACCAACTTCAGGCCAGGCCCAAACCGGACGGAACAGCACGGCTCAACGACGGAACCGCGTGACTGAGCGCCATATTACGCAAAATTGCCCGGTGCGTAAAGATGAGTGGAACAGGCCGCCGCCCGGGCGGCGCGCCCGCTCCGGCCCCGCTTCAACGGGCGCCCGCGCCGTGTGCAAGGAACCGGCGCAGCCGCTCGACGCCCGCATCGAGCCGCGCCGGATCGCATGCGTAGCACCAGCGCACGAACCCTTCTCCCTCCGGGCCGAATGCGCGCCCGGGCGCAAGGCCGAGCCCCGCTTCGCGCACCAGCGTCGCGCAGAACGCCAGGCTGTCGGTCGCACCCGGCAGCCGCAGGAACAGATACATCGCGCCCGGCGGGGGCGGCACCTCGACGCCCGGCAGGGTCCGCAGCGCGGCAACCAGGTGATCGCGCGCGTCGCGCAGCGCCGCGACGAACGACCGCACGAACGGCTCGCCGTCGCGCAACGCGACCTCGGCCGCGGCCTGCACGAAGCCCGGCGCACACGACGTGTTGTATTCGACGAGCTTCGACAGGTCGCCCATCACCGATGCCGGCGCAATCAGCCATCCGAGCCGCCAGCCCGTCATCGCCCACGCCTTCGAGAATGAATTGACGACCACGACGCGCTCGTCGCGCGACGCGATATCGAGGAACGACGGCGCGCCGCCGTCGCCGAATGCAAGCCGCTCGTACACCTCGTCGGCGACCAGCCAGATGCCGTGACGGCGACAATGGGCGAGCACGACCTGCTGATCGTCGCGCGACATCGTCCAGCCGGTCGGGTTGTTCGGCGAATTGATCAGCAGCATCCGCGTATCGGGCGTCAGCGCCGCGAGCAACCGGCCGACATCGAGCTGCCAGCCCGCGTCGCCATAGTCGAGCGGCACGCAGTCGACCCGCGCACCGAGGATCTTCGGAATCTCGACGAGATTCGGCCACAGCGGCGTGATCGCGACGACCCGCTCGCCCGGCCCGACCAGCATCTGCGCAGCCAGCATCAGCGCACTCACACCCGAACTCGTCACGGCCACCGTGTCCGCCGGCGTCGCACCGTGACGCGCGCCGACATAGGCTGCGATCGCGTCGCGCAGCGGCGCCGTGCCGAGATTGTGCGTGTAGAAGGTCGTGCCGTCGCGCAGCGCGGCCGCTGCGGCGTCGCGGATGAAGTCCGGCGTCACGCGATCGGATTCGCCGAACCAGAACGGCAGCATGTCCGGCACGCCGAAGCCGGCGTTTGCGACCTCGCGGATCAGCGACGGGCGCAGCGCCTGCACCGCGGCACGCGCCGCCGGCTCGTCGTTTGCCGGGAAAAAACCTGCGGATTGCGTCATCGAGCACCACCGCCGAGGAACACGATCCGCGTAGTGTACCGGCCGGCAAGCCGGACCGCGCACGTTGGCAAGCGTCAGTCGAGATCCTCGGCCCTCGCCGGCATCTGCCGCACAAGCTCCCAGATCGCCTGCGCGGCGGGTGACAACGACCGGTCGCGACGACGCACCAGCTCGACGGTACGCTCGGTGCGCGGCGTGAGCGGCCGCGCGACGAGCGTCGAGCCGGCGGGCAGCGGCAGCGACAGCCACGGCTGCACGCTCACGCCGACACCGGCCTCGACCAGCCCGAAGACGGTCGCCGAATGCCCGAGTTCCTGCATGACCGTCGCGTTCACGCGATGCGCGGCCAGCGCCGCATCGATCAGCGGCCGGCTGCCCGACGCATGATCGAGCAGCACGAGGCGCTCGCCGTCCAGCGCCGTCCACGGCACCTCGGCCCGCGCCGCGAGCGGATGGTCGGCGCGCGCGACAAGGCAGAACGAATCGGTCATCAGCGGCTCGCAGACGAGATCGGCGACCGTCAGCGGCCCGATCACGACGCCGAAGTCGACTTCGCTCGACTTCACCTTGCGCAGCACGTCGCTCTGCACGTCATCGCGCAGGCCGAGCGTCACGAACGGAAACTGGCGCTCGCACGACGCCACCACGCGCGGCATCAGCCTGCATGCGATCGTCGGGCTTGCCGCGACGATCACGCGCCCGCGACGCTGCTCCCCTATTTCGCGAATCTCGCGCAGCGTGTCGTCGAGATCGTCGAGCAGGCGCGACACGCTCGCGATCAGGTTCGCGCCGACGTCGGTCAGTTGCACGTCGCGCGTCGTGCGATCGATCAGCTTCAGCCCGAGTTCGGCCTCGAGCTCGCGCACGCAGCGGCTGACCGCGGACTGCGTGAGCCCGATCTCGTCCCCCGCCCGACTGAAGCTCCTGAGCCGCGCGACTTCGATGAATACGCGAAGCTGGCGCAGCGTAACGTTCATCTCCTGACCTCATCAATCGTCGATATCGATGCGCGATTTTAATGTGCGAACCCGGCTTCGGCGAACGAATCCGGCACCCGCCGCACATGTTTCGCTGCGGTGCAATACGTTCGCAAACGCACGTGACACGGGCGAATTGCACAAGATTGGTGATTGTCCCGATTTGCTGCCGGGTTATTTTGGCGTCTTATACGCCCCTAGCTGACTTAGCCGTTAGCTCGCTGCCAAGCGGCTCTCGAGGGATTCACCTCCGACATGGCACGCTTCGTGCATTACCTGGCGCACAGGGCACAGGTTTCGTCGGACGGAAGAGCAGAAACGCCGCTGCCGGCCAACCGGACGCCCCCACCCGGCACTCGCCGATCGAGTGCCTGAAGAGTGCGCGGCGCAGGGCAGCGCACCGGAGTTAGCTTCGCTGAGGTGAGGACATGATGCTGTTCGACGATTTGAGAGATAACGAGTGGGCGCTGGTCGAGGGTCTGTTTTGCTCGGAGCCCGCACGGAGTGAGCGGCGTGGCCGTCCCCGCGTGGAAGCCCGGTCGGTGGTCAACGCCGTACTGTGGGTACTGTCGACGGGTGAAGGTTGGTCGAAACTGCCGGGCCGCTATCCGTCCCCGCCGACCTGCCGCCGCCGCTTCGACGAATGGCAGGCCGACGGCACGCTCGCCGAGATCGTGAAGCGACTCGGCACGAGCGGCCGGCAAATCTCGCTGCGCGGACGCATCGGCGCAAGCGCGGCGAAGCCGCCTGCCCCGCCGAGCCGCGACCGGCTGCGCGGCGCCTTCTGGACCAACCCGGAATCCTGGCGCGCGCCCGTCAAGATGGCGTAACGCATGCTCGATCGGGCGGCTTCGGCCGCCCGGTTTCTTTCTGCGATGCGACTTTGTCGCGACGCATGTCTTGCCGTCGATTACCGTTGTCGTGCCGCGAAACATCTATTTACTATTATTTACAGCAAGCCTGCACTCCCACGCTTACCTTAGCGACATATCAACAGGCCGCACGGACGGCTTGAAGGGAGCCCCGCCATGAAAACAATGTCACTGCTCGTTGCATGCGGCATTGTCGTTTCCGTGGCGCTCGCCGCTCCTGTCCATGCCGACGATCGCGTGAAGCCGCCCCATCGCCAGCAGGATCATCGCAACACCCTCCGCCAGCCGCCGTCCGCCAACTCGTCCAGCCGGCAAACCGTGCCGCGCGGCGACTTGCGTGGCGACATCGCGAGCAACGCACGGGCGCGGATCGGCTCGCAGCCGCCGGGCGTGCCGCGTCATCCGTAGTCCTGCCGATTTCGACGTTTCGCCAAAGAAAATGCCCGCATCCGGGAACTGCGCCGCATGCGGCGAGTCACATCGTTGCCATGAGCACAGCGTGGCAGCAGCAAAAGTATCCGGTACGCCCGTATCCTCGCGATACGGGCTTTTTTTGCGTCGCCGGCCTGCCGCGGCGATGCACGGGGCGGGATGAAGAACCGCTACAGGCGGCTTTCGAGAATCGCCACGGCGCTCGCTTCGCTCAATGCGTAGTCGTCCATGCGGCGATCAGTCCAGGACAGTAATTTCTCGTCGCGCTCGAGGCGCGAGAATTCGGCTCGACCGCTGTCGGTCAGTACGGCGATGTCGACCGGTGCATGGAAGCCCGGTGCGGGGGCAACGGTTTTCTGCCTGACCGTGTCCATCAGCCCGAGCGAACGGAGATACTCGAACACGCCCGGGCGGCGTGCCCACGGTACCTGGCGGTACTGCACTCGTCTCAATGCGTCGAGCACCGCTTCGTTGGAATACGTGGCCATCTCGATTCTTTCTTAAAGTGCAGCGACAATGCGAAGCGGCGCGCCGGGCGGGGTCTCCGCCCGCCGAAACCGCCACCGATTCTGGAGGCCGACGTTGTTCGGCGTCGCGTCAGGGCCGGATCGTCAGCCGTCCATAAAAAGACACCATACCCCAATCAAATTGATTCTGTTCGATTCATTTGTACTTCTCTTCATCGGTTTCATGCTCTGCCGCAAGCGGCGTCGAACCATTTCGATCGTCGCCGCTGCGCTGTTCTGGCTGCTCGCGACGGGCTGGCTCGCCGCGCCGCTGATCGCCTGGAGCGAGGCAGGCGTCACGCCGGTCGAGCATCCCGACATGCATGGACGAACCACGCTGATCCTCATCGGCGCCGGCACGCTTCGCACCGATGCCGGATTGCAGCCGCCGCCCGACGGCGCCGCGCGCATCCGCAAGATTGCGGCGCTCTATCGCACGTGCCGGCAGCAGGCCGAACGCTGCACCGTGGTGATGTCGGGCGGCGACCCGCAGCATCACGGCGATACCGAGGCGGCCGTCTACGGGCGCCAGCTCGTCGCGCAAGGCGTGGCGCCGGCCGACCTCGTGCTCGAACCGAACAGCCGTACAACCTACGAAAACGCGAAATTCACTGCGTCTATACTACGCTCACAGTATGACGACGCGCGCATTCTCGTCACGTCGTCGTACCAGATGCGCCGGGCGCTGCTCGATTTCCGCCGCTTCGGCATCGATCCGCAACCCGTTTATGCGAATCTCCGGCGCGCGCAGACGGGGTGGCTGCCGCGCTGGCGCAATGTGGCCAACGCCGAACACGCGCTGCACGAGCTGGTCGGGATCGCGCAATTCCACGTGTATCGTTGGCTCGGCTGGTTTTGAGGACCGCATGGAAATCTCCGCACTCCGCTGGATGGCAGGCGCGTGACGAACCGCGCGAAGTGTTGCGCGACTTCAACGGGGCCTTGCGTCGTGCGGCGATCCGGTGCACATTGATCCGTCACTTTTGTTACACTCGACACGCACTCGATTGCAGTCGCCAGACAAAACGGCAACACTCGGGTTCATCACCACTTAGCGGAGGTAAAGCAATGAAGAAGACGTCCCTGGCTATCCTGGTAGCGATGTCGGCGCTGACTGGCGCAGCGTATGCGCAAGAGAGCACGCAGATCCAGACCATCACCGATCCGGCCAAGATCGCCGAGATCGAGCAGCGTGCACAAGCGCTGCAACAGCAGCAAGCGGCCGAAGCGGCTCAGCCGGCGGCGCAGGAAGAGCATCACCACGGCAAGAAGGCTGCGCATCACAAGGCAGCTGCGAAGAAGGCCGGCAAGAAGGCAAAGGCTGCAGACGCTGCCAGCCAGTAAGTTCGGCGGCACCGCATCAGCGAAAAGCCGAATCCGGGCAACCGGGTTCGGCTTTTTTGGTTGCGGCGCCCGCGCGCTGTGCTAAAGTCGCGCACCGAAATTTTCCACCCGTGCGCACCCCGGTGCGGAGGACAGCATGAGCAACATTCAACTCGACATCGAGTGGACCGAAGCCGCCACTCGCAAGATCAAGCAACTGATGCCCCGCGGCTCGGACGACGCGTTCCTCGCGCTGCCGCCGATCGAGTGCCTGCCGATGGAGGGCGACGTGCTGTTCCTCGGCCCGCAAGGCAAGCAGCAACCGTTCATCGTTGCCGAGCGCCAGTATCACCATGACGGCGACGCCGACTGGACGATCATCCTGATTCTCGACGTACCCAGCGCGTCGCACTAACGCGCCGCCGCGACCGGACACGTCCGGTCGCCCCACCCGGCTCAGGCTCAGACGAGCTTCGACAGCACGCGGATTTCGGAACGCTCGATCCAGTCCGCGGCCGCTTCGCGATAAGCGAGAATATGCGCGGCACGCGCATGAGCGGCCAGCGCCTCCTCGCTCTCCCAACGCTCGACGAATACGAACCGCGCGGGCTCCTTCAGATCGCGGTGCAGGTCGTACTGCAACGCGCCGGCTTCGTTGCGGGTGGGCTCGACGATTCCCTCGAGCACGGCGCGCAGTTTTTCCTCGGCCCCCGGCTTCGCCACGATCAGCGCCACGACTGCAATTTCCGCCATTCCCGCCTCCTTCATCCGAAAAAGTCCGAGAATACGCGAATCCCGCGCCGCACATCGGCTACCCGGATACGACATGGCGACGGCACCAAAAAAATAGCCCGCGCTTCAGAGAAGCGCGGGCGAAACCGTCGCCCTACGAGGATAGGCGACGGGGCCATCGAGATCCGCACGCTGGCGCGGACCATCATCTGTTGCGCCGACGCTTGGCGCGTCGGCATGTAAAGGCGTCGATCCCGTTGTTCATGCGCTCGCCGCGCATTCCCGGTCCCTGACGCCGTCCTCCCTGTTCTAACGATTCCAACCTATAAAGCAGGTTGCGTGCCAGGCATTACACGCGCAATATTCCATTGATTTATAAGGAAAAATTTTTAGATCGGCGACAATGTGACACGTGTTCTGTCGTCGTAACGCGGGGATGTTACGTAACGTCACGAGAAGGGACGGGCCCCGCCGAACATGCGCACACGCTGGCGAGCGGACATGAAAAAAGCCCGCCGAATGGCGGGCTTTTTCAAGGGTGCGGGAAACGCCGGGATCAGCGGAGCTGATTCACGAGCAACCCCATGATCTGGCGAGCGGCCGACGACGAATCGATTGCGCCCGAATCGTCGACGACCGCGACACGCGTCTGATCGGCCGTAAGCGCCTTCACGTTGACGCGATACTGCTTCGCCTGCTTTTCCTTCTTGCCGTGGAACAGCTGGCTCCAGAAGCCCTGCTCGGCCGAGCTCAGATCCTTCGGATCGACATAGCGCACGAAATACAGGCCCTTCGTGCGATCGCGATCGTCGACCGTGAAATTCGCGCGATCGAGCGCGAGACCGACGTGCAGCCACGACCGGTCGTACGGCTCGCCGAGCGTGACTTCGGACGGCACGGCCGCTTCGGCCGCGTCATTGCCTTGCGCCGACGTACGCGAGACGTTCTGCGCAGCGATCGCCGCGGCAGCCTTCGACGACGCGTCGGCATCGGCCTTCTTGTCCTTCGAGACCGCGTTGTCCTTGATGTTCGCGATCGGCGGTTCGCCGTTCTTCGCGCGCTGCTCGTTCTGCGCGAGCACGGCCATCAGCCGCTTCAGGTATTCCGTCTCGAGCGCCGGATCGTTCGGCTTCGGTTCCCACTTGCTCGAATCGTTGTTCGCGCCGGTGATCGCCTCGCGCATGCCCTTCTGGCTGATGAACACGTAGGTGCCGCCGTTCGGCGCCGAATCGAGACGCGTGCGGTACTTGTTGCGCTCGGCCGTCACGTACGAATTGCCCATCGCCTTCGAGATCACGCTGCGGATCAAGCCGTCGTTGATCTGCGGATGGGTTTCGTTCCAGTCGGTTTCCATCACGCCCTTGTCGCGCTGGTCGACGACGAGCAGGAAGCCCTGCTCCTGCCAGAAACGGCGAACCTGCGGCCAGATCGCGGCCGGCTGCTTGCCGTCGATCACGAGCCAGCTTTCGGTGCCGTCGCGCTGGATATGCATGCCGGCGACGGCCGGCGCGACGGTGTCCAGCGCAGGCGCGGCCTGCTGGACCTGCTGGAGCGCGGACAGGGAAGTCGCGCCGCCCTGGGGCGGCAGCGAACGCTGATCGGCCGTCTCGTCGAGCATGTTGGGCGGCACTGCGAGCGACGCTTCCTTCGATTTCGAATCGCTCTTGTAGTCCACTTTCGTGGGCGACGACGTACCGCAACCGGCGACGAGCGCGCCGGTGGCGAGCACTGCAGCGAACCGCATGGTAAGACGAAGATCAGTCATGTTCGGGGAATCCTCTTCCGCTAAATCACGGCGCTTTCCGTGGATCAACCTTGCATTTTACCGGGGCCGCGTTGCGATGTGCAAAAAAGCGGCGGCCAAGAAAAAACCCGCGTCAGCTTGAGCTGACGCGGGTTCTTGTCTGGTCGGGGCGAGAGGATTTGAACCTCCGACCACCTGCACCCCATGCAGCAGCGAAATCCGGCTGTCTCGCCCGTCGAATATAGGGGCGAAAGATCAGCCCTCTAACAAAATGCTCAATAAATAAGCACGAAGCGGCGAGCCATTCCGAGCAACGCCAAGCTGCTTATTAGAGGGCGGTCCGCGCGTCTCGCTGCATAACTGGCTTCTTGACGGAGCGGTGCCGTGGCGCGATACACTGTATATTCATACAGTGCAATATCGCCTCGACATGCTTCGGCAACCTCTTCCAACCTTTCAATCTCCATCCAACCGCGAGCTGCGCGAACTGTGGCGTCGCTATCCAGCCGGCCATGAGGTGAGGCGCCTGATTCTCGAAATCGCACGATGCCGGAAGCGGTTCGCTGAAGCCGAGGATCTCCGGAAAAGGGTGCAGTCTGTCTGGAACGAGGACGTGGGCGGCCACCTTGTGGCCCTTCACAAGCTACGCTTGGTTCTCCAGGACGAAGCTCGGTTCGCCGAGGATTAGCTTCGTCGCCGCATAGCCATCGTCATACAGGCGTTGTCGCGTCGCGACTGGCATATGGCGGTCGAATGAACTGGCATAGCCGGTCGGCACGCGCACGAATGTCGCCCCCGTAAGCTGATCGAAAGCAAAATGCGCGGCCTCGTTCGAGGCGAGCATCACGTCGATCATCCGCGGCGCGAGCGTCGTGAACCCATACCTGCCTGGCAGCAGCGGCGAGTCGTCGGACTCGAGGAAGATCCCGACCCGCGGCACCTCGTCAACCGTCAGATCGCTCACGGGCATGTTGTCGCACATCCCGCCGTCCACGAACAGGCCGCCCGCGACCGCTACCGGAGCGAACACAATCGGGATTGATGCGCTCGCGCGCGCCGCTACCGCGATCGGTATGTCGGGCGTTGATGCACGGGAGAATTGGAACTCGCGTTCGCTGAGAAGATCCGTCGCGATTATTTTCAGGTCGATTTCGATCTCCGCGAATGTCTTGCCGCCAGTAACTCTGGTCAGATACCCGCGCAGGGCTTCCCCGCTGCACAGAGCCTGTTGACGAATCAGCGTCCACGGCGAAAAGCTCATCATCCGCGACCAGTCCACCTCCATCAGCATCTGCCGCATCACGTCGAGCGGCAGGCCGCTCGCATACAGACTGGCGACAATGGAACCGCCGGATGTGCCGGCGAGCTCCACGATCGTATAGCCAGCCTCCTCGATCGCCTGCAGCGCGCCAAGGTGCGCGCCGAGGCGAAAGCCGCTACCGCTCAGTGCGACGCGGATCGGTTTCATCACAGCGGGTTCACGATGAACGTTGACGACCCGAACTCGCCGAAATTGACCGCCGGGACCGTGATGGTGCCGATGTCGACAGGGCGCAGGCGCTCTTCGAGCATTTCGAGTCGCTGATTGAGCGACCGGAAATTGCGATTCAGGTCGTCAGCCGTCAGCACGTCGCCGCGATGGAACGTCGTCATTGGGGCCGGCGCAATCGGCGCAGGCGAGACGGACGATGCAGGGGACGCGGCCGCCGGCGCAGTCACCGTTGCCGGCGGAAATGCCACGTCGATCATGCCCTTGACCGTGCCGATCGCGAGCACTGCGGTCACCTGGTCGGACTGCGACAGCCCGGAAGCCTTCACGACCGTGATGAGCAGCGGCGCGACCGCCGACGAGATCGACTGGACGTTGACCTGCGTGACGGACACGCCGGCCGCGCACACGGCATCGACGTTCGGGGCGATCTTCTCGTTCAGCGTGACGGCCGCACCGCCCGTGAAAACGCCTGCCTGTGAAAGCGTGCTGATCTCGGCCTGCAGCAACGGGCAGACCTTCGAGGCGACCTGCGCGGGCGTTTGCACGGAAAACAACGAACACGCGCTGAGCAGCGCAACGGACGCGACAACGCCTGCCGCGAGCAGCATCGAAAAACGCTTCATGGGAGTTTCCTTACTTGAGGGTCTTGAGCGCCGTCACTGCAGCGGAAGTTGCCGCGCCGACGACATCGGATGCCGCTGCCGCGGCGGTTGCCTGCCCTGCGAATGCTTCGACGTCGGTTTCGCGGAGCGAGATGGAATAGCTGTTGTCGGATTGATGCGTAAATGTCGCCTCGACGGTCGCCATCTGCTTACCGTTCCAGACACGCAAGACGCAGCAGCCGATCAGCGTGCCGCCTGCGTCGACGAGCGGCGATACCTCGTATCGAGCGATGCCGGCATATCGAAGCGAGTCGCAACCAGCAAGCGCGAGACATGCCGATAGCGCGATCGCGGCGCGAATCACTGGATCGTCGGCGCCGGCGCCGCCTGCGGAATCGGAGCCGCCGGTACCGGTGTCGCCGTGGTGGTCACGGAAACGGAGCTGGTCACCGGTTTCGGCGTAGGCTCCATCAGTTCGGCCGTCCCGGTCAGTCCGGTAACGATCGGGCCGACCGAACCGGCCGTGGCGTGATAGACGCCGAGACCGGCCAGCGTGTAACCGATCGCGTCCACCAGCGACTGCGGCGGCACGTAGTGCAGCAGCACCAGCGCAAGCCAGGCGCCGAACAACAGGACAGCTGCGACGAACTTCATCCACGGACTCATGTGGGGTTTCTCCTAAAAATGCCGCAGGGTGCGGCGGGTTAAATTGCGACGCCGAGCGCCGCCCTGCACGAATCCCAGAGCGCCAGGCGGTCAGGCATGCCGTTCGGCGTGGCCGCCGAGCGCGGATTGCCGAGGTTGATCGCGCGGCTAATCGACAGAAAGTCGCCGGCGTCGGCGAACGCACTCAAGGCGTTATCCGCCCAGAATTGCGCGGAGGCCTCGACCGCCACGCTGGGCTGCACGATCTGGTCCGGGTTGCCCTCGAGATCAACGCCGATCTTTTGCCCCATCACGCGGTAGTTGTAACGTCCCGTGATCTGAATGAGACCGCCACCGCGGTACCGGAAACCGTCGCCGGCTTGCGTATTGCCCAGCTCGACGGCCTTTACGGCGGGCGGTTCGTATGCGCGCTGCGCGGGTGTTGGACCCCAGAGCTCGCGCAGCCACTGGAAACGACCGCACTCGTGCCCGCACTGAGCGAGAAACGCAGCCTGGCGCGCCGGCGAATCGATCGCATATAGCGCCATCGCGGCCGACAGCGGATCGACCCACGGAGTCGCGACCGCGATCGGGATCTGCAGTGCGGCAGAAAGGGTTTGTGGTGTCATGGTCATCCCAGAAGCAGTTTCACGACCGCATTCGCCCAATCGGGAATCGGTTCGTGCCTCATGTAGCGAAAGACGATCACGCCGACCGTGCCGAATGCGATCGTTGGGCCAGCGACGTGCCGGACGAGGAAGCGCCACGCATCGGCTAAGCGGCACAGAGCGCGCACCACCCGCGCGCCGCCCTCCCAGGTGTCGACCATCGATTGCGTGTTCGTTTGAATTTTTGAGACCGATGCGACGATCGAGTCGATCTTCTCGTCCTGCCGTTGAAGGTGCTCCTTCACGGCCTCGTCACTGGCGTCGATGCGCCGCTCGAGCCTTGAAAAGCGCTTCTCTCCTGCCCGGAACCGCTCTTCGACGCGCGCGTTCCCCGATGCGTTGTCGGACATTCATCCCCCGGAAATGAAACAGGCCGCCCGAAGGCGGCCCGCGTTGATGGCGTAGTGCTTTCTTTATTCGGCTACCCAAGCGGTACCGTTGTAGAACGTCGGGCACACGGTCGAGCCACCTCCCGTCAGCGATCCCATGAACGTGCAGCTGGTGGCATCTGTTACATACGCGCGCATGCCGATTGCTCCCGCCGGCAGCGTCGAGACCGTATAGCCGGCCGTCTTCACCGGGCCGGTGGCCGTGACGGTACCCGTCGTACCGCTGACGCTGAAGAGATTCGGGAGCTTGTTCGCGGACGTGCCGCCAGCCGGAATGCGCCCGATGTGAAACTCGTCATCGGTACCGCCGATCGACATCTCCCACGATGGAATCGACGTGCTGTCTTGAGCCCCCGAAAGGCCCACGTTCGTCGTGATCGCGAAGTTGTTCGTGTTGTCCCGTTCGCGGAACCGCGCGAGCGAGTTCTGCATGCCGATCGTGAACGGCGTCGGTGTGCCGATGGTGCCGACGTTCACCGCCCCGCTCCCCTGCGTGCTGAAGTTGATGTCGCCGGTCTTCGACACGACGCGCATGGCCATCAACGACGAACCCGGGAAAGACGAAGCGCCCGAGCTGTGCGTGACGATGATCCCAAAATCGGTATCGTCAGGATCTCCCGCCGTCAGGTTCCCGACCTCTGCATACAGCAAGTCCGGATAGAACCCGCCGCTCGTACCCGTGCTGACGCGCGAATAACCGAACGCTCCGCGCTCGATGCCGTTCACGTTGTCGACGAAGCGGAGTGCAGCATTGCCGGAAACACCAGTATCCGGCGCTATGCTGTTGTTCTGAATCGTGATGACGTTGTCGTACCAGATGCCCCTGTTCGGCACGACCATGTTGTAGAACGCACGCGTATTCCAGAGGCTCGGATAGAACTGGTTGCCGCCGATCGAAAAGACGTCGTACCCGGTGTTGTTCGCGAGCTTTACGTTCTGCGAACTCGACAGATTGTTGACCGATCCTGTCTGGTTGTCCGCGAAAAAATTGTTGCTCGCGTTCAGGCGCCCCGTGAACGTCGAGGCGATCTGCAATCCGTAAGTCTGGTTGTTGCCGACGTTCGTATACTGCGTCGCGTGCGTGCCGCTGATCGTGATCGCATCGCCGCCGAGCACCGAGATTCCAGCGTAACCGCCGCCCGTCGACGAGTTCCCGATCACGGACGAGCCGTCGAGCTGGACGTTCGTCCCGTTGACAATCTTCACGCCTTCTTTCACGTTCTTGACCGACTGCAGGTTCGAAAACGTGACGTTGTAGACGCCACTCGGATACGGCGTCGCGCTCGTGCTGGCGAGGTTCGATCCGTCGATGACCAGGCCCGCGCCGGACGAGAATCCGATTCGGTTATTCGTGAACTGCAGCGAGTATGCAACGCCCGTGCCAGTCGGCTTGATCACGACAGCGTCCCCCTGCGACGCGTCGAAGTCGTTGTTGTCGACGAACAGGTCGAACACCTGACCGCTGTAATAGCTTGGCGTGCCCGTGGCCGTCGTCGGAGCGACGAGTAGCGCCGTCCCCTGGGCATCGATTGCGCTGTGCGACAGGTGCAGCATTCCCGTTGAGGTGACGTTCACGCCGGCATGGTTTGGCGAATCGTTGTATGCGCTGACGTACTCGAGGAATTGCCCGGGGCCGCCGTTGATCTGGAAACTGTCATAGATCGCCTGCGAGACGCTCACGTGGCTCAGCTTGACGATACCGGTCTGGTTCGTAACGACGCCGTTGTAGGTGCCCTTGATCTCGACGTTCCGGAACGAGGTATCGGACGCCGTCGTGACGTTGATGCCCGCCCCGGCCGTCGGTGTCGTCGCGTTCGGGTTGTAGATCGAGAGGTTCGATACCCCGCCGCCGAAGAAATTGCCATTGAACTTGACGACGTCGGCCGTCGAGCTGCTCGTCTGGATCGTGGTTCGGTAAGGACCATCCCCGACCAGATAGATCCCCGCCGACGTGATGTTCAGCGCGCCGCTGACGAGATACGTACCTGCGGGGAAAAACAGCTGCCCCACATTGCCGGTCGAGGCAATGAAGTTGATCGCGCGCTGAATGCATGAAGTCGTGTCCGACGCGCCAGTCGAATCGCAGCCAAAGTCCTTGACGCTGATGCGATCCTGCAAGCGCTGCTGCACGGTACGTGTTGTAGCGCTGGTCCACGCCGGCGAGTACTGCAGGTTCGGCAACGTCGCGGTGCCAGACACCGACAACGATGGCGTGGTAAGCGGCCCGGTCATCGTGCCGCCCGCAAGTGGCAGCACATTCGAGAACGCATTGTTGAGTTGTCCAGCCGTCAACAGCTGCCCGGGAACGAACTGCGCAGTCGCGAAAGTCGGCAACAGCGTCGCCGCAACCGCCAACCAAGAGATGATCTTTTTCTGCATGGTGAATAACACTGGAGAATGACCGGTTGCGAAGGCTATGCCGCGACGCTCGTCGTCGCGTTTGGCCACACGACAGCAACAACATCAGGAATCGTGGTCGCAGCATCGATCTCCGATTTCAGATTTTGCCTAGTCTGGAACGCTACCCAACCCCGCTCCAACATCGCGCCGTAGAGGCCCTGCAGGTCGGCCAGCGTGAACGCGACTTTTGCGTTTCCAGCGGACACCCAGTAAAAGCCGGCTGGCGTCGATCCGACGATCGCATATCCCTGCTCGGCCGTTTTCAGAATATCCTGGCTGTCCACGTCAGCCTGGAACAATTCCGTCACACCGGCCGCGGTCGTAAAGCTCACCGGCTGCTGAATTGCAACTGCATACGCTGCGTCGATCACGGTTTTCTGCGCAGATCGAGCCGCAGCCAGCAACGTGCTGGCAGTCGGCGCTGCCGGCGCCGTCAAGACGCCCGACACCACGGTATAGCCAGGTGTCGACGCCGCTGCCTGCCACTGCGCCTCGGTGATCTCGACCGCTTCAATGCCGGCCGGTACCGGGCTGTCGATGCTGTCATAGAACGCCACGACGGCGCCGGCGGAATCGTATGCTGCGAATTTTTGACCCATGGTTTTTCCTCAAAATCCGATCGCGATCCAAGAGACGAGCGCGTTGGAATACGCGTTGCTGGAGGTCAATGCCGCCAGTTGCATACCCGTTTTCGTGCCTGTGTTGTATTGCGGCGACAGTGATGCCGATCCCGATCCCGTCGCGGTCGCAGTCGCTTGCAAAAATGCGTTCGGAAATGCAATCGGGAACGTTACCCCGACATAACCACTCGTCGAGCACGTGGTTGCGCCCCATTGGATGATCAAGCCGCTGGGCAGCTTCTGGTACCCGACGGAAGCGAGCTGAGACCCGAAAAGCGAGTCATATGGAAGACAGGCTGAGCCTCCTACCGAGACCCATGCATTCGCGTTCGGCTGCGCCGCCAGCGCCAGAGTTCCGCCCGGCGGGATAGTGATCGACGTCAGTCCGTACGTGTTGCCGACGACAAACGTGTCAGTCGTGCCCTGCCGCGCGACCGTTTGCGGCACGGTGGACTGATTCGTGAATACCAGGGAATCGCCCGAGGTGCAGGTCGATGAAACAGGCGCGGTCGCGGTCCGGGACGCGCTCCCGATGAACTGGAAGGAACTGCCGACGTCAGCGGCCGTCAACGTAACGTTCGTCGTGATCGCATCCTTCAGTACCTGAAAGTTACCGAGCGGACGCTGTACTCCCAAACATTCGATCAGCACCCAGCACAATGCGCCGCCATTTACGAGCGGGCTAATGAACGAAACAAGCCGCGCAACGCCATCGGTCGCGAGCTCGCCCCCTCTCAATTGAGCGCCGCCGAGCGTAACAATCGGTGCCGACGCGAGCCCATCAGGCGCATACGTCGACGCCCCAGTATTCGCGTGGGCGATCTGTACGACTTGCACAACCCCCGAAGTTTCCGGAAGAATCGGCATAGGGGTTGGATTTTCTGCCGCATAGGCGTTCGCTGATCCGACATCGGCGAGCACCGTTGCGCGCGAGCCGAGCACATGAATCGCAGCCAGAATTTGACTGTATGTCGTCTTGCTAAGCGTAAGCCCCGCAGCGACGACGAGATTGCACAGCTCTTCTTGGACCATGTTCAGCCAGTCGGCGTCCAAAATCGTCGCGGCCTGTCCGGTAGCCGGATTACCCCCGGTAAAATAGCCTGGCGTGCCAGCTGCTGCCGGGACTGGGAGCGAGGTAACGGCCGTAGTCTGATCGGTGCGGAACATCGTTTCTCCGATTTAGCTCAGTGTTGTCATATCGAGGCGGAACGTCGTATCAAGGAAACCTGGGTTAGCCACGATGACGAGCGTGTGAGCCGGTTTGAGCGCATTCATTTCGCAGAGCAATACCGCATTCCCCCACGAGGCCAGTGGCTCACCAGCCGCCGAATGGCTTGCGCGAAAATAGTTGACCGTTGTAGACGGCGCATTGATGCGCCAGGTGTGCGCCCATCCCTCAACACCAACCGTATGCCCGGCCGCATGTTGTCCCACTCGAAAAGGTGTGAATTCGCTGATGGAGACATCGAATCCAAGGTTCTTCGCGTAGTTGACGAAATAAGGAATAGATGCGCCGCCACTATTCGCAAAGCGCGCAACGACTTGCGCCTGGCGCTGCGACAACGATGGTGATTCACCCGCACAGGGATCTGGCAGGCCGAGCGCTGCCTCCCACTCCGGGAGAAGTTCGACGGCAGTCGCCGGAAACGCGTCGACGAGCAAATAGTTGTTCGCCGCGACATGCCGCGACCAGATCGGCGCAAGCGTCGCGATCGTCTTGCCCATCACCGAATACGGATCACGCGGCCACGCGAGCCCCCGCGGCATGAGCGCCATCAACGCCGACGTGAAGTCGGACGCGGAATAATTCGGTGCTCTCATTTATGGAAGCCACGTAATGGTGCCGAGCACAGGCATCTGGCCAGTGGTGCCGACGATGTTCTGAAGCGGCGACGTAATGACGAATCCCTGCGTGCCGGTAATCGCCGCGATCGCTGAATCGATATAGGACCGGTCGACGGTACCATTCTGGTTGCCAGGCCCGACGGGCGAACCGTACAAAACGAAGATGCCCGAGATCGCTGACGCAATCGCAGCCTTCTGCGCCTCCGTGAAGTTCGCCGAACCAGTGATCGTGAAATTTATGGGCGACGCGATCGGCGAGCATGAGTACACAAGTGCCGTGACGGGCCGTAGCGGATAAATCCAGTTCGCGACCGTCAGCTGGTCGCCGGTGGCCGGCGCCCCTCTCTTCTCGTTCGTCGCAACACCATCGGTGCCGACCGGGAATCCGTTGTTTTCCGACTCGGCCTGGTCGAACATCGTGTAGACGACAACGGTGCCCGGGCCAAAGCCAACGGGATTGCACCACGCTCGCGTCACGCCGGCAACCTCGCGCGCCCACCGCACGTAATCCGATTCCGAGCCGCCCTGCGCAGGGTTCTGGTACGCGAACAGCATGCGGGAGCGCAGGCTGTCGTCCTTCTCGATGTCGGCGCCGCCGGTAAATGCCACCGACACCGTCCCGGTCGAGCTGATGCCGGCAATCGAGACGCCGAGCGTCATCGACGTCCCGACGGCGCAATTCCCGAAAGTCCCGGTCAGGCCAGAAGGGTCGGCATTCGCCACGGCATTGACCATGACCACGCCATTCGCGATCGTCCCTTGGCTGGTCGTGGTGTAGCCGACGCCGTCGCTACGGCTGATGGATGCACCAGCCGGAATCGTGTTGCTCGTGCCAGGTGCGATAGCGAACTGGATTTGCCCGGGCGTTGATGCGCCGGCCTGCGTCGCCGGCTCGCGATAGATTCCCTTCAGGGCGGCCCACGCTTCCAGATATTCATCTTCAGCCGTGAACGGGTTCGACTGCTTCGCGATGTAGTCCGTGTAGCCGTACTGCAGCTGCGCCAGACCGGCAAGCGCCCGGCCAATAACGCCGAGGCTCGAGAATCGCAGCAGCGGATCAGTACCCGGCAGTCCGCTCTGGATGTCGGCCGCGACTTGCGCCTTGAGCTCGGATAGTGTCGGACGAAGATACGGCATCAGTTAATTCCTTCCCAGGCCCACACATATCGACCGTCGTGAAGCACGGCGCCGTTCTTGATGACGACAACCCGCGCGCCGAGCACGCCGCGGCGCACCCATTGCGTCGTGATTTCGATTCGACTAGCTACGCCGTCGTCGATCAGCCATTGCAGCGCCTGGGCGAGATAGTCGTAGGCGCGCTGCGCGGTCTGCGTGGTCTGCTTTGCGCGTTTCAGCAGCCACATCCGCGAGCCGATCGGCACGCTATCGTCGGCCCACCACCCACGTCGGTCTGTTGAACCGTCCGGAATGACGTCGTCGGCGCTCGCCTCGCGGTCGGTGAACACGCTGATCAGCACAGCACTCTCGAGGTCATCGCCGGCGAGCAAATCGGCGCCGGCCAGCGCCCAATCGGCGTGATTGGTCGCGCTATCCCATGAAAGCGTGATGTCGGGCATGTCGTGCAGGCAAAAAGAAACCCGCCGAAGCGGGTTGGTTGTCTCGGTGTGCGGCAGCGCTACATTTGCTGATTCGGCACGTTCGACGTGATCGTCGAGGTGCCACCCTGCACGTTCACGACGTTGTGCGTATGCTCGTCGTACAGCTCGCGCATACCCTTCATCGTCTCGTTGTTCGTGCCGGTGTTGTCCTGCATATCTCCGGTCGATGCGAGCATCGGCGTATCGAATTCGGATCCGCCGGGCGCGACCACGCTGAATTTCCCGCCTGCGACGATCTTGAAATCGCCGCTGCAGTTCCAGGTGACGTTCGCCGCATCGTTCACGACGACGTCCTGTCCTTTCGCCTCGACGACGATGCTCCCATTCTTCAGGTAGACGCTCTTGCCATCCTGGCTGTACAGGATCGATTCGCCCGGCGCGAGCCCGCGGGGCCGCGATTCTTGGTGATTCGTTCCGACCACCGCGCCAGCGGACCGATCGCCGGCGACGTGCAGGGCGAGTGCATCCGAGCCGATCGGCGGGTTCGAAGAAAATCCGAATTCAGGCACGCGGTAACGACCTGCAGGCACCTCAAGGCCGTTCATCCGCAACTGCACGATCTGCACTGGGCCCGCATCGTCCACGAACGTGATCCGACCGCGACCGAACAGGCTGCGGACTCGATTCAACATTTCTCTCATTGCGCAACCTGCTCGAAATCCGGGGCGACTGGATTGAGAATGATCGGTTCCTGATAGAACGCTTGCGGCGGCATGATCGTCAGCTCGGCTGACGTACCCTGCGCGCCCTTCTTGTACGTCACGTCCGAGATCAACCAACGCTTCTTCGGCAGTTTCAGCGACGGCAGGTCGATGTCGACGAGCACGTTTGGCTCGTACAAAGAGCCGGCCGAGTCGCGCCACGAATCTGTTACGAGTCGCACTTGGTACGAGCGGCCGAGACGATAAGCCATTTCCCAATTCGCACGCTGCAGGGCAATATCCTTACCGCCGGTCACGTTTTCGGAAATTATTGCTCGGTACCGAAACCGGGGGACCGTTTTATCGTAGACGTGAGCGATGATGTTGCCGCCGTCTCCGATGTCGCGCAACGTATCGAGCCCCTGATAGGCAGCGTCGTACTGCGAAAATCGGCCGTCCATCGCCATCATTAACGCCGCCGACGCGACGTTGATCCCTTCCGTGAAGCCGCTCGACGAAACGCGCGTGCCGATCGACGTGTTGCTGTTATTCGCCGTCGGGCCGCCCGATGCGAACAAAAGACTGCCGTCCGGCATGTCATATAGCAGCAGGCCGCGGAACCGACATAACAACTCGAGCACCGCATACGGTGTTTCGCCCACCATAACATTCACCTGCTCGATCGGCGCACCGACGTCGGTGCCAGCTGCCACGCTCGACGCAATCCCATACGGTGCGCATAGCGCTGCCGCGATCTTGTCGACCGTCATGTTGAGCAACTGACCGCCGTCGATGAACGCTGCGCAGTCTACGAGATCCTGACACTTGCTGCGGCCAGTAATCCGCACGGTATGCTGATTTCCGCTGTATGACGGCATGTAGCGATCGACAAAGCCAGTCAGCACGAGATCGTCGCCGAGCAGCACCTGCACCCAGTCTCCTGGCTGCGCAAGGATGTCGCCGACGCCCGGATATGGTTCCGTATAGCTCACCTCGAAACTCGACGGACAGCGCTCGATACCTCGAGAAATGGTAACGTCGCTCCAACCTGATATTGTCCGACTGTTTATTTTGGAGAATGTCTCCTCGCCAAGAGGGGCACTCGGCCGCCGCACGCAAGTGGCCACTCCTAGGGTTACGTCATCGTTCATTGGATAACCATGCGACAAATTATATTTTCTGGTCTCTTGGCCGCAATCTCCACGATCGCAGCCGCTCAAGCTCCGGAACTGACTGTAACCGGCCGTCCTGGAGCCGATCGTGACACTTATGCCTGCAATAATGCGGACATCGCCGTGCAACTGTCGTCGCTCCTAGATACGCCAAAGCACAATGCACGCGAAGAGATCGATCTTCAGCAGCGCGGAGCATGTGTCGGCTATCCGCACGGCAGCAGAATCTCGATTGTTTCTGAAACAACATCGTCAGACAGTACCCCGGTGGTCCTCGTTGCTGATAGCAACCATCAATACCCGGACCTATACGTAACGAAACGCGAGATCGTTCCGCTAACCCCCGACGAACTTGCTGACATGCGGAAACACGCATGTGGCCGAAGCACCGGCGGCGAGATCGACCGATGGGAGCTTTCCAGCGATGGAACGCCAAAGCTGAAGCGCTATTTCGTCACTAGCAAATGCGTGAACGGAAAACTCGTTTCAACCACTAAGCGCTTGAATTAACGGCTCACTTCGCCAGCGCTTGAAAATCCACAGGACAAAATGCCGGGTGAATCGGGTTGATCTGCTGCAACAGCTGCGGCTCGCGCGTCACGTCGTTGTAGATGCGCTGCGCGAGCACCAGCGACGGTAACGCCGCATTAAACGAAAACGTCGCATTGGTCGCGAGGTCGGCCCCGCGCGCCGTTAGATCGGCATAAACGGCCCTCCGCAGCGATCGAAGTGCGACGAACGTATCGTCGTCGCCCGCATCGCCAGCCACATCGATCTCGGCGTCGTACAGATCTAGTGCATTCGACAGAACCGTCGCGGCATCCTGCTGCGACGACGGCTGATAACCAGAGAGCGTCACGGCCAGCTGCGCCAAGGCATAGCGGCGCAGCAGCGCTGCAGTCGCTATCTGCACAACACCCATCGACGCGCCGATCTGGCCTGGCACGACGACGTCTTCTGGCGAATACTGCACAAGCCCGCTCACCAGCCGCACGGCGTCTGCCGGGTCATTCGCCGAGGAGGCGACCGCAGCAACGAACGCGTCGACTGCTGAGCCGAACGTGGCGCTATCCGATGGGTTCGCCGCAGCCGCCTGCATGGCCGCGCCGGCGGATACGACAGCGGCGCGCCCTGCGGCCGATGCCGCAAGCAGATCGCCCGCGGTGGTGCTGGGCGACGCCTTCGCATTGCTCGCCGAATAACCGGAATTGCCACCGCCGAACAGCCGGCCGAAGTTTCCGGACAGCGTAGACACCGCACCGATTACGCGCTTGACGTCGTTCACGGCAGTGATGCCGAGCTGATACCATCCCACCACCGTCGAGACGACCTTCTGTACGACGGCCGCACCGTTCCGGATGTCCGCCGCGATGTCCTTTGCGTAGTCGAGTAGCCCCTTTTCCTTCAAGTTCGCCGCGTTGTTTGCACTATCGTCCGCTGTTGATACCTGAGTCGTCGGAAACTTGCGCGGCCCCGATACGATCAAGGTAAGCCGGATCTCGAACACCGGACCCAGGTCGAGCCGCTCGATCGCCTCGACGCTCAAACATGCGACGTCATTGACCGTCCCGAACGTCGGGTGAACCAACGTGGCATTTCCGGGCGACTCACATACAAAAAACAATGCGTCGCGTTGATCGATCACAGATCCGCGGCCCGTTTTGAGATCGTTCTCAAGTAGGAAGCCGATTACCTCGAATGCACGGGATTTCTGGCCCAGGTCTTCCACCCAGACTTCGTCGCGAAACGGGTATGTATGAACCGCCTGTTGCCGCCCAGTCGAGTTTCGAATTTCAAATACGCCGAAAGGCACCCCGCCGTAACTTGCCTTCTGAAGTGTCGAAAACCAGTCGCCCGTCAGCAGCGAGCCAAGATTGTCGGCAGCCGACGCCAGGCCGCCGATGCTGCCGACCACGTTCAGAACATCGGTGGTTGTCGATGCCACATCAATTCCCCTTAGATGCCGTCAAGCCGGTACTCGACCCGCGTGGGCAAATAGTTCCCGTCGGCCGTCTTCGCCTCGGCACGCATTCCTTGCGGAACGTTCTTCATGTCGAGCGTGACGTGCATCGATTGCTGAGCCGTAGTCGCCCCAGCGACGCCGGAAGAACCCGACCGTGCCGCGACGTCCGTCAACGGGCCTGCGCCGGCCATACTCGCCTCGACGGCTGCAATATACTTTCGCGTCTCGCTCGGTGCGGCGCCAAGGCCACCGCGATTCAGGTTCCCCTGACCCCAGTTGTAGGCTGCAAGAGCTCGATCAAGGTCGCCACCGTTGGCTTTCAGCAAGTCGCTATACATCCGTGCGGCCGCAGTCGCAGATTGCTGAAGATCACCAGGATCCGACAGACCATACTGTTTCGCGGTTGCGGGCATGAACTGGAAATGCCCCATCGCCCCCGCCGGCGAAAGCATGTTCGCGCCACGGCCCGATTCGACGGCCCAGACGCTATCGAGAAGGCCATGAGGCAATCCGTATTGCGACTCCAGACTGCTGAACAATGAATTTGATTCCGCAGTCGCCGCCCTTGGGGCATTTTTCGTGAGCTTTGCGCCGCCACCGTCCTTCAAACTATCGAGTTCTTCCTGCGTGTAGCCTCCGGTTGCTCCGAGCTGAAGGCGATGCGTCCCGGTCAGATAGTCATTCAGCGACCACCGATCACCGCCCGTCACCTTGCGAACGTATTCGTCGTAGTACGGACGGAGCCACTTTCCGATTTCCCATCCGCCGAAGCCAGCTGCAGCGGTACCGGCAACTGCGGGCACGCCACCAAGTGGGCTCAGAGCCTTCACCGCTGCGGGAGCAACTGTCGTAGCTAGCTTCGTGAGGTTTTCGATGAGACTGACAATGCCCGCGACCGGACCAGCAAAGGTGATCGCGGCGATTGCCACCATGACACCCTTGGCCCCACCTAGAGCGTCCCAAAGATCCTTCGCATCCTTCGCCACACCATCCCAGTCAACCTTGGAAATCCAGTTCACGAAGCGCTGCACTGCCTCGGCCAGCTTGTCGGCGATCTCCGCGCGATGTGCGTCGAGCCAGGCCGAAAATTGCGTAACCACCGGCTCAAGAACCGGAATCAGACTTGCGCCGATGGAGTTCCCCAGGCCGGATACGGAATCCTCCAGATCATTGACTTCCTCCTTGAATTTCGTGGCCCGGGCGAGCTCGTCGGGGGTAGAAATCAGGCCCTTGCGAAAGGCGCGCGCCTTGTCTTCTCCGTAGGTTCCCTGCTGCAGCATAGGCAACAAGCCACCATAACCAACTGCGTCGGCAGCAGCCCGCTGCGCCACAGGGCTACGCTGCCCGGCGATGGCCCGCATCAGACGCATCTGCGTGGTGTAGTAGTCGACGGAGCCGTCTTTGTTGCGCTGAATCTGCACGCCCATCTTCTGCATCAGCACCAACGCGGCCGGATTCGCACCGTTCGCTGCATCACGGATCACCATCTGCGATGA
Organism: Burkholderia sp. 9775_39; assembly: GCF_015712225.1. Lineage (NCBI taxonomy): Bacteria > Pseudomonadati > Pseudomonadota > Betaproteobacteria > Burkholderiales > Burkholderiaceae > Burkholderia > Burkholderia sp. 9775_39. Next base: position 60,183 of record NZ_JACCQC010000016.1, on the reverse strand, counting down.
CGAGATCGCAGAATCAAACTCTTCGGCAGAGACGCCGGCGCGCTTCGCCGCCACGTGCCAAGCCGCGAGATCCTGGGCATTCATGCCGAGCAGCTTCGATGACTTGTTCAGCGCGAAACCGAAATTGCCGAATCGATTCGTCAGGCCGGCGATCCCGGCCACCGTCCCGGCCGCGCCGAGCGCGGCAAGCCCGGGCACCAGCTCGACGACCTTGTCGACGAGCGTATGCGCAGCTCTCGCCGCCGACTCCAGACCCTTCGTCAACTTCTCGAAACTGCGCATGCCGACCGCGCCGATGTTCGCGAAGCGCTTTTGCGCCTTGTCGACCGGTGCCGTCACCTTACCGAGCGCGGCCTGAATCTTTTTGATCGTGGCCGTGGCAGCATCGTCGGCCTGGATCCGGATGACGAACTCTTCAGCCATTGCCCGATTCCTTTTTCTTCAGCATCAAGGCCGCATGGAACGCGTATTCGCGTACTTCGCTCCACGTCAGCTCTTTCGTTTCACTCGGCTGCCAACCCCACCAGCGCTCAATCACCTTGACCTGATGCTCCCAATCTACCGGGAGCCCCCCTCGTTTCCCTCGGGGTCGTCCTCGTCGGGCGGCGTCAAGAAGAACGACAGGTATTCCTGCGCCTTGTAGTAGTCACTCACCGCGATCTTGTCGATGCTCAGCACGGGAATGCCGGTTTGCTCGCTGATCAGCGCTTGAAACGCTTCGATCACACCTTTCGTCGGGGCCATCTTCACGAAGGCCTTGACCTGGCGAAGATTCGGCTCGCGCAGCTCCAGTTCTGTGTGCACCGTGTCGCCGTCCTTGCCGGACAGCGTGATCGGCTCCGAAAGCTCGATCGTGATCGTCGACGGCTGGATTTTCCGTGGCTTCTTTTCGTTTTCTTCCATCACTCGCCTCAAGCGGTTTGTTCGGTAACTTCGGGGCCTTCGAACGACACTTCGAAGGTCGCTTCTTCGGTGTCGACTTCTTCGGCCTCGACGGTGCCCATGTTGCGGCCGGTGACGATCTTGCCGTTCGCGAGCTCCAACACGACGGTGACGTTACGCATCGCGTTGAAGTCGGCGACCGACAAGCCGCCCGAATCGCGCAGCGACATCTTGATCGAGCCGGGGCGGGGCATTTCCTTGAAGCCGTGGAAACCGTCCTGCCCCATGAGCGAATCGCGCTTCACCTTGGCAACGCTGTAACGCGCCTTGCCCTCGAGCTGGTAGGTAACGCCATCGATCTTGGCGTTGGTGATCCCTGCGAGCAGTTGGCTACCCGACATGTGTTTCTCCTAAGAATGAAAAAGCCGCCCGAAGGCGGCGATCTCTGACCGTCGAGCGGCGTTATTGCAGCCGGAACTGCACCAGCGTCGCGAACGTGCGCATCTGGTTGACCGGCGTCCCGGGCCAGAGGATGTCGACGCGGTTCGGGTTGGTTGTGTTCTTCTGCACGACGAGCGCGGCGGCGAATGCTGCTTTGCCCTGCACGAAGCCCGCGTCGACACGCTCGTTATAGAGCGCGATGATGTCGGATTTGATCGTGCTCGGCGTCACCAGGTTCGACCCGGCCGCCGGCCGCGAACCGTCATCCGCCAGCTTGGACCGCGCGTACTTCGACGTCAGCATTGCCTGGAGCGTTCGGATTTCCAGCATGAGCTGGTACATCGTTTCGACTTCCAGATAGCTGTCATCTTCGACGCCCTGCGCATTCGTCTGGTAGGTCGTGATAATGTTATCGGTCATCACGGTACCGTCACTCGCCACGGTGAACGTCGACATGCCGTCGAACAGCAGCGTGTTGCGAATCGACGGCTGCCAGCGCTTCTCGACAGCCGGCGGTAGTACGCCGTTCAGCGGCAGCGACTGCAGCGGCACGCCCGGATCGGCGCGCACGCTCACCGCGGCCTGCCCGGCGAGCGCCGAGGCCCAGAGCCACGACGGCGTGGGGCTGCTATCGGCCGGCAAGATGGTTTCGTGCTGATTGTTCCGTGAGTTGCCGAGCGTCGTCGATTGCGAGTACGTTCCCGCGAAGCCGCCGAACGAATGGCCGTACAGCTGCTCGAGATAGCTCCAACGGCCGTTCTGGTCGTTGAGCAGCGCCTTGACAGCATCGAGCGACGCGGCGTCGTTGTACGGATTGACGATGAAATCGAACGACGTCGTCCCGAGATTGGCGAGCGCGGTGGTGAGCGACGGATTCGTCGCGCCGCCAGTCATCGCCGTAATCGAGTACGCCAGCCCCGCCGGCAGCACTTCGCCGTTGGTCGTGCCGCGATAATTAAAGCGGATGTCGATCTCGTTGCCGCTCAACCCCTTGTTGACCGCCGTGAGGGTAACGACGCCGGCGGCGCTTGTCGCCGCCACCTGGAGACCGGGGACGGCATTGACTGCGGCGGCCACCGCCGTCGCCACGTCTGCGACGGCCTGGCCGGCCGTAACCGGTACCGCAACCAGATTCCCCGCGATGTACAGCGACAGCGTGCCGTTTGCCGACGGAGCCGCCGTGAAAGTCACGGAACCAGCGGCAGCCGTCGCACCGGCGGCGTCAGCCACCGGCAGGATCCACAATTCGCCGAACGTATCGTTGAGCCGATACTTGGCGACCATATTCGCCAGCATCGAATTCGCGCCGCCGGCGGCCTGCGCGTCGCCGATGCCACCGCAGATAATGGGCACGTTCGGCGTCGCGGTACCGGCAGCCGTAATCTGGCCGATGATCAGCGCGCGCTGCGTCGTCGCGCCGGTATTTGCCTGCGAGTTGTCCAGCTCGAATAGCGCGCCGGGAAGACGGTAGTTTTGCGGGATGACACGGAACGGAATCGTGCTCATGCTTTGTCACCTTCGGTTTCAGCGCGGGCGCCGGTCAGCTGGGCCGTTGCCGGCTGCTTGACGCGCACGACGTCGCCGTCGTTGAGGATCCTGTTCCAGACAGGGCTGTCGTCCGGCACGTCGATGCCGTCGTCCGGCAATAGCTTTTTCGTATGCGGGTCACGCACTTTCAGACCCTGGGCAGGTTTCACGCGCATGCGGCGCTCCTACGAAATGGATGGTGGAAACGGAATCGAGAAAGTCGGCTCGACGGTGCCGTCCGGCATGGCTACGGTTACTTCAATGCTCTCGAGCGGCGTCGATGCAGATGGATAGAACTGGCATGCCGCCTGAACGAACTCAAGTTCAAGATCGAAGACCATTTCGCCAATGGGCGATTGCCCTTCGCGTGATACGTCGATGGTCGAGCGGAATGACGGATACCGCTGGATCAGCGACATAATCGGGGGATAGTTGATCAACGCTTTCTTGATCTGCTCCCGAAGCGCTTCCAGCTGATCTTCAACATCAGCTGCCGCTGCATCGTCGGTTTTTGCCGCCGACTGCGTGCGTGCGGTGATACGAAGAGTCGTAATCACCGTGAATGCTGGCGCGCCGTTTGCCCCCCAGCCCTGTCCGCTCTCGCTCGGCGTCTGCACGAGCAAAACTGGATATGTGTTGTCCCACGTAGCCCACGTCCGTGGTGAAAAGACGTTTGTGCCGGCATCTGTCGCACCGGAGGCCTGCAATCCCTGGACCGCCAGTTCACGCAGGGTGCTCGAGGTGGTCATTTCAGCCCCAAATCCATATAGAGCCAGCCGAGACCGTCCACAGCCACGTCTTTCACAACGTATGCGACGCCGCCGACCTGCATCGTGTCGCTTTGCGCAGGCAAGCGCGCACCGAGTGGCGCAAACTGCGACGCCTGCATGCCGAGTGTCGCGACCGTGATGTTGGCCTGGGCGTCGCCGCTCTCGTCGAAGATGTGATCCGTGATGAGAGTGAACACGCCGAGCAGCCCGCTGAAGCTGCCGCCACCGTTCGGCAGAAAGGCGACGGCCTTCTCGTCGCCCAACGTAGCGCTGATCGCGGCGTTGAGCGTTCCGTCGAAGTCGATCACGCTCAGTCGCCAGCGCGGCCGGTGAAGAGCACTTCCGGACGGGTGCAGATGTGGAGCGGATACGAATACGCTTCCATCTTCCACCAGCTGTTCCGGTCGCGATCGAAGATCGGGATCACGTACGTCGGCTTGCCCGGCGTGTTGACCCATTCGAACGATTCACCCGGTGCATACGCGCAACGGAAGATGCCGGGCGCGCCTACCGGGAAGAACTTGACCTTGTCGTCCGGGATCTTGATCGTCGAGTTGTCGTCCGACCCGCGATAGTTCAGCCACGTCACGCCGGCGAACGGGAACGCGTCGAATGCCGCGCCTTGGCGGTCGTCACGCAGATCGGCTGCGGCTGACCAGTTCACGAATGTCTGGATCACATCCTTGTGATTCACGAACTCGTCGTAAAACTGGTCACCGCAGAGCGCATAGACACGGGTCGTCGGCGTGAACGATCCCTGCGCCTTACGCGCCATCGACCGGCGGATGCCGTTGATGATCGGGCGCAGCGTGTTCTGCGCCTGAGCGGGCAGGTTGAACGGAATTTCCGACGGCGGGGTGATCCCGAACTCGTCGAACCAGTTGTAAATCACCGACCCGTCCTTGTCGAGCAGCATGCCCTGCACAGCAGCCAGGCGATGGTATTCCCACGTGTACTCGATGTTCCGCAGGATACCCGTCGGACCGTTCATGCGACGCGCCACTTCGACCTGCACCTGCATCAGCTCGGATTCCGTACCGAACGCGCGGATGTTCTGGATCTCGTTCGCATAGATCGTGTCCGAATGCATCAGGCGCGGAACGTCGAAATACCGCGCCTGACGCTGTTCCGTCACGCGCTGCACGCCTTCGGCGCCTCGCGGTGACGTCGGGATCACGACCAGTTGGCCCTGACGCTGCTCGACGGCGAGTGCCGTGTTACGGATCGGATCGGGCTCGAAGATATCGAGCTCGCCGAGCCCTTGCGGCTGAAACGGGTACTTGTCGACCGCAGCCGTGAGCTGGATCGTGGTGAAGGGGTCCTGATGGAAAACGTCCAAGCTGGCCATTATCGGCTCCAGAAAAAATAATGGCCGCTTGCGCGGCCAAGAGGACAATGCTGAAAAGGGGAATCGTCGGTCAGACGAGTCAGCGCGGGATGACGTGCAGTCCGATGAGTTGTGCGCTGGCCGAAGCAATCTGCGCAGCGGTGGCGCCGGCCGGCCAGATCAGCTCGCCGGAGTTCACCTCGGCATCGCGGATCACGACCGTACCGACCTTGTCGACGAGCGTCACGTCGACGACGTCGAATGAGATCGCGGCCGCGTTTTGCGTGCCATCGCTCGCACCGAAGTTGATCGGCTCGTAAAGGCCCGTTACGGCCTCGACGGTGATATCGAATTCGTCACCGACCACGAAGTCGGCCGCGCCGTCGGCGATCGTGAACTTGATCTGATTGCTGAAGGCCGATCCCACCGTCGCGTTGCCGAGCACGTTGTGAGCGGGATCCGTCACCTGAAAGGTGCCGCCGTTCGCAGCAGCGACGGTGCAAACCGCCTTGTAGACGCCGAGCTGGGCGCCCCCGAGTACCGGCGTCGTCGCATCCATCGTGATCGCACCGTTCCCGGTATTCGTTGCGGCGGCCGCCGCAACGGCAACACCGCCCGGCTTGAAGCCGAGCACTTGGCCCGCGAGGATCTTCGTGCCGCCGCCCAGGACGACCGCGTCACGCGACCGGTGGCCGCGCGCTTCGCTGACGAGAAACCCGCCAGCGTGGCGGTTCTCGATGAGGGGAGTTTGTCCCATGATTCCGATTCCTTGAAGAAGAGTTGAGGCCGAGACTTACCGTTCGCCGCGCGCTTTCGCGAAAGCGCGATCCCAGCTCGACGCCGCCGCCTGCTCCCGGCTCTGCGACTGCTCGCCGCCAGCACCGAGGTTCGGATTGCGCCGGGACCCATACGTCGCTTGCGGTGCGGGCGTGTCGTTCAGGACCCGGATCGCCTGCTTGCGCGTCATCGAAGTATTGAACGCGAGATTCGCGGCGAGTACAGGGTTCTTCGCGGCCGCCTTGCAGCCGAAGATTGCGGCGCAACGAGCGCGTTCGCGACGGCGCGCACGTGCGGATGCGCTCTTGCCGCGCATTTCCTCTTCGTCGTCGTCATCGTTTTCGGCACGATCGCCGTCGTCGTCATCGTCGTCGCCGTCGTCCGCGCGCTTGCCCTTCTTGCCCTTGCCGCTGTCGTCGCGTTCGTCGTCATCACGATCGTCGTCGCTGTCGTCGTCATCGTCGCCTTCGGCGCGCTTGCCCTTCTTGCTGTCGCCGTTCTCGCGGTTCTGACCGTCGTCGTCATCGTCGTCGCCGTCGTCCGCGCGCTTGCCCTTCTTGCCCTTGCCGCTGTCGTCGCGTTCGTCGTCATCACGATCGTCGTCGCCTTCGGCGCGAGCACCGCGCGGGGTAATCTTGGCGAGGTGGCCGAACGACATCCCGGCGCGCCCCATCATGTTTCGAAGCACATTGCTCATGAGAATTTCCTGATGGTTGGTTGAATCAGCCGAGCTCAACGAGCAGGCTGGCAAGTGCCTCATCCGGCGCCATGACGGCGTCAGCGAAGCCAACCTCGACGCCGGCGGCGCCGAGGAACGTGCCGGCCTGCGTACTGCGCACGCGGGCGGCAGTAAGACTGCGATTTCGAGCGACGGTCTCGACGAACAGCTCACCCATCGTGTCGACGTCGGCCTGAACGCGCGCACGGGCATCCTTCGACAGCGGGGAATACTCGTTTCCGTCTGCTTTGCGATCGCCGTAGTGGATTAAAGTGACGTCGATGCCCGCCTGGGATAATGCTTTCGAGAAGTCCACGTGCATGCAGATCACGCCGACGCTCCCGGTTCCACCGGTGCGCGGCACGATGACCTTGTCGGTGGCGCTGGCGATCGCATACGCAGCCGAATAGGCGCTCTCGGTCAAGATCGACCAGATCGGCTTCTGCCCACGCGCCTCGTAGATCGAATCAGTGAGATCGAAGCACCCGGCAACCTCCCCGCCCGGCGAGTCGATGTCGAGCACGATGGCCCGAACTTCCGTGTCTTCCATCGCCAAGCTCAGCAGCGCTCGAATGCCGTCGTATCCCGTCATGCCGGACCACGGATGCAGCGTCCCGAGCTTGTGAACCAGCGTGCCTTGGATCGGAATGCGTGCGATGCCTTCCCAGACCTCGTAAGGACGCATGTCGACGGGCTCGTCTTCCGCGTCCATGTCGGAGAGAAACGCTTGCGCGCCGCCGCCGGCCAAGGCGATCACGTGGCCGTCCGGACGAAACAACTGCGTGATGCCCAGGCGATCGGCGAGTGCAGCCATGACGATCTCGGCCTTATGCGGCGTGATCGCGATCGGGACGTTGAAGAGGCGCGTAGCCAGATGGGGGAAGTTCATACTGCCTGGGGCTCCGGAGGAGGTTCATCGGAACGCGTGGCAACCTCGGCGCCACCCCAGTCAGGAAGGGGAATGCCGCGTCGCTGAAATTCCTTGATTTCGTGCTCGCGCTGCTCGATCAGTTCTTCGTAGTCGAAGCCTTGTTCAGCAGCTTCTTGCTCCAGGGTTGTGAGGGCAGCATCCATCTTCAAGATCGCGCCCTGCGGTTCCTTGACCGGATCTACCCAGCCACGCGCAGGGCCGAGCCACGAGCAGGCCGCATACGCCGTCTCGGCGTCGAGAAAATCGGGCGCACCATTCGGAAGCGGCAGCTCGCCCCTTTCCATCTCTTCGCGCAGCCACACCGCATACATCGGCGCAGCCGTGTTCGCCGAGAATTCCAACCGGCGACGCACCAGCGTTTTCCAACTTTCGAGCAGTGCGCCGCGGGCGCTCGAATACGTCGTACGCGTCCAGTCCCCGGTCATCTGCTCGGTGGAGATCCCGAGCTGCGTCGAAATCGCCCCCAACATCTCGTGCGCGAAATCGACGAATCCGCTGTGCGGGTGGGCAGCGGCGACCGTCTTGATGTCTTCACCAGGCGCCAGCGCCGGGATTCGCGATCCGTTGAACATCGCCGGCCGCTCGTCGTTCCAGCGTGAGCGCAGCGTTTGGTAGAAACCGAGCTCGCGATCTTCGCCGATCGCCTCCTGCACTTCACTCGGGTCGTACGGACTCGTCACATACGTACCGATCGCCGCGGAAATCGCGGCCGCCTGCAGCTCGATCCCGTAGTACCGCGCCAGCATCTTCGCGTGCGCGAGTACCGGCGCAAATGCGCTCACGCCGCGATTCTGTCCAGCTCGGTCGTGCTCGAAATCGTGGATGACCCGGCGCCATCCATCCTCGTCCTCGCGCTCGACGCGCTCCCACTCCATGCTTTCGACGGCGTTGTACCAGTCGTTCTGATGCGCACGTCGGATGTGATACGCGAGCGGCACGCCGTTGTCGTCAATTTCGACACCACCGCGGAGGTGCTTCGTGTCGACCATTTGCATCGGATTCGACAATCGATCCGGATCGACCACGAGATATGCCGTTGCATACCGCGCCGCCCCTCGGCCGACGCGTTCCGGCATCCAGTAGTTCACGATCAGGCTTTCGCCGTCGATCAGCTTGTGGCGCAAAGCGAGGCGCATCTGCTGCGAAACGGTGAGCATCCGGGCGACGTCGTTGTAGCGACCGAGATCGTTCGCGTAAATGCGCCAGCGCGCTTCCACCTCGCTCCGGAATTCGGCTGCCCACTTCACATCGAAGGCCGCGCCGCTGAGATAGCGCAGCGCGCGATAGTCCGGCTTCGCCATCAGGCGAAGGGCCGCGCCGACCGTATTGTCGAGGATGCGAGTGACGCCACCGGATGACCTACCGTCATTCCGGATCTGATCCCGTGCACGCGCGACCATTCGGTCGCGGAACTGCGTGATCTCGGCGTCGGGTGACCGGATCAACGGCAGCCAGGCACCCATCTCCTGCGTCTGCCAGTCGGCGGCTTCATACGGGAAATACCACCGGCCAACGCCGCTTTGCATGGGCATGCCGTTCGGGTACTCGGCGCGCGCGCGTCTCAACGGCTGACCTTGCGGGTCGACGAGTACGGGCGATTTTGTCATCAGAAGATCGGCCGGATGTAGCGCCGGCGGCAGATTTGCAACGCGGGATTCAGTGCCTTTTGCAGATCGAGGATCCACATACGCAGGCTTGCCATGTCGGTTTGCTGAAACGAGGCGCTTCGCGAACCACCGCCTTGTGCATACGAGACCGAGACGACCTTCTTACCGCTGCGCAATTCCGCATAAGCCTTTTGCGCTTCAGCCAGCATTGACTGCAGCTGCGCGTCAGCCAGCCCATACAGCGGCGAGCAAGGATCGGTAGTGGCCATGGATTATCGGTACTTGAGGACTGCGGATGTTTTCAACTTCGATGGCGCGTTAGCCGTCGCCTGTGCCGCTGGCGCCGCCGGAACCTGGCCGTTCAGAAGTGATGTGTTCGTTTCCCATGGGGCAGCCCATGCCGGCGGCTTCTCCCAATCAATCTTCGATAGACCATGGAGATGCGCGATCACGTGCGTCCCCACCAACTGATCCAGCGCTTCGTTCCGGCGGCCGGAGACCAACTTTTCCCATCGACCATTTTTCTGCCGGGTTTCAGCCGTCAACTGCTCGAACCAGACATGAGGTTCCTCGCGCGATCGGAGCTCGTATGGGAAGTGCACGTACCAGTTGCCCGGTTCCGCGCCCTGCAACTGCCCCATCAGATCGTCTTTGAAGCTGTTCGGGTTGAACTGGGCCACCGGAACCGCACCGCGCGCGGCCGCCTTGTTCGCCTGGCGCCCGGTATCCGGATAGTTGACGATGAGCTTCGGCGCCTCCAGCGTCTTCGCGCCCTTCGTCGGTAGCACCGTCCATGCATCCCGGCCCGAGATTTTCCCGATCAGCCGAACGCGCTTTTCTGACTTCCGCCAGCGCGTCCACGCCGCATATGCCTGCTGCGTGACACCCGGCGATCCGCCACTGTCGAAGCCGATCGCTCTGATCGGCATATGCCGGCCGCTGCCATCGGCAAGCGGATAGGTGCGCGCGACCAACTCGAGCAACTGATCCCAGTCCTCGGCCGACGTCGCCGGATCACCCCCAATGCGGCCACGATCAATGATCCAGCTTTCCCCACCGACGCCCCAGCCGCGTACGAGCCAGTCGAAGTGCGCGATCTGGATGTCGATGAATGCGGTCATGAAACGGACGCCTTGCGGCACGATGCCGAGCTTCAGCTCGCTTTCGGCACGCTCGGCAAGCACGTTCGCGTCGATCGATCCGATGCCGCGCTTCGGCGCGTACGGAAAGCCGAACTGCTTCACCGTCACCTGGCGCAGGGTCAGGTCGTCACCGCTTACTTCATACTCGCGCTCGGCCTTGACCTTGGCGCGGGCCAGGCCGCCGATTCCACCGAGGATGAACGGCGACATGGTGCCGACGATCCAGAACCCCGCAGTCTTGCGAGCTGCGAGCTCTCCAGTCACGATCCCGTCCTGCGAGATCTCCTGCCCGTCCCCGACCCAGCCGCCGAACGGTGACCGATAGGCGGCAAGGTTCATCGCGCGCCGATGTCGGTCCTCGATCAGGCATCCATTCACTGGACACAACAGCCGCGCCTCACGTTCGATCTCGTCGAGCGTCCCGTCTTCGGGATATTGAAGCGTCATATGCCTCGCGGCGATCGGCACCGGGCTCGACCAGGCGCCGCACTCGGGACAAGGCCAGTACCAAACCCGTCGGTCGCTGTCACCGTAGATCGCCATGATGCCGGCGCTCCAGTCGCGCTCCGGGATCAGGCCGCGCGCGCGGTCAGGGTGGCTCATCGCGAGCAACATCGACTGGCGCCCGAAGGTTTGCCGACGAACGTCCAACATCGCCTTGATGTCGCCGAGCGATTCCGGATATGCGTCGACCTCGTCGGCCACAATCCGCGGCGCCGACTTGTTGATGAGGTTGTTGTGCGCAGCGGAAAGGAATTCCACGCGCATCCCGTCGAACAGCTTGAAGTGCAGCGAATCGTCTACCGGACGCGTGCCGAGCTTCATCTTCATCTCGGCGTGGCCGTCGATCTGCGTGTTGATCCGGCTCTTGACGAACGCTTCGAGGCCCGGGTCAGTCTGCATGTACCACAGCATGTCACCTGGATCGTTCGCGACCGACTTCAACATCCAGTTCTGCGCGATCTCAGTCTTGCCCGACTGACCCGGTCCCACAACCACCGTCGTCAGGTAATCCAGGCGCGTCAGCGTTTCCATCGGCGCGACAAGGTACGGCGCCTTCTCATGATGCCAGCGGCCCACATAGCCGCCGCCTTGGTTCGTCAGACGTCGGTTCAGCGCCGCGTATTGAGCGACCGTCTCGCGCGCCGGCGGAACGAAGGCAGCCAGCGATTCGCGCGCGATCTGGTACGCATCAGCGTATGCGTTCTCAAGCATCGGGACCCAGCAACACTTTCAGCTCATCGACCATCGTCGTCCGCAGATCGTCCGTCAGATCACGGATGGCCTCGGCGCTTTCTTCCGGCAGACCCAGCTTTTCGACCACTTGGTCGGCAAGCCGGTCCATGCCCTTGCCGAGGTGGACCAGCATCTTCGTGATCACCTGGCGCATCACTTCCGCCTGAACCAGCTCGCCGCGATCACGCCGGAGCTTGTCCTCGAGAATCTCGGCCTGCACCAGATCGCGCCGCTGGCGCGCGCTCTGCTCGCCACTGTGAGCGACCGGTTCGACGCCGGGTGGTGGCACCGCGCTTCCCGGTGGCAACACAACGTACCGCGCGTCGGGGTACGGACTAGCTGCGGGATCCGCGTTTGCCGCGCGAGCCGCCGCTTTCGCCGCGGGGCGACTCGAACCGGCCGATTCTCCCGCCAGGTACGCCCTGACCGCGCCGAGATCGAACTCCCATCCACCGGCACGTGTGCCGCGTTTCAGAATCGGGAACGAGCCGTCGCTATCGAGCCGACGGTCAAGCTTCGGCCGGGTCCAGCCGAGCGCGTCGGCGAGCGCAGCCTTTCCGATCACGCCGTCCGTGCCGACCGGTGTAACGCTCTCTGGTGTAACGTTTTTGCCCTTCCCTCGCACCTTCGCACCACGCTGCGTTACACCCGCATCGCTAGGCGCAGCGCGCCTTTGAGCCGCATTCGGTGCCGCCATAGCGTGTAACGTGTAACGTGTTTTTTTTGGTCAAAGGAACGGGAAAAACGCGCGCGCGCAATGCCCGCGTACATGGAAGTCCCAGGAAGTACCTTTTGAAAACCTATCTAGGATGGGAAACCTTCCCGCCCTTTCTCAGGTTCTCTGCAGCCCACAAAGGCTGAAGATTCGAGAGCGACCAACATTCCCTGACCTGATCGGCATCGCTTAAATCGAACAGACGTTGCGGGTGAATATGATCTATATGGATCTCGCCGCGCTGGAAAGCTTCCCAGCTCATCCCATCGCGGAACTGCTGCTCGATATGGCGCATGAGCTCTGGAATGCTATAGCCGCAGACATCGGCAACAGTCCGACTCGAACCACCGCGGTTGATTGCTTCTCGAATGAGGTCATCGAGTTTTGGAAACAGCTTTCGCTTCTTCCGCCCCCATGTACGCAGCCGCTCGCGAAGCGCGAATTCCGGATCAAGGCGATAACGAGACGCCCACCTAGAAGCCGTTACGCGAGATCGATACCGTTGCACGTGTGCATCATGAAGGTTGCCCTTCATCGACACGCGCACTGCTGCGCGCTGAATCCGTGAGTACACCCTTACATGAGCATCATGTTTGGATGCCCGCCGCTCTTCGGCGCGCTGGCGAATCTCCGCCATTGGTACATACGGCTTATCAGTCTCACCTCTCGAACGACGGTACTCGGCGCGCTGCTGAGGAGTTCGCTTACCTCCGGTTGGCGCAGCCAGAATGCATGCTATGCAGGTGCTGCGCGCCCTGTTTCTACGTCGATCGAAATAGAATGCGGAAGCGCATTTTTCCTGCCCGCATCGACCGCAACACTGCGATTGATACGGGGTATTCGCCATCAATGTCTATTTTCTTGAAGTTCTTATCGCCGCTGCGAGTGCGTCCTGTATGTCGCGGTCGATCCAACGATCGACAATTTGACGCGCTCGCGCACCCCAGTTCAGTCGCTTCTTTACAGGTAGTGCGTCGCCGAATCGAATAAGCAGCTTCAGACGACCGCGGCCGTTGTTCTGGCTCGAATCCATCTTGTTCAGCTTGCCAAGGCGCTTGCCGCGAGCATTCAACAGCGTTACGCGTGATGTGTTGGTCGGGCGCTGCCACACACCATTGATCGTCTCGCCGGACGCCGTCTTGACCGCGCCGATGAAAACGTCGGGCCTACCCCGGAGCATCGCCAGCGTTCCGCGCGGTAATTGTCCGTATTGATTCAGCCGGATGTTCTTCGGGTTGAGCAGCGCCCGACTGTTCAACTTGTGGACGCCGCCGACCTCATACGGCTCAAGATAACTGGCAGCAATGTCCTTCATGAAAACGACCGCCGTCGGATCGTTCTTTCTAGCACGCTTCACACCAACGGAACTGCGCGTGAATGGAGACGGGTTCGTCAGCGTATCGACAATATTCTTGGTCTCTGCATCGGCGACACGTTGTGCAGTTCGATTGATACCCTGCGCAACCGCAAACGGCAATTGCTTCTTTACGAGGTCGTTGAGGCCCCGGGACACTTTGCGTGCGTTCGAAGCGACGCTGATTGTCAGAGCGCCGGCCATGCTGCCGAGCGAATCCCGTTTTCCGGCTCCGAATCGAAGTATGGAACCGATGGAATCTGGAGCGGATCACGACCGACGGGAAAGACCTGAACGGCGATCTCCACCGGCTCGTCCTCGTAAATGCAGATGCAGATCCCCGCGATAGGCCGCACGAAATAAGGCGTACGCACGATGACGTTCCCGCCGAGACGCGGGCCGCTCTGGCCAGCATTGCTCTTGGATTTCGGTTTGTTCATCGCGCACCGGGATCGTCGCAGCCGGCGAATCGATCTGCCTTGCCGCGTAAATAAAGAAGCCCGCTCACGGCGGGCAAGCGGCCAACAACTCCGCGTGGAGGAGACACGTCGAAAACGAAAAAGCCCCGCTAGGCATGTCTGCGGGGCTTTGGGCGCACTGATTCACAGTGTCAGATTGGATCCTATATTAAGGTCGAAAACCCCAAGCGTCAAGCGCCAATGAACGGAAGCTGAGAAAGAATGCTGTCGGAGTGCTTGCGGGCCTGCGACAACAGCCCATCGTGCGTCTCGACGTGAGGATCGCTTGTGTCGACATCGGCATGCTCGGCGCGTACGCGCTTCGACTTACCATTGCGCCTCCCGGAGACGCCCTCCATCCATTCGCGGATGATCTTCCAGTGAGCGGCTGCAGTGTTCTCATTGACGCCACACTCACGCGCCAAGGCATTCAGCTCGATCTTTATTCCGAGCGACTTCTCAACCAGCTTGCGCCGCAGTCGGTAGTGAACGAGGTGACCGGAGAACAGAGATAGCGCCTCCTGCTCGAGGTGGCGCATCGCAGCCTCCCATTCCGGGTTCGGTTTGAATTTCGAGCAGCACGGGCTGCCACATGCACACGGACGCGAGCGCGGAGCATATCGACCGAGCAATGCAGCCATTTCCGATGTGCTAAGCGGTTCGAGCTCGCGCAGGATCATTCCCCCTTGGCCAGCACCGTCCAGACCGGCCAAACCGATACCGCGCCGCCCGGCGGGCATCGCCATCCGGTTCATCGCGGGGCGGTCCTGCTGCTGCATGCTGTAGTTGAACGCGAAGATCAGCGCGGCTTCGGGCGTGCGGAACAGTTTCTCGATCACTTCAGTCATTTCGCGTTTTCCTCATATTTCAAACAGCGTTTCCCGTATTTCCTGCCCTTCCTACACACCATTCGCACACCACCGAATGGGTCGATCCGTTCAACTGCGTGAGCGCAGCCGGTGCACCGAGAGCTTTCACGTCGTTCGAGCACCTTCAGCGGGTCGCCGTACTCCCACCTCCGCAGTTCGCTCATTCGCGCGCCGCCGCGGTACCGGTTTCGCCGAACAACGCGACAGCGGCTTCGTCGCGCATCGGCTTCGCGCCACGCAAGAGGTTTCCCTTTTTCTGGTGGTAGCGCTCGCGCTGCCGCGCAGCCTGTTCGCGGCGATATCGGACGCTCTTCGATTTCTTCCGGTAGTAGCGGCGTGAGGCTTCGGTGCTCGAGACGGTCTTCGGCCTCGGCGCATCCTCGCCGCCACCCCATGCCCATATCTCGGCCGCATAACCGTCAGTTCCGGACCGCTCGGCATAGTCATGGATATGCATGGAGGCCCGATGTGTACGGATGAAGCGCGCGATGGTCGACGGCGATGCGATTTTCAGCGCCTCGAGCTGCGCGCGGGTCGACGGTGATGTGATGATGGCGTCACGAATTCGCGCGCCGGTCGTGTTCTCCGCGAACTGGGGCCGTGCCGTTTCGTGCCGGTTGGCAAGGCCCATGTCGTGCGCCTTCTTCTCTATGGCGCCCTGCGTGCGGCCGGGAAACCGATTCACCCACGTCTTGATCGGCTCGGGCTTCTTCCACCAGTAACGCAGGCGCATCTTCTCCGTGTGGGACCAGTCGCAATCGCGTGGCGGCCGCCTACTCATCGTGATTCTCCTGTCGTTCAGAAATTCCCATACAGCGATCTCGAACGGGCTTCCAGCGCGCATAGCCGGCGTCGAACGCGGCTACCTTCCGCTCCTGTGGCGCGCCGCCCTGATCGAGCCATGTGTGGCATGCGAGGCATGCCGGAAGCGTGAATTCGTTTTTCGCCTTCAGCCCCATGCCCTTCCCGTGCTTGCCCTGGTTCGAATGCGCGGGAACAACGGTCGGATCAGGCCAGTCCGTCCACGGGCACATCACGTTGAGGTAGCAGGGCTGGCCAGCGCATGCGGCGAGATATTTCCCGCCCTCCGCCACCGTCGGCTTGCGGATCCGGCGCTTGATCGCAGCGCGGTGCTTCAGCGTCGACGCCGGCGCGAGCGAGCTGAATGGCGATTTCGGTTTCTTCGCGAAGCCCGTGCGGGCCATCGGCGTTTTGCGTTCGAGCGGCTTCGAGCGCTTCAGCATGCCCAGCCCTCGCTCGTGAGTCGCATGTGGTCGACGCCATCCGGGAATACCGGAAATGGAACCTTGCGGTTGAAATGAGACGGCACGCTGAGTTGAACCGCGCCGCCATCCCGACGCGGCCAGCCTTCCGGTGCTTCGATCCAGCCCGGCAGCCGCGCATATGCGAGATACGCGGTCGCGCGAGCGCGCCGCCGGGCGCGATGGCGCATCCATGGGCCGCTCGAGCGCATCCGGATCAGCTCCGTAACGTCCAGATCGACCACGCACGGCGTCCGGCTGCGTTGCGGCATGCCGTAGACCGTGAATTCCGGCGGGATGATGAACGTCAGGCGCATTGCTGCCGGCGCTCCATGAATTCGACGAGCTCGGCCGCCATGAAGATCGGCAATGACAGCGTGAGCGCGATGTGATGCTCGAGACGCGCGCCCTTCGATTGCTCCCAGCCTGCCAGCATCGCAATACCGTCGCAGGTCACCAGCTCGCGGATGTCTTTCTTCATGCATTCGCGCCAGGGCATCGACATGTCGGCGTTGATCTCGGCTGGATTGACCACTTCGAAGCCGAGCGCGCGCAGGCGCTTCGCCTCTGCGCGGAAGACCGGGAAGTTCAGTTCCGGATAACCCGTCATCGGGCCGGCGAGGTAGAGTCGCATGCGCGCAGCCCCCGGTCAGTTGCCCGTGACTTCGTCGGCGTCGGCCGGCGAGAAGTCGACATACACCTCGGCGCCGAGGCGGAACTGGCTTGCCGCATCGTCGTTCACGGTGCTCAGCGCGATTCGGCCGGTCGGAGTGGCTGCATAGAACCGTTCGTTCTCTGCCGAGCCCGAAATCACCGGCTCCAATTCGATATCGTGAATCGAGCCCTTCTGTTTGTCCCAATGTTCACGCTGGCTCAGCCGCGTCACCTTGAACTTCGCTCGTACCTTCGTCATGTCCTGCTCCTGGTTGAGGTTGTCACCAGCTGCGGCCGGTGAGATCTTCGACGCGCCAGCCATGGCGGCCGTCACGTTGAATCGCGATGAATCGATACGGGTATTGGTCGGCAGCGATCTTCGTCTTCGCGCGCGCCTTGTCCGTCCATCGGCCCTTGACCTCGTGGTATTCGGTCTGGCCGGCGGCGCTGATCACCGTGAAATCGGGGGTGTAGAACGTGTTATCGGCGAGACGCAGCTTGTGCGCCTCGAATCGGAACCAAAGGATCTCGCCGGCATGCAAGCGCGCCGCCAGCACGGCGGCATAGGCGGCTTCCGTCTTGTTCATGCGCCCAGTCGGCAGGCGGCCGAGCTGCTGCATGCGCTCGACCGGCGACGGCACGGCCGATGCAATCGCGACCGGCGCCGTGCGCGCGCCGCCGACCGATGCGCCAAGAACGCGAGCGGTGCCGATTCGGCCGTCGGAGATCGCGCTCTCGGGCAGGCGAATGGTTCCCTTGCTCACGATTGCGTCCTGAGGCCAGGTTGCAGGTGATGAACGGCGCCGATCGCCTGATTCGCTGCCGGATATCCGGAAAGATCAACGATGACGTTCATTGATATTTGAGCTGCGTTGAACCAGTCGCCAAAATTCACGCGGCACCAGTGCCCGAGCGCATATGCCTCGAGCTCTGTTTCGGGCGTGACTTGAAGCGCGCCGCCAGCGAGGATCGTCGCCTTCATGCGATCACCTCGTCGCTGATGTCGTCGGTCACTGGCACCCCGCCGATCCGGCGCAGCATCGAATCAGGCATGAACACGGGGTGTCCAAGCTGCGACATAATCGCCGCATTCTTCACGAGCCAGCCAGGCCCCCAATCGGGGTGCCCGGTCCCGGCATCAACAACTTCGACGATTTGGCCGTTCACGGTCGGAACGGGATTGCTGTGCACGACTGCGAGATCACCGGGTTTGACGTTCATGCGGCACCTTCGGGTTCGCTATTCCACAAAGCGGCGATCGCGTCCGATGCTTCTTGGATCGAGTCGCAGCCGTACTGCATCGTCAGCGTCACTTCGCAGTCCGTGCAGTCAATGCTCGCGCTCCACGAATCGAACTCGACCTGATCGACGCGAGGCTCGGCCGGCGTACCGCCGCAGAATTTGCAGGGCCCGAGATTCACGCCGCACCTCGCTCGAGCTGCGTATGTAGTGCGGCAATCGATTTCGGCCCCATGTAGACCGTGTCGCCGCCGACCTGGTAGACCCGGCTCTCGGTGCCGAAGAATTCGAACATCCAGGCGTTTAGGTCGGCGACGAACTCGGCCGGCATCAGCTCGGCGAAGCGCGGGGACACCGTCATCTTCGGCATGTCGTCGAGATTCGGGTCTTCGATGATTCGGAGGCCGCCGAACACGTGTGCGGGATTGATCATGATGCGTAGTCGTCCGTGGGGAGGAGCTCTTCGCCGAGCTGCGCGCGAACCCATTCGTAGAACCGCTGGGATCCGGATTTCTCGGCGTGCTTGAGAACGAAATCGATCCACGGCCCGCGGCCGCTCGCTTTCGCGACCAGAACGCGGTAGCTGGGGGTCGGCTCGTCGGCGTGGCGCCCGCGGAAACCGATCATCGCGGCGTGGGCCTCGACGGCGTCTGCCGACGACCACCACTCGGCGTCAGCGGCTTGCGCAGCGGCCTCGGATTCGGTCGGCGGCAGCGGGTCTTGCCACCGGCGTTGGTTCAGGTACGTGAGCGGCGCCGGCTCGTATCCGTCGCGCCACGGCTGCGTCAGCTTCATGGCCAGCGTGTGCGCCACGATCAGCTCGACATGCTCGTCGAGGCCAGCGCGCCGCCAGCGCTTCTCGCATTCAGCCTTTGCAACGCGGCGTGGCGTGTGGGGCCATGCGTCCCACCAGCGCTCGAAGGGGTTGAGCTTTCCTTCGCCTTTCACAGAAACGCTCGTCGGCGGCGCAGCCGGCGACAAGGGGGTAAGGGGGTTCTTCTCTGCTGTAGTCTCTGTAGTAGTCTTTCCTTCGTTAACGAAAGCGGGAATCGCCGCTTCGGGAACGCTAGGTTTCCGCGTTCCCGAATCATTGTTTCCCGCTTCCGCCAACGCGACTTTCTCGCTTTCCCGAACGCTAGATTCCTGCTTTCCCGAACGCGACTTTCTCGCGTTCGGGAAAGCGACTTTCTCGCGTTCGGAATCGTCTGCCCCTTCCGGGTTGCGTGCGCGCTCCTCCATCAGGCGTTCGAGGACGTCCAGATCGAGCTTGTAGAACATCTTGTGCTCGAGGCGGATGTGCTGCTCAGACAGCACGCCTCGGGCCTTCAGAGCCTTGCGCGCGGTCTCCTGCTCGGCGCGCGACATGCCCGTCTCGCCGCGCAGCTCTTCGACGGTCTTATGCACGCCGCGATCGTCCGGCGTACGCTTCGACCAGTAGTACAGTTGGCAGAACAACACCGCCGCGTTCACGCCGCCCAGAGGACCAGCGAGCGCCGGGTAGTAGGCTACCGGGTGGCCGACGTTTTCGAGGAATTCCGAGAGCTTCATCGCGTGACGCCTCGCCACACGAAATCGCCCTTGTCCTCGACGATGGCCGGCTCATCTGCCTTGCACGCGCACTCGAGACCGACCAGGTTGTCGGCTATGGGACGCCAGAAATTGCGCACTAGGCCGTTCGGCACGTGGTTGTCCTCCTCCGCCTCGAGCAGATCGAACGCAGACAGGACGAACATTGCGTTCGCGCTCGTGCACCGCGCAGTGCCTTCCAGCGTCTGAAGGCTGATGCTGATGTGGTACTCCGGACCCTTGCTCACGCCGCCTTCCGGCGCCGCGACCTCGACTGCGCTGATCACGAAAAGGTGCGATGCGCGATGGAACCAGCACTCGCCCTCAAAGCCGAGCGTCGTTTCCGGCGATGCCGGTCCCATAAACTTCCACCCATCCGCCTTCGGGCGCCGGGGCTTGATGACTGACTCGATCACTTGAGCGGCCCCACGGTAATGCGGTAGCGCGGACCGTTGTCGCCGTCGATCAGCTCGAGGCGGCCGGCTTCAATGAGCAGCGTCAGTTGGTCGCGCACGCCGCTGTCGGACAGGCCGCACATGTACGCAAGTTTGCGCACCGTAGGTGCGCATTCGCCGGTCGATTGCTTTGCGAGGTGCGCGAGCGCCAGCAATACGATCTTCTGGTTCGAGCGCAGCTCGACGTCCCAGGCTTGATTCGAAAGGTGGAACGACATCAGGCAGCCTCCTCGATCGTCATCTGCCGGTGGTCGACCGTCTGGACCGGCTCGGAGACGCCGCCGAGCACCCAGCGCAACGCTTCGGCGCGCTCGCCGCGGCTCTGCTCCAGTTCCCTGATGATCTCGGCCTTCGACTTCATCCGCGGCCCAGCTGAAAGCACCGCGCGCTGCGCGCGGGCGCGCGCGTGGCCGGCCTTCCCTTCCGCCGCGGCGATCAGCTGGCGAACCTTCGCGCGCTGCTCATCGGGCTTCATCTTCGACAGCCGAATCGCTGCCGTGACGGTGATCTGGTCCGCTTCGAGCGCGTTGCGCACGTCGGCACAGCACTCGAGCAGCCGCAGTTGCTGCTTCACGGTTTGCGGATCGACACCGAAGTGGATCGCGATCGTTTCCTCGTCGCTACCAAGGTCCTGCATGCGCTGCATCTTCTCGGCGCGGTTGATCGGCGAATCCTGGCGCCGAATCTCGTTCGCGGACGCCATCATCCCGGCGAGGCCGGTCTTGTCAGCGCGCTTCGGGAGCGCCGGCACGAGGATCGGCTCCTTCCCGAGCTCGTGCAGGCGCCGGTTCGCCTCGCGGGCGTTGATCACGCGCCGCCGGCCGTCGACCACGTTCACGTCGCCCGTCTCGGGATCCTTGTGGATCAGGATCGTTTCCAGCACGCCGAGCGCCATGATGTTGCGCACGGTCGGCTCGTCGGGCGGCAGGTGCACGCGGCGGTCGTACAGCGGGTGAGCCGGATCTAGGATCAACACCAGGTCTTCGGGATCGAAATACAGCACGTTGCTCTTGCCGCGCGCGCCGTATGCGTCGATGGAATTCTTTGCCATTGCGTCTCCTACGCGGCCGCTTGCAGCGGCGAAAGGGTTTCAGTCGATTCGGATTGGTATCGGGCGACGAGCGCGTCGTGCTGCTCTTGCGTCATGTCGCGTGTCCAGAAATCCGGATGGCCTGGCAGACGGTCGCTGCCATCCTTGCGGTGCTGACAGTAGAAGCTGCTCATGCGATGCGGGAACGGGTAGCCGCCGCAGTCGCAGCGTGTCGCGCCGGCATTGCGCCGCATCATCCATTGGTCGATCCGCCAATTCCGCTCGCCGCAGTCGCATTGCGGATAAGCCGCTTGCTCGAGCACGTCGGGCTTGTCGAGCAGCACTTTGCGTCGATCACAGTGGCGGCAGCGGCAATGGAACCGGGCCATGTCACGCGTACAGAATGAGGAAAACGGACAGGAAGCCGACGAAGGCTGCGACGAGCTGGAGCCTGATATGCCGACGAGCCGGAAAGAACGCGCACAGCATCAACGCGCACGCACTCGCCTGCAGCACGATGTCCATGAACGATTTCACGTGAAACATTAGGACTCCTCCTCGCCAAGTGTCCCAATCTGTCCCTGCTTCGGCCGCCGCTCGAACTCGATCACGATCGGGTGCAAAGCCCCGTAGGCGCTGCGGAGCACGTGAATCCCGAGAAATTCGGGGGTGGACACGCCCTGCTCTGCTGCCTTCGTCGCGAGGTCCGCGGCTTCGGCCAGCGGCAGGAGGATCGGCTGTTCCACCGAGTCGCTCGTCATGCACGCACCCGCGGGCCGATCTGTCCCACGTCGGCACTGACGCCGACGAGCCGCGCGGGCAAAGTGCCAACAACGCCAAGCAGCAACAGGCGCGTGATGCGTGCGAGTGCAGCCGCGTCGGAGTCGATGCCATGCAGAGCCTTGAACGTCTGCATCGCGTCGTACTCCTCGTCGGTCAGCCTGGTTTTCACTTCGTTCTTGTACTCGGCACGTTTGGACATGACGATCACCTTGATTGCTAGAAAAATGCGAAAAACTGCCCTGCTTTTATTGACGTCCCGCGCCGCCGACGAGCGGCATGGCCGGAACGACTCCCTGAGCAACAGCAACTGCGAACTGCGCCAGCTCGGGCGCAGCGAAAATGTCGACGCGGACGTCAAAGCGGATCGGTTCGCCGACCTTCACTTCTTTGCCGCTAGCCGTGCGAATCGAATACAGGCCATCGCGAACGCACCCGCCGTCGAACACGAAAGCAAACACGTCGTCCACGAGCTCCGGCCAACGGCCAATCGCGTCGGTCAGATCGTCGATCACGTGCTGAAGCTTCCGCAGTTCCATCCCGCTTCCCTCAATCTGGTGAGCGCCTTCGGTCATGTCAGAATCGGGTTTCCATACGCACGACCCATCGACAACCGAGGCACTCATGGACGAACACGACAACGAACGGCGCTTCGGCGCAATCGAGCAAACGCTGACGGAGCTGATCGAACGCTTCAATTCGGACAGAACGTGGCTGGTCGCTCGGCTCGATTCAATCGAAGGACAATTGCTCGCATTGCAAGCGGCGACACGCGCGCTCATACATGCCTCTCCCGATCCGGAGAACGCGGTTCGATGCGTCGGCGCAGAAATCGAACGGCTTTCCGTAACCACGCTGCACAGCGCGAACTCCGATGCGTTTCTTCTCGCGATCGAAACTGCAAAGCAGCTCGTTCTTCGGAAGCCGCCCACGGCGGGAGAGTGATCCCGCGCCCTCGGAATTCTTCGATTTCACGACCGCGCTGGATCACCGCTTCTCGCCAATCCAAACCCGCAGCACTCTCGGCGCGTAGCGTTGCCAACCCCGAATCCTCGGCCGGCGTCGCTCTGGTGCCTTCAGCGTTCGCGATTCGGATAGTCTCGCCGCGTTCAGCCAGCACGCTCTCGATCTCGGCTCGGAGCGCGGTGCGCAGTCTCTCGGCCGTCGCCGCGCTGAAGCGCAACGTTTCCTCGTCAGGCGGAGCGACGAATGCCTTCCACGCAACCATCAGCCGTTGCTGTTCCGGATCGAGTGCACCGTGCGCCATCTCAACGTCCATCCTTCGAATAAAAAATCCCGACCATCAGGCCGGGAGAAGCCTCGCGTTACGGGGCGGTCACGCGGGACGTGTTCGTTTCGCCATCCCGATCAGCTGTATCACCATCAGGTGTTGGGTCCGAATCAGTACTCATGGGCTGAAGCAAAGCGGCCTTCGACACGAACTTCCCGGTGATCTTTTCGATCGCCGAGGAATAGTCCGTTTCACCAGTCCATTCGGTCCGGGGTAAACGTCCCTTCGCGACCCACTTCTTGACGGCCTGGTAGGTGACGGGCTTCTTCAGCTCGGCATTGAGGGCCGTCGTGAACGCTGTCAGGCCGCCAAGCTTCGCGATAGCAGATTCGATGAGGTTCATGGCGGTGATTTTAGAACCGAAAGTTACCTCTGGCAAGAACTGATTGTTCTCTGGCCGCGAAAGACAATAGAACCTATGGTTACCGACGATGAACGCCAGGCTTTCTCCGAGCGCCTGAACAAGGTGCTCGATGAGCGCAAGACGCCGCCTAAGGGCGCCGGGCGTCAGATCGCTCTCGCGAACGAATGGGGCGTCAGCCAGAAAGGCGCAAGGAAGTGGCTCGAGGGCGAAGCCATCCCCGAGTTGACGCGCCTCATTTCAATGGCTACCAAATATGCGGTGAGCTTCGAATGGCTCGCTACCGGGCGCGATCCAGCGACACTTCAGCCGGCGGCCCATCCCATCACAACCGTGTCCCCATCGGCAGGAGCCCCGATTTCTGAAGATGTGAATTTCCCTAATTCCGGGGGAAAGGCGGTCGCGCTAAAACGTGAGGACGATTTCAATGTCAGCGAAATGAAGCATTCGATCATTTCCGAAATTGAAAATAGGAATCTTTCTCATGAATTGCTGCACGCCGTCCGGCTCATGATTGATATTGAGACGAGAAGTCGCGCCGGGAAAGATGTAGACCTTCACTTTGAATCGGCTGACCGGGGCGATGAGCAGCAGGCCACGAGACGCGGGACACGACGGCGCGCAGGTAATTGATCTCTCGAAGTATCGACGGGGTCGACGGCCTATTACGGGTCCTCCGAGAGGAGGCGTTTATCCGGCTGCCGGTGACCCACGGGCATACGTTTATATAACGCTCGAATTCGACGGGCGTGTCTCCTATGGCGTAAAACGTGCAAATGTTTCGAATGCGCTCACTCTGCTTCGTCCCTTGCTTCATCTTGGAAGCGAGCTTCTTAGAATATATTTAGGCCGATAAAATACGAGAACGCTTAATCCGGGGATTGGTATGGCAATGACGGTTTGCAAGGAAATGTAGATCAACAATTAGCGATCAAGCCGCCGCATGCGTCCACTCCGGCGCGCCGCTGCCAAAATGAAGAAAGGCCTCTGAAGGGTAGCTCCCCCTAGCCGCCCAAGACCGATCCAACAACCCCGCGCCGCGGGGTTTTTTTTCGCCTGCACGCCGCCCTTCCGGATAGGTTCGCCAAAAAAGGTAACTCTCGGTTCTTGACACAAGGTAACCGATAGTTCTATTCTTGGTTCTGAGCAGTCAGTCGCACGGCACTGCAACCAACTTTGAAGGGCGCTATGGATCCGCTTTCCCTCCTCATCGGTTTCCTGCTCGGCGTCGCAGCAGCAACGCTCGTGGCGATTGGGATCGCCCGGTTCCGCGCCGCCGTCGAGCAGCTCGAGCGCGACGAACACTGGTTTCACGACTGACCAACGCAACACGAAGGGGAACGACGATGACCTACAAAATCCTGCGCGCCGACTTCAGCGTCTGGAAGCACGTGATGTATCTGCCAATGGCGCAGGCCATCGCGGCGCGCGACATCGATGCCGTCAATCCGGTGCTGTTTGTCGTTCCGGTCGTCGCCTAACAACCGCTCCCGCTACTGCGGGCAATCACACCACACCGAGGATCGACCATGAACACGACGAACCAACCGACGGCTGAATCCCTGATCACCTGGAAGCGTGCGAAGCGCGATTCGCGTGCCCATCGCCTGGCGCGCACAGCGTTTCGGATCGCCCGCAACGTGCTCGCCATCCTCGGCGTGTGCTTCGTGTACCTGGTCGTGCTCGGCTACTTCCAGTATCAGGACCAGGCGGCGCAATACGAGGTCCAGTGCGCGGTTTCGCGCTGCATGTGAGTCCGACATGCGCCCGACCCCGACCCGCCTGCCTGACGACGTGCTCGCCCCCGCGTGCTCAACGCTCGGTGCCGGGTCGCCGGAAAAGGCGCTTTCGAACCCCGCACTGCGAGCCGCGATTCAAGCAGCTGTGCGTGCACAACTGCACCCGAACCCGAAGGTCCGCGACGTGACGTTCAAGCCCGCCGCACGACCCGTTCGACCCGCAACTGATGCCGATCGCGATTTCGACATCAAGCGGCGCGCCGCGAACGATCGCGACGAGGACTGACATGAAGCGGCAGGCACGTGGGCGACGCGGCTCGGTGCCGTCGCACCCGAATCTTTGGCAAGTCATGGCGGACCTTCAGGAGGGGAACGTCTCCCTCCGCGAAGCGTATCGGACCGCTAGGGCACTCCAGCGCGCTGCAAGGCGCACCAACCGCAGCAGATGAGGTAACCGAAATGAAGATCGTCTACGTATTCAATGACCGCCGCCCGACCGACCCGAGCCATCCCATCGTCGCGCCGTCGGAAGACGGGATCGTAATCGGCGTCACCCACTTCGACGACTGGACCCTTCCCTTCGCCCGCTTCGCTATGCAGGTCGACAGCGAGTGCGATGCGCCGGGCAGCGATGTCTTCCTGATCGCGCAGACGCGTGCCGATACGCAGCAACAGATGGACGAGCGGTTCGGTGCCGGCCAGTGGTCGGCTGTATGGCTCGACAACCCGGCGAGCGACCCGGGCTGGCTGAAGGCGCTGAGCCTGCTGCGCGCCGAGCAGGAACGTCAGATCGCGCAGCAACGCCGTGTGATGGACGTGATCACGGACACGGTCATCAATTGGCTTCCGACGGCCGAAGAAATCGAAACGATCGTCGCGCCGGAATCGTCCCCGACGCGCGCGCTGCACTGATCGGGGGCCAGCCATGGAAATCGCAGACATCGCTCGCCGGGCCGGCCTCGCCGTGACCCTCGACGCACGTATCGGGCGCGAGGAATACCGGAGCGCCACCGGCTCGCTCGAGGCGCTGAAACGCTTCGCGCTCGCTTACGTGGTCGCTCCGAGCAACACGGCCGAGCTCGTCGAGCGTCTGCGAAACCGTGCCGCGCTCCAGATCGACGCGCACGACAGCGAAATCATGCTCGAAGCCGCACGCGTGCTTTCACAACATCGCCTCGGACAGACCGGTGCTGCGGCCGGCACCGATGGTGCCGAACCTGTCGCCGCAGACAACCAAGGCTGAGCGAATCATGCGTGACCTGATCGAAAAGTACCTGTCGACCGTCGTCAACTCGACTGCCAAGAAGATCTCGCTGAATATCGGCATGCCGCAGCTCGATGTCGCGCACGCGTTGAACAAGATGCATGCCGACGGGCTCGTCGAGCGCGAGAAGCGGCCTGGTGGTGGGAACGAATACACCTACTGGCTATCGACCGCCAAATCTGAACCGGCCGTCCAAGGCAAGTCCGATCCGGCCGTCGATGACGCCGCCGCAGGCGCAGCCGCACCAGCTGTCAGCGAATCGCGGCCGGCCAGCATTCCTACTCTAGCGCCTGGCGAAAAGGTACGTGAAGTGGCGCCCGACAGCGCGATGGCCGCTCTTTCCGAGCGCGTCCGCTCCCTGCTCGAAATCCTTGACCTGCCCCCGACGATGACGATCGCGATCGAAGTCGCACGCGAGCGCGCCGCGGCGGCAGCCAACAGGAAAGACGAACTGGCAGCGCTCCGTAACGAGATCGCGGCACTGAAGGACCTGAACGAGCGCCTCAAGGCGAACAACGCACAGCTGGAGCAGCGCATCGACTCGCTGAGCGGTGACGTTCGGCCCGTCGGGTCGCTATTCGTCACCATCGGCCGCGACGCGAAACCCATGCGCCACGCAACCATCGAGAAAGCCCAGAAGCGCGGTCGCTCCCTGGTGAGCGGCAATCGCGAAACCGAAATACTCGTTCTTGAACCGATCGGTCGGATCGTTCGCGGCGCCGAGTGGCGCCCGCGCGGGCAATAACCGATTGCCGGTAGTAGCCGCGCCGCCTTTTACCTCGGAGGGCGGCGTTTTTCAGGGGGTGGCCAGGACGGCACCCTTCTTTCTCAGGAGAAGTCATGCAGATCCAACGTCCTCCCCTCGCTGATGGCGAGATCTACCTGTGCGGCATCGTCGATGCCAACGGCGATATCGAACATACCGTTCTTCTTCCTGGCGAAAACGGACACGCACCGTGGAAAGACCAGTTGGAATGGGCGAAATCGCGCGGTGGCGATCTGCCGAACCGGGTGGAGCTCGTGATCCTGTATGAGAAGCACCGCGATCAGTTCGAGAAGGCTGCGTACTGGTCGAACACGCCCGACGACGACCCCGAATACGCCGGCTGGGCCTGGTATCAGCACTTCGACGACGGCTACCAGCACGGCAGCCGTCAGGGCACCAAGCTGCGCGCTCGGGCCGTCCGCAGATTCAAAAATTGATTCATTCATCCATTTCAATCGGAGCATCGCATGACGACCACGCTCGCGGCTATCGAGGCCGCACAGTCGAAGCTCGCTGACGATCACGCCCGCATCAACGCGATGATCGACGAGCTGAAAAAGCAGCCTCGCGCGACCGAGTATCGAGTCGACGCAGTCACGATCCCGCTCGCGGCCGGTGAACGCTGCGCCGGTGCAATCCTCAACGAGGACGGCGCACTGAGCCACTACCTGATCCTGCTGCCCGGCGAAGCCGAAAGTGTGACATGGGACAAGGCGCGCGAGTGGGCTGAACAGCAGGACGGCGAACTCCCCACGCGTCGCGAACAGTCGCTGCTCTTCACGAACCTGAAGGGTGAGTTCGAATCGGCCTGGTACTGGTCCGGAGAAGAGGCTGAAGAGTCCGGCTGGGCCTGGTATCAGACCTTCGACGGCGGCACCCAGAGCTACTACCGACAGACCAGCAAGCTGCGCGCTCGGGCCGTCCGCAGATTCATTCCTTCAGTAATTTGACCATTTAGACCATCGTGGCCCTGCACACCCAACTGCCAATTTACCGCACCGCTGAAGGTCTGCTGGATGTCGTGACGGACGTCGTCACGAACATGCAGCGGGACTTCAAACGGTCGGTCGGCGAGAAGATCAGCGCCGAGTGCATCGAGATCATCGTGCTGGTATATCGCGCGAATGTGGCGGCCGACAAGTCGCCTCACCTCGGCGATCTCATCGAGCGCCTGCAGGTGATCAATCTGCTGCTGCGCCTCGGCTTCAACAAGCGCAAGGTCGACAAGGGCGCATACGCGCGCGCGGTCGAGCTGACGACGAGTATCGGGAAGCAGGCAAACGCATGGAAGAAGTCCGCAGGTAATCGCCCGCTCCAGGGAGGTCACGGCTTCCATGGCTGAGCGATCTTTCAATCTGGTCGTGCCGCTGCCCCACAAGGGCACCGCCATGCGCAATGAGGAAACGCGCCGCCAGCGTGCGGCGACGTCCAGCGCAGTTTCTCGGCTGAGCAATCGGCAGAGCGACGTAGATAGCACGATTTTTCCGGCTGGGCCTGGTATCAGAACTTCAACAACGGCAACCAGAACAACAACCAACAGAACAACAAGCTGCGCGCTCGGGCCGTCCGCAGATTGGAATGAGAGTTTCACCTTCGCCGAGCTCGTCGAGGCATACCTCGACTGCCGGCGAACTAAACGCAATAGCCCCGCAGCCCTTGCGTTCGAAGCGGATCTCGAACACAACCTGCGCGAGCTGCACGACGAGTTGACCGAGGGCACCTACCGTCCTGGCCGCTCGATCTGCTTCGTCATCACGCGACCGAAGCCGCGCGAGGTATGGGCAGCCGAGTTCCGCGACCGTGTCGTGCACCACCTGCTGTACAACCGCATCGGCCCGCGCTTCGAGCGCTCGTTCATCGTCGACACGTTCGCGTGCATCAAGGAACGGGGAACGCTGCGCGCCGCCGAAAGGCTCGAATCGAAGATCCGTTCGATTACGCAGAACTGGTCGCGGCCGACGTATTACCTAAAGTGCGACCTCGCGAACTTCTTCGTCAGCATCGACAAGCCGACCCTGCTCGAGCTGCTCCTCGCGAAGATCCGCGAACCCTTCTGGCGCGCGCTGACGGAAACGGTGCTCATGCACGATCCGCGGGGCGACTTCGTCTATCGCGGCGATCCGGATCTGCTCGATCGCGTGCCACCCCACAAGCGCTTGGTCGAGCAGCCGGCTCACCTCGGGTTGCCGATCGGCAATCTGTCGAGCCAGTTCTTCGCGAACGTCTATCTCGACGTGCTCGACCAGCATGCGAAGCACCAGCTGCGCGCGCGGCACTACGTTCGCTACGTCGACGACTTCGTGTTCCTGGACGAATCTCCGGCGCGACTGAACGAGATCCTCGCTGATGTGACGGCATTCCTGCCGGCCCGGCTCGGCGCGCGGATCAACCCACGCAAGACCATCCTGCAGCCGATTGACCGCGGCGTCGACTTCGTTGGCCAGGTCATCAAGCCTTGGCGTCGAGAGACGCGGAAGCGAACGCGCAATGAAGCACTGCGTCGTGTGGCAGGAGCGCCCACGCGCGACCTGATGCCGGTCGCCAACTCATATTTCGGCCTGCTGCGTCAGGCAACCGCCAGTCACCACGATCGCGCTCGGCTGGCCAATCTTCTCCGGTCACTCGGCAAAGCCATCGATCGGGATCTTACGAAGACTTTCTGAGGACGATGCCATGACCATCGGAAATTGCAACGCCGAAGCGCCTATAGGCGAAATGAATATTGAGGAAGCTGAGAAGTATGTTCGGGAAGCATTGCATAGGCTGGAACAGCCCAGCCAGAACGCACGCGGTTTCGATATTCAAATTGGAGGCGTCTACTGGCGTCTTGCCAAGGTTCTGAGGCTATACGCTGCCCCGAAACTTGATGTCGCAGAAGGCAGTGACCACGCGAACTTCATCCGAAGAACTCACGGTGTAGTGGTTGTAGGCGCGAGCGACACCTCCACCGATCAGCCCGCAGCCGCGCCGGCGCCGATCTATCAGATCCTCACTGAGGATGGCGCGTGGCTCGACACGACGCCGGAGTACTACAAGCGAGTCAAGAGCGATCCAGCGCTCGCGCGCGTTGTCTACGCTGCCCCGCCGCCTCCCGCGCAGGCAGACGCTCGGGAGGGGCTGACTGACGACCGCCGTGACGCCATCGACTACGCGATCCAAGTGCTTCAGCAAGTCGAGGCCGGTGACGGCACATTCGTCGGCCAGTGCGCCGATGCGATTGCCGGGCTCGAAAGCGTTCTCGCCGCCCATCCGGGCCAGCCGGAGCCTCATCCGAAGTGCCACGGTTGTCCCATCAACCCGACCTGCCCGTCGACCACGTGCGGCGTGCCGCAGCCGGAGCCGAGCGCCGAGGTGACTCTGTTCGCGAGTGGTGACGAACGCGACGAGTTCCTGCGTGCTTGCCAAGACTTCGACGATGACGGCGAAACCTGCGTCGACTATGGCCTGTTGATGAAGTGGGCCGGAGAGGGGTTACTTGAATGCGACCACTTCACCATTACGAAGAAAGGCCGCGCCGCCATCGATGCTGCACGCGCAGGAGACAGGCATGTCGAATAGCAATGTCACCTCCAGCGCTCGCTCTACGATCATGGATGCCTGTCAGAGCATTTCGCGCAGCGCCGATGCGCTGAAGAGTTGCCACACCGTCGACGGTGACTGGGGCGACGATCTGGACGCGAAGGCATTCTATGAAGCCGAACTGCGACTGCTTGAACGTCTTACCGGGCTGCTCGACCGTTCTGGCCGCCAGCAACTATCCGCATCCGTTCAGGTGCCGTGTCCGGTCTGCGGTGGCGAAGCCATTGGCCATATCGACATGCTCGAGCGCGTCACGATCGCGCCGCCGTCCCGCGCCGAGGTGACGTATGAGCAGCCGAGCCTCACGAATTCGCTCACACCCTACGGCATGCTCGTTCGTGCGCTGCGGATCGTCGCACAGACGTCGCTGTACGACATGGGACAAGCCTTGCTGCTGTCTCCCGCAAAGCTGTCCGCGATGGAGTTCGGCCGCGCGCCCGTGACGCCTGAAATCGTGCGCGAGGTCGGCACGTACTTCGAAAGCCTAGGCATCCACAACATGCGGCCGGCGCTTCAGTTCGCCATCGACGCCGCTCGCACCGGAAACCAATCATGAGCCAGAAACCGAATTGCGATTGCCTTAACGATTGCGGAGACGATCGAAACGTCGAGAACGGTGCTGCCGAACCGTGCGGCTTCTTCAAGATGCGTAAAGCGCGCGACGAAGCGCGCGAGGCTGCGCTCCGCGCACGTAACGCAGCCGTGCGAACCCTTGAAGCTGTGGGTTACACATACGTGGATGGCGCTGAGCAATGGAAGCCTCCGCTCGGGAAACCGCCGGCGTGGGTGGCGCATGACACGCAGGCGGTGCGGGACGTCATTGCGGAGCGTCGCCGACAAGTCGACAAGGAAGGCTGGACGCCCGATCATGACGACAAATATCGGGACCACGAATTGTCATGCGCGGCAGGCTGCTATGCGATGTACACGCTCGCATTCCCTGCCGGAGATCCGCCGCCGGCATGGCCATGGGCGGCCGCCTGGTGGAAGCCGACGACTCTTCGCCGAAATCTCGTTAAAGCCGGCGCGCTAATCCTCGCCGCGATCGAGCGTATCGACCGCGCCGAATCCATCGAAGGGGACGACCATGCAAACGGCTGAAGTGAAAGCTGCGCTGCGTGCGCGGTTCTGCTCGCCCGAGTGGGCGCTTTTCTTCGAAGTGGCCGATGCGACCGGCGCGCGCCACAACCGCTGGGCCGACGCGGTCGCGATGAACCTGTGGCCGTCGCGCGGCCTCGCGATCCACGGGATGGAGGTGAAGGTCAGCCGCTCGGACTGGCTGCGCGAGCTGAAGGACCCGTCGAAGTCGGCGCCGGTCCAGCGCTACTGCGACCACTGGTGGATCGTCGCGCCGGCCGGCGTGCTGAAGGACGGTGAGCTGCCGCCGACGTGGGGCCACTACGAGGTGAAGCCGGGCGGCACGCTGCGCGAACTGGTCGCCGCGCCGAAGCTTGAATCGGAGGCGGTAACGCGGCAGTTCGTCGCCGCACTGATGCGCCGCGCGAGCGCGGCCGACGAGGGAATCGTGGCGGCCGCCGTCGGCGCCGAGATCGCGCGGCTGCGCGAAGGCGACGAGAAGCGCATCAAGCGCGAAGTCGAGCACCGAACTGGAGAACTCGAAGACCTGCGGAAGCAGATCGCCGACATCGAGCGCATCAGCGGCGTGGAAATTCGTCGTTGGTCGAACAGCGAGGAAATCGGCCGCGCAGTGAAGGCGGTGCTCGCCTGCGGCGCGATGCGCTCGTACGGTGGCATCGCAGCGCTCCGGAAGAACGCTGAATCGATCCTTGCACACTGCGACGAGGCGCTCGCCCTATTCCCCGGTGCCGATGCTGACGACGAAATCGACAGCGATCCGGTAGGAGCAACGCAATGACCGTCTACGTCGATGACATGTATCGCCACCCGATCGGCGAATTCAAAACGGCAAGTGGCCGCATCTACAAGATGTCGCACCTCATTGCGGACACGACCGGCGAGCTACTCGCCATGGTCCGCACGATCGACGTCAATCCGAAGTGGATCCAGCACCGCGGTACGCGCGACGAGCACTTCGACATCGCGATCAGCAAGCGCGCCGCCGCGATCGCCGCCGGCGCCGTCCCGATCACCCTCGATCAGTGCAGCGCGATGAACAAACGTCGCAAGGTCACCGGCTCGCTCGGCTCGCCCGATGACGCGGTCGAGTGGCTGAAGCAGTTCATCGCCGACCGTCACGCAGCTCGTGCAGCTGCTGCACCGACCGACAACCTCCCGGAGTCCCAGTCATGAGCAGAAGTGGATATAGCGACGATTGCGAGAACGTTGAACTGTGGCGCGGGGCTGTCATGCGCGCGATTCGCGGTAAGCGCGGACAGGCGCTGCTCCGGGATCTCGCCGCAGCGCTCGACGCAATGCCGGAAAAACGCTTGATCACCAATGAGCTGCAGGCTGCAGACGGTGATTTCTGCACGCTGGGGGTCCTCGGGCAAGTTCGCGGACTCGATCTCAAGAGCATCGATCCGGAGGACAGAGAAGCAGTCGCCGCGGCCTTCAATATCGCCCCCGCTCTCGCCGCAGAGGTCGTTTTCGAAAACGACGAGAACGGCTATCGCTGGGATCACGTCCTCGGGAAAACCGTTTTCGAGACGCCCGAAGAGCGCTGGACGCGCATGCGCCAATGGGTTGCAGCCAACCTCATCGAACCTGCCGAGGTGATGTCTTGAACGAAGCACCGAAACGCGCCGTCCGGTTCGAGGCTGTCATCCAGGCCGACACGCCCCAGCACTTGGCGAACGCCCTCACCGACATGGCCGCGCTCATCGCCGCCGGCGAAATGCCCGAGCGCTCCATCGGCGGTGGCGTCTTCTCCAGCCACCACTGCACGCTGGTCGTCTCCGACCATCCGACGCACGACGAGTATGTCGTGCAGCTGCAGGACTATCTGCGGAGCACCCGATGACCTATACCGTCGCAACGCTTGCCTTGTCGGCATCCGCGTTCCAGGAAATTGCGGGCAAACTGCGCGCCGCCGGCTACAGCCACCTTTTCATGCTGGATGGAACCATAGACATGACGGGTATCGGCATCGCTACCGAACCGCCTCGAGCCGCGCCGCAACCCTATGAATGGCGCGATACCGGCGCGTTGGAAAGCGGAGACATGTGATGAAGGAACGACCAATCCTCTTCAGTAGCCCGATGGTGCGCGCGATCCTCGAAGGCCGGAAAACGCAGACGCGTCGCGTTATCCGGTTGCCGCACAACAACCCACTCGGCGCATGGGAGCCGACGACGGCCGGCGGCTGCACGGCGAAATATGTCGGCGACATACCGGCGCCCGAGATTGCTGCGTCTGCCCGCATGGCGACGTCGGCGACCGTCTGTGGGTGCGCGAAACGCATGAGGTGCGCCGCATCGGCACCGAGACGTTCGAAGGCGGCCGACCGACACGCCGCTATGCCGGTATCGCGTACCAGGCCGACGACGGCCGCGCCGAAGTCGACATCGACCTCGACACGTTCCAGGCGCTCGACGCCAAGGAATCGCGCGGCTGGACGCCGTCCATCCACATGCCGCGCTGGGCGTCGCGCATCACGCTCGAGATCACCGGCGTGCGCGCCGAGCGCCTCCAGAGCATCAGCGAATCGGATGCGATCGCTGAAGGCATCGAACCGTTCAAAACCGACGACCCTGATCTGAAGGGTATGTGGCGGGACTATTCCGAGGAAGGAATGGCCTCGGGAAACCCGATCGGCTCGTTCTTGACGCTATGGGACGGCATCAACGCTGCCCGCGGCCACGGCTGGGAAGCCAATCCCTGGGTATGGGTTGTTGAATTTCGGAGGATCGAACGATGAGCACCGGTCTGATGACAGCGGCCGATCTGGAGCAGGCAACCGGAAAAAAGCGTTACAGCGCGCAGGCGGCCTGGTTCAAGGCTCAATTCAGCGTCGACGTGCCGCGGCGTGACGACGGCAGCATCGCGCTGACGTGGGAAACGTTCCGGCTCCTCACCGAGGCGAAGCTCGGCCTCCGGACGGCGGAAGCACGCTCCGAAGCCGTGTTCGAGCGGCCACGGATCTACTAGGACAACAACCCATGAATGCACGCCGCCGAAAACGGCCAGACGGGCTGCCGAGTCGCGTTTATATGCGCGACGGCTCGTTCTACTGGGTGCGTCCCGACGGGAAGTGGAAGCGACTGTGCCGCGTCGACGACGGCGACATCCGCATGCACGAGCGGCTCGCCGAGGAGAAGCGGAAGTTCGAGCCGACCACCGGCATCGGCAATATCCCGCGGCTCGTCGGCGAGTATGTCGACACCCACAAGAAGCAGTATGCGGAGACCTATCGCGACGAGTGGGTTCGGCGCGGTGATGCGGTGATCTCGGCGCTGCGCGATTGGAACGTCGAGCGGATCGACGCCGGCGCGGTGGAGGACTTTTTGACGATGAAATGGGGCGAGAAGCTCCCCATGCAGCGCGCCATGAAGGCGTGGCTGACGCGGTTTTTTAGTTGGGTGATCCGGAAGAAGAAGCTGATGCAGGTGAACCCCTGCCGCGAGGTCAAGGTGAAGAAGCCGAAGGACCGGGACGTCTACATCCCGGACCGGCATTTCCTCGCCGTCCGCGCCGCCCTGATGACCTATCGGTACAAGAAGAACGAGGGGAAGCAGAACGAGCGGACGATCATCGGCACGGTCCCGACCGGCGCCATGATGCAGTGCTTTGTCGACCTGTGCTACCTGACCTGCCAGCGGTCAACAGAAATCCGGCTGCTGCGCTGGGACCAGATCGACCGCGAGGCCGGCGTGATCCACTTCGTTCCGACGAAGACCGAAGACTCGAGCGGCGAGGCGGTCGACTGGCCGATCACACCCGACATCGACGCGGTGCTCGCGCGCGCGGAGCTGCTCGACCCTGCGTTCGGCCAGAAGTACGTGATCCGCGACAAAAAAGGCAATCCGAAGACCGACCAGGCGTGCCGCGACGCGTGGGATGGTGCGATCGAGCGCGTCGAGAAGTTCGATGCGTCGATCAAGGGTAAACCCTACACCATCAAGGATATTCGCGCGAAGGCGATGACCGATGCCAAGCGCGCCGGCTACGCGATCGAGGAGCTGCGAGTCGCCGGCGCCCACACCGATACGGCGACGACCGAGACCTACATCAAGTCGCGGGAGGTACCGCGATCGAACGTCGTCCTTCACTTGCCGACGCTCAAATCTGCATAGATCGCGCCCCGATATTAGAGATTCTCTAATACGGCCTCCAATTTGCGCAAAAATTGAGCACCAAGTAAGAAACCCGCACAGCCTTACGCCGTGCGGGTTCTTGTCTGGTCGGGGCGAGAGGATTTGAACCTCCGACCACCTGCACCCCATGCAGGTACGCTACCAGGCTGCGCTACGCCCCGAAAGAAAAAAATTATAACAGACAGTTTCCCGATTTAGAACGGGTCGCATGCATTTTGTGAATGTTCTCGTGCAATTTTTTGGCGTGATGGCGGCGATGCAGGCAATCCGCGGCACTCACCGCGCATCGTCGTCACCGCTTGCGTGCGACGCAGATGACCGTCAGGCCGGCGACGCGATTGAAGCGGAACATCGGCAGCTCGATGCGGCAGATCGTCTTCAGCAAGCCGTTGACGAACGGATGATGACGACGCAGTTGCGACGCAGGCTCGCGCGGCTGCGAACGCGCCCGCTCGCCCAGCCGCAACGCGGCCGCGAGCGGAAACGTGAGGCCGAAATAATAGGCGCCGTGCTCGACGTCGAGCCCGGCACGCCGCACCACGCCCTCGAGGCCGCCGAGCGTATACCTGCGCTTGTGTTCGAGGAAATCGTCGTGGCCGCTCCACAGGAACTGGAACGCGGGCACCGTGATCAGGAACCGGCTGCCCGACGGCGCACCCTGCACGTACTGCGTCAGCAGCCCGACGTCGTCGTCGACATGCTCGAGCACGTCCATCAGCAACACGAGATCGGCATCGAATCGATCGACGGCACGCCGAAAGTGGATGGGCTTGCCGGCCGCCTCGCCGTCGCTGTCGTCAGCATAGCTCGTATCGACACACCACGCTTCCGTCGCTTGCGTGCGTTCGAGCAGATGCTTCGAGAAAAAACCGGAGCCCGCACCGACGTCGAGTATCCGGTTCGCGCCCGACGCGCCCAGGAACCGGCGAATCGCGCTCGCCTTCGACGCGTAGTACCAGTGATCGCCCACCCCCGCACCGAGTACGTCGACTTCCTTCAGGTCCATGGCGCTTCCCCGTGATGGCTGCCGTGTCGTGATATCGAACCCGCCACTGATGCCGATCTTACCTCGCCGCCATCGCCGCGCGTATCGGTCGATGCCCGGGGCCGCGCCGCTACCCGGCATTCGCCCCTAATCGAAAAGGACGATGGCCGCTTGACGGCAAATCGCTACCGTGCGGTAAGCCGGCGCGAGATCGACGTGCCCGGCAAGCCGTCCGACTGCATGCCGATCGACCCGGCTCGCCCCGGCCTTGCCATGTCGCGCGCGGGCAGCGGCACCGCGGTCGCGACGCCTGGTAACCGTCTCCGACACAGGGCATCGAATGCATCAGAAAAACGAAATTTCCCGTCGACATTTTCTCCGGCTGGGCGCCGGCACGATCGGCATCGCGCTGGGAAGCGCGTCGCTGCTGTCGGCATGCGGCGGCGACGCGATAGCGGTCGCGCCGGTCACGACGCCGCGGCTGGCGTCCGCGTCGAACTTTCGCGACACGGCCGGGCCGGACGGAACCGGCTACGTGACGACCAGCGGCGCGAAGATGAAGAAAGGCGCGATCTATCGCTCGTCCGCGCTCGCGCTGTCCGCCGCCGACGTCGCGACCGTCGGCACGCTCGGCATCACGCAGGTCGATGACCTGCGCACGCCCGCCGAGATCAAGACGCAACCCGATGTACCGCTCGCCGG
This sequence comes from Burkholderia sp. 9775_39, assembly GCF_015712225.1. Taxonomy (NCBI): domain Bacteria; kingdom Pseudomonadati; phylum Pseudomonadota; class Betaproteobacteria; order Burkholderiales; family Burkholderiaceae; genus Burkholderia; species Burkholderia sp. 9775_39. Next base: position 22,522 of record NZ_JACCQC010000016.1, on the reverse strand, counting down.
CGCCGCCTGGCAAAACCTCAACGTGCTCGGGGCCGCCAGTATCGACCCGATTCCGACGACCGGCGCGACCGCGACGGCATTCATGCTGAGCATGTATCGCGCATTCGTCACGTCGGACAGCGCGCACGCCAGCTACCACGCGCTGTTCACCGGCTTCGCGGGCAGCGGCGACAACCGGGTGTTCCACTGCACGGCCGGCAAGGATCGCACCGGCTGGGCGACCGCCATTCTGCACTCGATCCTCGGCATCTCCGGGCAAACGATTCTGGCCGACTACCTGCTGACCAACGTCTATAGCGCAGCCGATATCGCCGCTTCGGTCGCCCATGCCCGACAAGCCGGCGGACAAAACGCGGCGGACATGATGACCGCACTGCAAGGCGCACACGCCGACTATCTGCAGGCGGCCTTCGATCAGGTCGCGACGTCGTACGGCTCGATGGCGTCGTACCTCGAGAACGGCCTGCAACTCGATCCGGCCACGCAAAACGCGATCCGGGAGCGCCTGCTGGTCTGACCGGCCGTTGCTGTGCGCATCCGGTGAAACCCGCGCCGGCCAAGGCCGGCCGCGGTTTTTCAGGGCTGCCTCGAAAGACGCCGACCGCCGGCCCGCACAAACCAAACAGCCGTTTGATACGGCCGTCCATCCACCGCGAATCCGTTGTCTGGCCGCCCGCCGGCGCCCCGCGCCCGGGCGTCCGTTGTTTGGTAACGCCGCTCTAGCGCGCTATGACACACTGCACGGCATCGACGCTCGCGCCGTGCAGTCGCGCGCGCCGCCGTCGATCAAGACAAGACATGGAGACAGACGATGCGGAATGCGGTCCGGCGCGGCCATCGCTCGCCTTTGGCAATTTTCGACTGGTTTTCCGGCCTGCGACGCACGGTCGCCCCGGGATCGCCCACGACGTCCCGCGTGTTCGGCTGCGGCGCGCTGGCGCTTGCAGTCCTCTGCACCGGCTGTGCGGAATCGGCCGCGCAGCGCGACAGCAACACGTCCATCGCATCGACGAAGATCGAACGCACCAAGGCCGAGCGGCTCGCGCGCGAACAGCAGATCGCGCGCACCGTGCCGTCGCTCGCATCGATCAGCCTCACGCAGCCGCGCCCGTTCACGCTGCGCGACTCGGGCCAGAACGGCGCGATGACGTTCCTGCGCGACGTCGATTTCCGCATCGTCAACAACCTCGGCTTCTTCATCCACCAGTTGTCGGCCACGCTCGTGCCGACGCAGGCCGGCGCGCCGATCGTCTTCGACGATCCGACGAGCTTCGAGATCGACGTACATGAAGGCACGGTGACGCTCGACAATGCGAAGCTGACCGCCCTCTTCAACACCTACATCTTCGGCTATCGCAACGCGCCGCTGCGCAAGCTCGCGGTGTCGGCCGGCGACGGCGTGATCCATCTGCAAGGCGAGATGCAGCGCGACGGCTGGGTACCGTTCTCGCTGACCGGCACGCTCGCGATCCGCGACGGCAGCCAGCTCGTGTTCCACCCGACCGGCGTACGCGTGTCGGGTATCAACGCGCAGCCGGTGATGCGCGCGGCCAACGTGAAGATGGCCGACCTGCTGAAGGTGCAGACCCCGATCGCGCAACTTGCCGGCGACGATCTCGTGATGGCGGTCGACAAGCTGATGCCGCCACCGCGCCTGAAGCTCACGATCACCGCCGTGCGCGTGACGCCGGCAGGCCTCGACCTGAAGCTCGACGACGGCACGCATGCCGGCTTCGCGATGCCGGCGAATGCCCCGCAGCAGGCGATGTACATCCGCGGCGGCGACGTGAAGTTCATGCGCTCGATGCCGATGAACGCCGACATCCTGATCGGTCCGGTCGATTCGTCGAAGCGCGAGCAGACGTTCGTGTTCGACCTGTATCACTATCGCGACCAGGTGTCGGCCGGTTACTTCAACTTCGACGAAAGCGGCGCGATGGCGATCCGGATGCCTTCGTATACGGGCCCGGCGAGCGGCGCGCTGCTCGGCAACGCGGCGGCGCGCCTGAACGACAGCTTCCTCGCCGCGCAGCAGACTGCGCTGCGCGACGTGCGCCAGCACTGGGAAGCGTACGCGCTCGCGGCGGATGCGATGCGGCCCGGCATGCAGAAGGTCGCGATGCGGCGCACGTCGACGACGCCGTTCAACGAACGGCACGTGTCGAACCGCAACCCGACGATCCATCTGCGCAACGTCGACTTCAACCTGTCCGGCGATATCGGCTTTCATGTCGAGGATCTCGACGTGGAACTCGTGTCGAGGCGGCCCGGCGAACCGGTCGATCTCGACGATCCGAACCAGTACGACATCCGCATTCTCGGCGGCACGGTCGTCGAATCGTGGAAGGCGATGTCGGCGCTCTTCAACAACTACCTGCTCGACTATTCGCCGCGTTCGCTGAACGACCTGCAACTGAGCGCGGACGGGCAGAACCTGCGCGTCCAGGGCGGCATCAAGCTGTGGAATCACGTGCCGGGGGTCTGGCTGCCGACCGACATGAAGGGCTCGCTGACGGTGCTCGACGACCGGCACCTCGCCTTCAAGCCGTCGCAGGTGTCGGTGCTCGGCATCCCGCAGGCGACGCTGCTGCGCTCGCTCGGCATCGAGCTCGCGTCGCTGACGCCGTTGCGCCGACGCGGCGCGGAACTGCGCGGCGACACGCTCGTGCTCGACCAGTACACCGTGTTCCCGCCGCCCGTGCTGAACGGCAAGCTCGGCCAGGCAACGGTCGAACGCGACGGCTTGCGTCTCACGTTCCGGCGCGCAGCGGGTGCAGCCGCGCCGAAGCGGCCGCAGATCGATGCACCGAGCTACATGTGGATGGAAGGCGGCGACATGAAGATGTTCAACGTGCTCGAACTGAACGTGCGCGCGTTGATCCGGAATTCGGCCGAGGCGGGCCCGATGCGGTTCGACCTGTACGGATACCGCAGCCAGGTCGCGCAGGGCTCGGTGCGGATGCTGCCGGACGGCACGCTGGTCGTCGACATCGGGCAGAAGAATCCGCTCGCATCGCGCTGATCCGCATGCGCGACCCGCATGAAAAAGCCCGGTGGCAGGTCGCCAACCGGGCTTTTTCAATGCTGCCTGCGCGCCGTGCGCTCAGTCGTGTTTCAGTCCGTCGATCACGTCCAGCAACGCCTGCCGCAACGCGATGACGTCGACGGTTGCGCCCGGCTTGGCCGCCCCACGCGCATCGACGGCCTGCGCGTCGGATTCGGCTGGCTCCGCCGCGGCCCGCTCGCTGCCCGGCGAATCGAGCCGGTTGCGCGCGCCGTTGATCGTGAAGCCCTGCTCGTACAGCAATTCGCGAATCCGCCGGATCAGCAGCACTTCGTGATGCTGGTAATACCGCCGGTTGCCGCGCCGCTTCACCGGCCGCAGTTGAGTGAATTCCTGTTCCCAGTAACGCAGCACATGTGGTTTGACCCCGCACAGTTCGCTGACTTCGCCGATCGTGAAGTAGCGCTTCGCGGGAATCGGAGGCAAGACGACTTTCTCAACCGTGGTGGTCATCGTCGGTTAACCGTCGGTAAAGGGTGCGCGGCGGCCGCGCGGGGCGTGGGCGCGCGTCTTACTCCGCGCCGTTTTCGACCAGCGCCTTCAGCTTCTGGCTCGCGTGGAAGGTTACCACCCGGCGGGCCGCGATCGGAATCGCCTCGCCCGTCTTCGGATTGCGGCCCGGACGCTGCGGCTTGTCGCGCAACTGGAAATTGCCGAACCCCGACAGCTTGACGCTTTCACCGTTTTCGAGCGCGTCGCGGATCACTTCGAAAAACGCCTCGACCATGTCCTTCGCTTCACGCTTGTTCAGCCCGACGCTGTCGAACAGCAGCTCCGCCAGTTCCGCCTTCGTCAGCGTCGGCGTCTCGGTGGACGCCGGCGCCGAAGCGTCGCGGTTCATCGCGCTGCGTTGCGCCGTCAGGAGGGCTTCGAATTCACTCGAGGTCATGTCGTTCATATCTGCCATACAGCGCGTTGAATCAAAACTTACGATGGAAAAAAGCCGCCCGCGAACGGGCGGGCCCTCTCCTTAGCCGCGCAGGCGCGCCCCGGCGCGAGCCATCCGCTCGACCAGCGTCTGAATCGCCTGGTCGACGACCTCGTCCTGCAGCGTGCCAGCCGCATCCTGCAGCGTCACGCGGAAGGCAAGGCTCTTCTCGTTCGCGGCAAGACCACCGGAAGTATTTGATTTTGCACGAAATTCGTCGAAGAGTACAACCTTCTGAACGAATCGGCAGGCCTCTTCGGCAAGCGCCTTCTTCATTTCGTCGAAAAGTGCCTGAACCTCGACCGCCTGATCGACGACAACGGCGATATCGCGACGGACCGGCGGGAATTTCGACACGTCGGTCGGCGCGGGCAGCGCACGGGCGATCAGCGCGTCCGCGTCGATCTCGAACATCACCGGCGGGTGCGGCAGCTCATATTTCTGCATCAGGCGCGGATGCAACTCGCCGATCCAGCCGACCGCGCGGCCATCGATTTCGATGCGTGCGCTGCGGCCCGGATGAAGGGCCGGATGCTCGGCCTTCACGAAACGCGCAACCGCCGGCGCGAGCAGCGCTTCGAGATCGCCCTTCACGTCGAAGAAATCGACCGCGCGGGTCGTCACGCCCCACTGCTCGTCGAGTGCCGGACCGTACGCCAGCGCGCCGACGCGCTTGGGCTGCGCATGGCCTTCGACCGCCAGCTCGCCGGCCTTCACCGACGGATCGGCGACGAACACGCGCCCCGATTCGAACACGCGCACGCGATCGGCACGGCGGTTCAGGTTGTGGCGCAGCACGGCGATCAGGCTGCCGAACAGCGTCGTACGCATCACCGAGAGCTGGCTCGCGATCGGGTTCAGCAGGCGGATCGGGTTGTCGTTGCCCGCGAAATCGTGCTCCCACTCCGCATCGACGAAGCTGAAGTTGACGGTTTCCGCGTAGTCGCGCGCGGCCAGCGCGTGACGGATGTCGTGGATCGACCGCCGCGTCTCGTGGGTCGCGCGCATTTCGCTCGTCGCGACCGGCGGCCGGGCCGGGATCTTCTCGAAGCCGTAGATGCGCGCCACTTCCTCGATCAGGTCTTCCTCGATCTCGATGTCAAAGCGATGCGACGGCGGCGTGACGAGGAACGCGTCGTCTTCACGCTCGAACGGCAGGCCGAGGCGCGTGAAGATATCCGCGATCTCGTCGGCGTCGATCTTCACGCCGATGATGCGGTTCGCGCGCGACACACGCATCTTCACCGGCGCGCGCTGCGGCAGGTTCACCGCCTGATCGTCGACCGGGCCGGCCTTGCCGCCGCAGATCTCGAGAATCAGCTGCGTGATGCGCTCGACGTGCTCGACGGTCGTCGCGTAATCGACGCCGCGCTCGAAGCGATGCGCCGCATCGGTCGAGAAATTGTACTTGCGCGCGCGGCCGCGGATGCTGTCCGGCCACCAGAACGCGGCTTCCAGATAGATATTGGTCGTATCGAGCGTGACGGCCGTGCTGTCGCCGCCCATGATGCCGGCCAGGCTTTCGACCTGACGGTCGTCCGCGATCACGCCGACCGTTTCGTCGAGTTCGACCGTATTGCCGTTGAGCAGCTTCAGCGATTCGCCGCGCTTGCCCCAGCGGACTTCGATGCCGCCGTGGATCTTGTCGAGATCGAACACGTGCGACGGGCGGCCGAGTTCGAACATCACGTAGTTCGAGATGTCGACGAGCGCGGACACGCTGCGCTGGCCCGAACGCTCGAGGCGCTCGACCATCCACTGCGGCGTCTTCGCATGCGCGTTCACGCCGCGGATCACGCGGCCCGAGAAGCGGCCGCACAGATCGGGCGCGGCGATGCGCACGGGCAGCGTTTCGTCGAGCTCGACGTTCACCGGGCGGATGTCGACCGGCGTCAGCGGTGCGCCGGTGATCGCGGCCGTCTCGCGGGCGATACCGAACACCGACAGGCAGTCGGCCTTGTTCGGCGTCAGCTTGATTTCGAAGATCGTGTCGTCGAGATTGAGGGTCTCGCGGATGTCCTGACCGACCGGCGTGTCTTCCGGCAGGATCAGCAGCCCGCTGTGATCCTCGGACAACTTCAGCTCGCGCGCCGAGCACAGCATCCCCTGGCTCTCCACGCCGCGCAGCTTCGACAGCTTGATCGCGAACGGCTTGCCGCCCTCTTCCGCCGACGGCAGTTCCGCACCGACCAGCGCGACCGGCACCTTGATGCCGGGCGCCACGTTCGGCGCGCCGCACACGATGTTCAGCGTCGCGCCGGTGCCGGCGTCGACCTGGCAGACATTGAGCTTGTCCGCATCCGGATGCTTGACGACTTCGAGCACGCGGCCCACGACGATCTTCGACGTCGGCGGCGCAGCCTTGCTCAGCGATTCGACTTCGAGCCCCGCCATCGTCAGCGCGTGCGACAGCTCGTCGGTCGTCAGCTGCGGGTCGACAAAGGTTCTCAACCAGGATTCAGGGAATTGCATGGATGTCTACGTTCGAAACAGGTTAGATCGACGCCCGGGCCCCGTCGGAAACGTCCATCGGGGGCGTGCGCGGGCACAGGTCGGCGCAACGAGCGGCGTTATGCGAACTGGCGCAGGAAACGCAGGTCGTTCTCGAAGAACAGCCGCAGATCCTGGACGCCGTAGCGCAGCATCGTCAGGCGCTCGAGGCCGCTGCCAAACGCAAAACCGATGTAGCGCTCGGGGTCGAGGCCCATGTTGCGGATCACGGTCGGATGCACCTGCCCCGAGCCGGAAATTTCGAGCCACTTGCCGGCGTTCTTGCCTTGCTCGAACATCATGTCGATCTCGGCCGACGGTTCCGTGAACGGGAAATACGACGGACGGAAGCGCACGAGGATGTCGTCGCGCTCGAAGAATTTTTTCAGGAAGTCGGTATAGACGCCCTTGAGGTCGGCGAAGCTGATGTTTTCGTCGATCCACAGCCCCTCGACCTGATTGAACATCGGCGAGTGGGTCGCATCGCTGTCGACGCGATACGTGCGGCCCGGCGCGATCACCTTGATCGGCGGACGGTTCATGCGCGCATAACGCACCTGCATCGGGCTCGTGTGCGTGCGCAGCAGCAGCTGGCGGCCGTCGGCATCCTTGCCTTCGACGTAGAAGGTGTCCTGCATCGAACGCGCCGGATGGTTCTCCGGGCTGTTCAGCGACGTGAAGTTGTACCAGTCGGTCTCGATTTCGGGGCCGTCGGCCACGTCGAAACCGATCGAGCCGAAAATCTGTTCGACCCGCTCCCACGTGCGCATCACGGGGTGCAGGCTGCCGGCGCCGGCGCCGCGGCCGGGCAACGTCACGTCGATCGCTTCGGCAGTGAGGCGCTGATTCAGCAGCGCGTCGGCCAGCGCCTGGCGACGGGCGGTGAGCGCGGCTTCAACCTGCTGCTTCGCGACGTTGATGCGGGCGCCTTCGGTCTTGCGTGCTTCGGGATCGAGCTTGCCGAGGCCCTTCAGCAACTCGGTCAGCGCACCCGATTTGCCGAGAAATCGTGCTTTCTCGTTTTCGAGCGTGGTGATGTCGGCAGCCTGTTCGAAGGACTGCTGCGCGTCGGCGACAATCTGGTCCAGATCCATAGATCCCATCATTTCCAACGTCATTCGGTCTTGGCGAGCGAAACCGCCCACCAAACAAAAAAGGGGCTCGGAAGAGCCCCGTTTTCGCTGCAGCGGCCGAGACTACCGGAACCTCGCTGCAACTAACCACGCAGTGCTAATTTCGCAATTAGGCTGCAACGGCGGCTTTCACCTGCTTGACGATCGCAGCAAAAGCAGCCTTGTCGAACACCGCCATGTCGGCCAGCACCTTACGGTCGAGTTCGATCGACGCCTTCTTCAGGCCGTTGATGAACACGCTGTAGGTCATGTCGTGCTGGCGAACTGCCGCGTTGATACGCGTGATCCACAGTGCGCGGAACACACGCTTCTTGTTGCGGCGATCGCGGTACGCGTACTGACCAGCGCGCATCACCGCCTGCTTGGCGATGCGGTAGACGTTATTGCGGCGGCCGCGATAACCCTTGGCCAGGTTGATGATCTTCTTGTGGCGGGCCCGTGCGGTTACCCCACGTTTGACTCGAGGCATGTTTCTCTCCTTGGAGTATCAGTTGAGGGGTTACGCGAACGGGAGCATCGCGCGGACGGAGTTCAGATCGGAATCATGAACTGCCGTTGCGCCGCGCAGATGGCGCTTGTTCTTCGTGGTTTTCTTGGTCAGGATGTGGCGCTTGAAGGCTTGACCGCGCTTGACGGTACCGCCCGGACGCACCACGAAGCGCTTTGCAGCGCTCTTCTTGGTCTTCATCTTAGGCATGACGAACAACTCCAGTTTATTAGATGGCGATGGGTGTGCGGTTGGCTTGCGCCCTTGACCCGCCCTTCGAAACCCAGTCCACTTGTGTACGGCGACCCGCTTGCGCAGCCGCCGTCATTGTTGGCGCGCCGCCCTGACCGGGCAACGCGCCGAACCACTGTCGAACCTGCGCGCGACGCGCGCGGGCCCGTTACTTCTTTTTCTTCGGCGAGAGCACCATGATCATCTGGCGCCCTTCCATCTTCGGCATCTGCTCGACCTGGCCGACTTCCTCGAGATCCGTGCGCAGACGTTCGAGCATCCGCATACCGATTTCCTGGTGAGCCATTTCACGGCCGCGGAAACGCAACGTGATCTTCGTCTTGTCGCCCTCTTCGAGGAAGCGCACGAGATTGCGGAGCTTGACGTTGTAATCCCCGTCATCGGTACCCGGGCGGAACTTGACTTCCTTGACCTGGATGACCTTCTGCTTCAGCTTCGCTTCGTGCTGCTTCTTCGATTCCTGGTACTTGAACTTGCCGTAATCCATCAGACGGCAAACCGGCGGCACCGCTTGCGGCGCGATTTCCACCAGGTCAACATCCAGTTCTTCCGATTTACGGAAAGCGTCAGCGAGTTTTACGATACCGAGCGGTTCGTTCTCGATCCCGACCAGGCGCACTTCCGGCGCAGTGATTTCACCGTTGATGCGGTGCGACGACTTATCAGTAGCGATGTTACGTTTCCTCTAAAAATTAAAAAAACGAGCCGCGCTGCCAGGGCGGTTACTTGAACGAGCGCAGGTCTTCCTGCAGACGCTCAACGAAGGCTTCGACCGGCATTACGCCAAGATCGACGCCGCCACGGGCACGCACGGCTACCGTTTGCGCATCACGCTCCTTATCGCCCACGACGAGGAGATAAGGCACCTTTTCCAGCGTGTGCTCGCGTATTTTATAGCTAATCTTCTCGTTGCGCAAATCGGCCGCCACTCTAACCCCTTGTTTTTGCAACGATTGGGCCAGAGACTGCGCATATTCGGCCTGACTTTCGGCGATATTGAGCACAATTGCCTGATACGGCGCGAGCCAGACCGGCATTGCACCAGCATGGTGCTCGATCAAAATGCCGAGGAAACGCTCCATCGAACCGACGATCGCGCGGTGCAGCATCACCGGCCGGCGGCGGCTGTTGTCTTCCGCGACGTATTCGGCACCCAGGCGCTCCGGCAGCACCATGTCGAGCTGAAGCGTGCCGCACTGCCACGAGCGGCCGAGCGCGTCCTTGATGTGGTACTCGATCTTCGGGCCGTAGAACGCGCCCTCACCTGGCAACTCTTCCCACGTGAGACCACAAGCCGTCAGCGCATCGCGCAAACCTTGCTCGGCACGATCCCACGTCTCGTCCGTACCGGCACGCTGGTCGGGGCGCAGCGACAGCTTGATGTCGATGTGATCGAAACCGAAATCCTTGTACACGCTCATGGCCAGCGTGTTGAACGCGATCGATTCCGAGATGAATTGATCTTCCGTACAGAAGATGTGCGCATCGTCCTGCACGAAGCCGCGCACGCGCATCAGGCCGTGCAGCGCGCCCGACGCCTCGTTGCGGTGGCACGAGCCGAATTCCGCGTAACGCAGCGGCAGATCGCGGTACGAACGCAAGCCGTGCTTGAACACCTGGACGTGCCCCGGACAGTTCATCGGCTTGATCGCATAGTCGCGCTTCTCCGACTCCGTCGTGAACATGTTCTCGCGATAGTTCTGCCAGTGGCCCGACGCTTCCCACAGCGAGCGGTCCATGATCATCGGCGTCTTGATCTCGAGATAGCCGGCCTCATTGACGCGGCGGCGCATGTACTGCTCGACCTGCTGCCACAGCGCCCAGCCCTTCGGATGCCAGAACACCATGCCCGGCGACTCTTCCTGCATGTGGAACAGGTCGAGCTGCTTGCCCAGCTTGCGGTGGTCGCGCTTTTCCGCTTCCTCGAGCATGTGCAGGTACTGGTCCTGGTCTTCCTTCTTCGTCCAGGCCGTGCCGTAGATGCGCTGCAGCTGCTCGTTCTTCGAATCGCCGCGCCAGTACGCGCCCGCGACCTTCATCAGCTTGAAGACCTTCAGCTTGCCGGTGGAGGGCACGTGCGGGCCGCGGCACAGATCGGTGAAGCCGCCGTGCGAGTACAGCTTGATTTCGTCGCTTTGCGGAATCGATTCGATGATCTCGGCCTTGTACTTCTCGCCGATGCTGCGGAAATAACCGGCCGCCTCGTCGCGCGACACGACACGGCGCGTGACCGGCTCGTCCTTCTTCGCGAGTTCCTGCATGCGCTTTTCGATCTTTTCGAGATCTTCCGGCGTAAACGGGCGGCTGTACGAGAAGTCGTAATAGAAACCGTTGTCGATCACCGGACCGATCGTCACCTGCGCGTCCGGATACAGCTCCTTCACCGCATACGCGAGCAAGTGGGCGGTCGAGTGGCGGATGATGTCGAGGCCGTCGGCATCCTTGTCCGTGACGATCGCGAGCGACGCGTCGCGGTCGATCACCGTCGACGTATCGACGAGCTCGCCATCGAGCTTGCCACCAAGCGCAGCCTTCGCAAGGCCGGGACCGATCGAGGCCGCAACCTCGGCAACTGTCACCGGATGCTCGTATTGTCGAACTGAGCCGTCAGGCAAGCGTATCGAAACCATAGCAATCTCCGTGATGCCGACAGTGGGCGGCAGACCAGGTACGCGAGATCGAACTCACGCGTGAAAAATTCGCGACAAAAAAAATGCGGCCCCGCTTTCGAGGGGCCGCATTCGATACTTCACTCAAACTGAAAGGGCGAAAACGTTCCTCGACTAGCGTCGCTCCGAAGTGGTTTCGGTCAACGTTCGCGGTGTCATAACCGTATTCGCCTTGTTCGCGTTGAGTTGTGTACTGCATCGAACACCCGGAGGCCGGGCATTCTCAATTCGTTGGTAGGCTCGATTGGACTCGAACCAACGACCCCCACCATGTCAAGGTGGTGCTCTAACCAGCTGAGCTACGAGCCTAGAGAAGCTAAGATTATATGGAGCCGTTACGGGCTTGGCAAGTGTTTTTATGCGGTCGCAGCAAAATAACGCGGTTCCGACCCCATCACACCTTCCGCCCCGCCCGCACGACGCCCTGCACCTCGCCGAGCAGCGTACATGCGCGCTGCACCTGCGCCGAATTCGATACCTCGACCGTGAACTGCATGAATGCCGCATTGCGGCGGCTCTGCGTCTTCACGCCCACGACGTTGATCTTTTCGCGGGCGAACACTTCGGAGATATCGCGCAGCAACCCTTGCCGGTCGCTCGCCTCGATCATCAGGTCGACCGGATAGACGGACGCGCCGCGCCCGCCCAGCACGTCGGCCGACCAGGTCGTCTGCAGCACGCGTTCCGGCGCACGCTCGACCATCCGGCGAAACGTCGGGCAGTCGGTGCGGTGGATCGACATCCCCTTGCCGCGCGTGACGAAACCGCTGATCGGATCGGGCGGCGCCGGACGGCAGCAGCGCGCCAGTTGCGTCAGCAACGCGTCGACGCCGACCACCAGCACGCCAGTCGACGCGCCGTGCGCGACGCTCGCGCCGCTGCTGCGCTTCTCGAAATCGGCCGGCGCCTCGGGCGCCGGTTCCGGCGGCGGTGCGTCGGACAACGCGTGCTCGACGTTACGCAGGCTGAATTCTTCCTTGCCGACGACCGAGAACAGCTCCTCGGGCGACTTGAAGCCGAGCTTCGCGGCGAGGTTGTCCAGGTTGACCGACGTCTTGCCCTCGCGCTGCAGCGTCTTTTCGACCAGCGCGCGACCATGCGCGACGTTTTCTTCCTGCTCGATCGAGTTGAACCACGCGCGCACCTTCTGCCGTGCACGCGGGCTCTTCAGGTAACCGAGCTGCAGGTTCAGCCAGTCGCGCGACGGGCCGCCTTCCTTCACCGCGACGATCTCGACCGTCTGGCCGTTCGCGAGCGACGTGTTCAGCGGCACCATCACGCCGTCGACGCGCGCGCCACGGCAGCGATGGCCGAGCTCGCTGTGCAGGTGGTACGCGAAATCGACCGGCGTCGCGCCCTGCGGCAGCGCGATCACGCGCGCCTGCGGCGTCAGCACGTAAATGTGATCGTCGTCGAGCGACGTCTCGCGCAATTGCGCCCACGCCTGGTCGCCCGACACTTCGGTGCCGTCCTCGACGTCGTCCTTCCACGCGAGCAACTGGCGCAGCCACGCAATCTTCTCGTCGTACTTGTCGCTCGCCGAGAACTGGCCGCCATAGCCACGCGCGCCGGCCTCCTTGTAGCGCCAGTGCGCGGCAACGCCGTACTCGGCGAAGCGATGCATCTCCTGCGTGCGGATCTGCACTTCGAACGCACGGCCGTCGTCGCCGATCACGACCGTATGCAGCGACTTGTAGCCGTTCGGCTTCGGCCGCGAGATGTAGTCGTCGAATTCCTTCGGCACCGGCTGCCACAGGTGATGCACGATGCCGAGCACCGCGTAGCAATCCTTGATGTCGGGCACGATCACGCGAAACGCGCGCACGTCGTACAGCTCGGAGAAATCGAGCTCCTTGCCGCGCATCTTGCGCCAGATGCTGTAGATATGCTTCGGCCGGCCGCTCACGTCGGCCTGGATGTGCGCTTCCGCGAGCTCGTGCTGCAGCCGCGCGATCGCCTGCGTGACGTACGCCTCGCGCTCGATGCGCTTTTCGTCGAGCAGCTTCGCGATCCGCTTGTAGGTGACGGGATCCTCGAAGCGGAACGCGAGATCCTCGAGCTCCCACTTCAGTTGCCAGATACCGAGACGGTTCGCGAGCGGCGCATAGATCTCGAGCGTCTCGCGCGCGACGTCGGGCGGCGGATCGAGCTTCGCGGCCGCGTAATAGCGCAGCGACTGCAACCGCGACGCGAGCCGGATCAGCACCACGCGGATGTCCTGCGCGAAGGCGAGCAGCATCTTGCGCAGCGCCTCGATCTGCGTGCGCCGCTCTTCCGCCGCGTCGCGCCCGGAGTCGGGCTTTGCGTTCTGCGCGGCGCGCAGGCTCACGGTACCGAGCCGCAACAGCTTGCGCACGTCGGACACGAGCCGCGCGACCTCGTCGCCGAAACGCTCGGTCAGCTCGCGCTCGGGGTCGCTCAGGTGCGGCGTCAGCACGAACAGCGCGGCGGCCTGCATCGCGGACGGATCGACGTTCAGCGTGCGCATGATCGCCGCCGTGCCCGCCGAGTGGTCGGCGAGCAGCTCGCCCGACGACAGGCGCGCGTCGCCGGCCCGCTCGCGCACGAACGCGAGCACGTCGTCGAACGACGGCGCCGCGACGGGAAAGGCGGAAACGGATTCGGTCATTGCACGGCCTGCCGGAATACGGTCATCGTCGGATAACGCTCAGCTCCGCTGCGCGGCGACGACCACGATCTCGACGAGCAGCGCCGGATCGGCAAGCTTCGCCTCGACGGTGGCGCGCGGCGGCGTGTTGCCCGGCGCGACCCATGCATCCCACTCCGCATTCATGCCTTCGAAGTTCGCGAGATCCGAGATGTAGATCTGCACCGACAGCAGATGCGCCTTGTCGCTGTTCGCTTCGGCGAGCAGGCGATCGATGTGGCCGAGCACTTCGCGCGTCTGGCCGCGGATGTCCTGCGTGGTGTCTTCGGCGATCTGGCCGGCCAGATACACGGTGCCGTTGTGGATCGCGGTTTCGGAGAGCCGGGCCCCGACGTGGTGACGAATGACTGCCATGAAAATGTTCCGGTCGTGATGAGTGAGGAATCGGACGGCGGCACGGCCCGCGTGCCGCCGAACCGCATATTATGACGCGTTTATGCGTCGCCTTCGACGAAAAACCGCCGCGCGAGCGCAATCTGGTCGGCGCTGACGAAGGCGGGCGCGTGGCCCGCGCCCGGAATCTCGACCTGCGTCACATGGCGGCCGCGGCGAACCATTTCGGCCACCGTCTCGCGCGACAGCAAGTCGGACGTCTCGCCACGCACGACGAGCAGCGTCGCATCGGTCGCCTCGATCGCGTGCCACAGCGCGGCTTCGCCGAGTGCGGCCAGTTCGGGCGTCGTGGCCTTGAACGGCTCGGCGATGCGCGGGTCGTAGCGCATCGTCCAGCCGCCTTCGGGCAGCTCGTGCAGCAGCGGCCCGTTGATCTCGCGCCACTCGTCGGCGCTCAGCGCGCCGAACGGCAGCGACAGCGACGTCAGGTAGTCGATCCCCTCCTGCTCGGTCGCAAAGCGCGGCTGCACGCCGAGGTATTCGCCGATACGCGTCAGCGAATCGGGCTCGATGCGCGGGCCGACGTCGTTGACGATCATCCGGCGCACCGGCGAACCGGGCAGCCCGGCCAGCGCCATGCCGATCAGGCCGCCCATCGACGTGCCGAACCAGTCGACCGATTCGACGTCGAGCCGCGCAATCAGCGTCACCATGTCGGCCACGTACTGCGGAATCGCATAGTGCCGCGGATCGGCCAGCCGGTCCGATTGGCCGCGCCCGACGACATCGGGGCAGACGACGCGATACGTATCGGACAGCGCGGCGGCAAGCCGGTCGAAATCGCGTCCGGAGCGGGTCAGGCCATGCACGCACACGAGCACGCGCGGATTCGCGGGATCGCCCCACTCGGTATAGGCGACGTGGTGAAGGCCGGCCGCGCTCGCACACTGCACGCGCCGCTGGCGGGGAACCGGGGGATTCGCTGGGGTCGTTGGCATCGTTGGCATCCTGTCGAACGGGGGCGACGCGCGGGACAACGCCTGCGGCGCCCGATGCAAACGATTGTAAACCGCTTCGGAATGACGGGCCGCGACGCGCCCGGCCCACCATCCGGAACGGGTTCAATCGTGGCGGCGCCACGCGTGACGCAACTGCTCGCGCAGGAAATCGACGAACGTCCGCACGCGCAACGACACGTGACGGCCGCCGGGATAGACGGCATGCAACGGCGCGGCGGGCGCCTCGAAGGCCGGCAGCACGCGCACGAGCCGACCGGCGTCGAGATCGGCGCCGACGTCCCAGATCGACTTCAACGCAATGCCCGCGCCTTCGAGCGCCAGCGTGCGCGCCGCGCCACCGTCGTTCGTCAGCAGCGTGGCCGTCACCTCGACCGCCACGTCACCTTGCGCGCCGTCGAACCGCCATTCGGCACGCGGCTGATCGCCCATCACAATGCATCGGTGTGCACGGAGCTCGGCCGGATGGGCCGGCCAACCGTGCGCCGCGAGATAGCCCGGCGACGCGCACAGCACGCGATGATTCGGCGCCAGCTCGCGCGCGATCATCGTCGAATCGGCCAGATTGCCGATCCGCACGGCGACGTCGATATCGGCTGCCAGCAGATCGACGACCGTATCGGTCAGCATCAGCTGCACGGTCAATTGCGGATGTCGCTGCTGAAATGCCGCAATGAGCGGCGCGATCCGCAGGCGGCCAAGTTCGCCGGGCGCCGTCACGCGCAGCACGCCGCTGACCGTGCCACGGCGATCGCGCATCAGCGTTTCGGCATGCTCGACCTCGGCCAGGATGCGCAGCACCTGCGCATGAAACTGCGCACCGTCGTCGGTGAGCGTCTGCTGCCGCGTCGTCCGGTGCAGCAGGCGCACGCCGAGTCGCGACTCGAGATGCGCGAGCCGCTTGCTGACGACCGACAACGACAGGTCGAGTTCGCGCGCCGCCGCCGACAGGCTGCCGGCCGACACGATCCGCGCGAAGGTATCGAGCGCCGGGAAATCGTCGATCAGCGTCATGGCGCGCACCTCGCCCCAACCTTTCCTTTTTTCGAATAATCCATTCGCATTTTGCCAGTATTTGCATGCAGAACGGAAACCTACCATACCTGTTCCGCGTCGTCGCACGACGCCTTCACAGGACCCTCGAAACCATGTCGATCCGCCTTCGTTCGGCCGCCCGCCCCCTCGCGCACGCATTCGCGGCAGCCGCCTGCGTCGTGGCGCTCTGGCCCGCCGCTTCCCGTGCCGCCGACCTCGTCGCACCGCACAGCCTGACCGTCGCGGCAGGCTTGCCGGCCGCGCAGGCCCGCGCGCAAATCCTGGCCGCGCGCCGCTACGGCACCTTCTGGAATACCGGCGACCCTGCGCTGGCTCGCGCGGCGCTCGCCGCCGACTTCACCGACCGAACGCTGCCGCCCGGCCGCGAACAAGGCGTACCGGGGCCGCTCGCGGCCTCGGGCACGATGCGCGACGCGATCCCGGACCTGCGCTGTGACATCGAACAGATGATCGTCGCGGGCGACCGGGTCGTCGTGCACCTGCATTTCCGCGGGCATTTCACCGGCGCTTTCAACGGAACGGCGGGGCGCGGACAGGCGATCGACTTCATCGCGACCGATATCTACCGGATCGACCAGGGCCGGATCGCGGAAAACTGGCACATCGAGGACAACCTGACGCTGATGCGTCAGCTCGGGCTCGTCGGCTGACGGAGGGAACGATGACTCACGGCAACCACCCTCCCGCGACGCCGCTGCCGCGCCGCACGTTCCTGGCCCAGGCCGGCGCCGGGCTCGCGGCCGGCGTCGCGGCGGCCGCAGGCGCCTCCCTGCCGGCAACCGCCGCGCCAACGGCGGCGCTCGCCGCACCGGGCGCCACGCCGTTCTGGCCCGACGGCGCGCGCATCGTGATCTCGATCTCGATGCAGTTCGAAGCAGGCGGACAGCCGCCCACGGGCGCGGACAGCCCGTTTCCGACCGTCGCGTTCCCGCCGTCGGTACCGGTCGATCTCGCCTCGGCCACCTGGTTCGCGTACGGCTACCGGGAAGGGATTCCGCGCCTGCTCGATCTGTGGGACCGGCACGGCGTGAAAGTGACGTCACACATGATCGGGGAAGCCGCGCGCCGGCACCCCGATCTGGCGCGCGAGATCGTGTCGCGCGGCCACGAAGCCGCCGCGCACGGCCCGACGTGGCGCGCGCAATTCGCGATGAGCCGCGACGACGAGCGCCGCTTCCTGACCGAAGCACGCGACATGGTCGAAGCGGTGACCGGCCAGCGTCCGACCGGCTACAACTGCAACTGGCTGCGGCGCGGACCGCATACGTTGTCGCTGCTGCAGGAACTCGGCTACACGTATCACATCGACGACGTCAGTCGCGACGAACCGTTCGTCGAGACCGTCGGCGGTCGCGATTTCGCCGTGGTCCCGTACACGCTGCGCAACAACGACATCCTGCTGATCGAAGGCCGCCACTACACGCCGGCGATGTTCCTCGAGCAGATCAAGCTCGATTTCGACCAGTTGTACGCGGAAGCCGGGCAGCGGCGCAGACTGATGTCGATCAGTGCGCACGACCGGATCAGCGGCACGCCGCAGATGGTCCGCGCGTGGGACGACTTCCTGCACTACGCGCGATCACATCCGGGGGTCGCTTTCATGCGCAAGGACGATATTGCGCGCTTCGCGCTGCGCAGCCCGTCGACGCTGCGCGAGACCGAAACGATCTGACCGGATGCCGTTCAACTCATCACCAGGAATGACCTTCATGAATGATCCGCTCCACGGCAAGAACGTCCTCGTCGTCGGAGGCAGCTCCGGCATCGGCGCCGCCACCGCGGCGGCTTTCGCGCGACACGGCGCGCGCGTGACGATCGCGTCGCGCGATCCGGGCAGGTTCGACGTCGATGCCATGCCGGGCGCGCACGTGCGGACCGAAACGCTCGACATCACCGATACGGCGGACGTCGATGCGTTCTGCGCGCGCGCCGGCCAGTTCGACCACGTCGTGATTTCAGCCGCGAAGACGGCCACGGGCGCAGTCCGTGCGCTGCCGCTTGCCGACGCGCAGGCTGCGATGGACAGCAAGTTCTGGGGCGCGTACCGCATCGCCCGCGCGATCGATATCGCGCCCGGCGGCTCGCTGACGTTCGTGTCGGGCTACCTCAGCGTGCGACCGAGCGCGTCGTCGGTGCTGCAAGGCGCGATCAATGCGGCGCTCGAGGCGCTCGCCCGCGGCCTGGCGCTCGAGCTCGCGCCGGTTCGCGTGAATACCGTGTCGCCGGGCCTGATCGCGACGCCGCTGTGGGACAAGCTCGCGCCCGATGCACGCGACGCGATGTACGCCGGCGCGGCCCGGCGGCTTCCGGCCCGCAGGGTCGGCCAGCCGGAGGATGTCGCGAATGCGGTCCTGTATCTGGCGGCCACGCCTTATGCAACCGGTTCGACGGTACTGATCGACGGCGGCGGCGCGATTGCGTGACGCATGCGGTCATGACAAAACGCCCCGCGTTCCGTGAGGAACGCGGGGCGTCGAGCATGACGCAACGACGTGATGCTAGGCCACGGCGCTGACGTCGAGCGGTGCGCCCGTCTTCGACTGGATCTCTTCGGCGCTCACGCCGTCGGCGAGTTCGAGCACCTTCAGGCCGGCCGGCGTCACTTCGATCACGCCGAGATCGGTGATGATCAGGTCGACCACGCCGACGCCCGTCAGCGGCAGATTGCATTCGTCGAGGATCTTGTGCTGATCGCCTTTCGCGACATGCTCCATCAGCACGACGACACGCCCCACGCCCGCGACGAGGTCCATCGCGCCGCCCATCCCCTTGATCATCTTGCCCGGGATCATCCAGTTCGCGAGGTCGCCCTGCTTGCTGACCTGCATCGCACCGAGGATCGCGAGGTTGATGTGGCCGCCGCGGATCATCGCGAACGAATCGGCCGACGAGAAGATCGACGAGCCCGGCAGCGTCGTGACGGTCTGCTTGCCGGCGTTGATGAGATCGGCGTCGACTTCGTCTTCGGTCGGCGACGGGCCGATGCCGAGCAGGCCGTTCTCCGACTGCAGCCACACCTCGACGCCTTCCGGCACGTGGTTGGCGACGAGCGTCGGCAGGCCGATGCCGAGGTTCACGTAGAAGCCGTCCTGCAGTTCCTTCGCCGCGCGCGCGGCCATCTGGTCACGATTCCAGGCCATGTCAGTCTCCTTTCGCGCGTACGACGCGTTGTTCGATGCGTTTTTCGGGCGTCGCGTTCAGCACGATGCGCTGCACGAAGATCCCCGGCGTATGGACCTGGTCCGGATCGAGCGCACCGTTCTCGACGATCTCCTCGACCTCCGCCACGGTGATCTTGCCGGCCATCGCGCACATCGGGTTGAAGTTGCGCGCGGTGCGGCGGTAAATGAGGTTGCCGGACTTGTCGGCCTTCCATGCCTTGACGAGCGCGACGTCGGCCGTCAGCGACGGCTCGAGCACATAGTGGCGATCGCCGAACTGGCGCGTTTCCTTGCCTTCCGCGATCACGGTGCCGTAGCCGGTATTCGTGAAGAACGCGGGGATGCCCGCGCCGCCCGCGCGCAGCTTTTCGGCGAGCGTGCCCTGCGGCGTGAATTCAAGCTCGAGTTCGCCGGCAAGGTACTGGCGCTCGAACTCCTTGTTCTCGCCGACGTACGACGAGATCATCTTCTTGATCTGGCGCGTTTCCAGCAGCAGGCCGAGGCCGAAACCGTCGACGCCCGCGTTGTTGCTGATGCAGGTGATGCCCTTGACGGCCGAATCGCGCAACGCCGCGATCAGCGCCTCGGGAATCCCGCACAGGCCGAAGCCGCCCACCGCGAAGGTCTGTCCGTCGCGGACGATCCCCTCCAGCGCGGCAGCCGCGCTTGGATAGACTTTGTTCATCAGTTGTCCCTTCCTCTATGGAAACCAGCAAAACCGGTTCACGCGCCACGTGGCGCAAGCCCGCCGCATCATTCTATGCATGCGCGGCAAAGCCTGCGTCGAGGCACGCTGTTTTTATGTCGCGACACACCGCCGCGAGATGCCTGAAAGGGTACGATGTGACGCCGATGCGGCACAATACGCAAAAATACATAAGCATTTGCCTCCGCTTGCCTGCGCCATGCCCGATCTCGATTACCAGACCGCCTTCCATCTCGCGCCGCTCGGCCTCGTGCTGTCGCGCGACCGCGTGATCGAGGACTGCAACGACGCGCTCGCGTCGATCTTCCGCTGTGCGCGGGCCGACCTGATCGGAAAATCGTACGCGGTGCTCTACCCGTCGACGGACGAATTCCAGCGGATCGGCGAGCGCATCGCACGCGTGATGGTCGCGAACGGCATCTACTCGGATGACAGAATCATGAAACGCGCGGACGGCGAGCTGTTCTGGTGCCACGTGACGGGCCGCGCGCTCGACCGCACCGCACCGCTTGCGGCCGGCGTCTGGACCTTCGAGGATTTGAGCGCGACGCGCCGCGTCGCGGTCGAGCTGACCCCGCGCGAGCGCGAGATCGCCGCGCAGCTCGCGACCGGCAAGACCAGCAAGCAGATCGGGCGTGTGCTCGACATCAGCTCGCGCACGGTCGACATCTACCGCGCCCGGCTGATGCGCAAATACGGAACGAACAATACGCCGGAGCTGCTGCAGCGCCTGCTCGGACAGTGAACGTGCGTCGCATCGCGGCGCTCGAATGACGATCGGCCGCACACGGCGGCCGATCCGGGGAAACATCGGGGCAACAACGAACACGGCGCGCCACCGGCAACCCGGTGCCGGCCTGCCGATAGCCGCGCTCAGCCGACTTTCGTCGCGAGCGCGTGCTCGATCGTGTCGCGCAACAGTTGCGGCAGTGGCACCGACTTGCCGAGCGCGTAATCGACCCACACGCAACGCGCGTTGCCGCGGGCATAGACATGCTGCGGATCGTCCGCGCGCGTGAGCTCGAACCCGGTGTCGAAACTGCTTCGGCCGGGCTTCGCGGCCGACATCTTCGCGATCACGTCGCCCGGATAGTGCAGTTGCTTGAGGAACTCCATCGACGCGGTGACGATGACGGGCCCCTGCCCCTCGCCGTTGCCGCCGGCAATGCCGAGCTGCTCGAACCACGAAATCCGCGCCTGCTCCATGTAGCGGAAATAAACCGTGTTGTTCACATGGCCGAACGCGTCCATGTCGCCCCAGCGGATCGGCATCGACATCTCAAAAACGGGGGAGTAATCGTTTGTTGCGTTTGTTGCGCTCATTGCAGTCTTCTTTGTTGCTGAATGTCATCCGCTCACGCGAGGCCGAAGCCGTCGTCCGCGGAGATGATCGAACCATTGATGAACTGCGACTCGTCGGCCGCGAGCAGCAACAACAGCCCGTCGAGATCCTGCGGCTTGCCGACACGCCGGCGCGGCAGCATCGACTGCAGCTTCTGGCCCTGCTCGGTTTCCCACAGGTAATGATTGATTTCGGTATCGATATAGCCCGGACAGATCGCGTTCACGTTGATCCCGTGGCGGCCCCACTCCAGCGCCATCGCGCGCGTCATCTGCACGACCGCGGCCTTGCTCATCGCGTACAGCCCGATCTGCGGGAATACGCGCAGCCCGGCCACCGACGCGATGTTGATGATCCGGCACGGCGGCTTGCCGTTGCCGCCGCCGTTTGCGCGCATGATCATCCGCTTCGCGACTTCCTGCGCGACGAAAAATGCGCCGCGCGTATTCGTATCGAACACGAACTCGAAATCCGCGGGCGTCACGTCGACGAGCTTCTGCATCGTCGACACGCCCGAATTGTTCACGAGGATGTCGATCGTGCCGGCTTCCGTCTCCGCATGCGCGACGGCCGCCTTGATGCTCTGGACGTCGGTCACGTCGAGCGACACGACGTGCGCCGCGCCGCCCGCCGCCTCGATCTCCGCGCGCAACTCCTTCAGGCGCTCGACGCGGCGGCTCGCGAGCACGACCTTCGCGCCGGCCTGCGACAGCACCTGCGCAAAACGCTGCCCGAGGCCGCTCGACGCGCCCGTGACCAGCGCAACCTTGCCTTCCAGATTGATCGATCGACCCATTTGCACATCCCCTTTCGATGTCGTTTCGCCGGCCCGGGCGGCACAGCCCGAGCGGCATTACCCTAGCACAAAAAATAGAACGATCGTGCTAATCTACCTGCATGTTGTTGCGGCAAGCGTTTCGTTTCGCAGACAATACGCTCCCGAATAAAAGCATTCTAACGGTTAGAGGAACGCCAATGACCCCCGCAAGCCTCATCGAGCAATACGGCCCGCGCGAATCGATGGAATACGACGTCGTGATCGTCGGCGGCGGCCCCGCCGGGCTGTCGGCGGCGATCCGGCTCAAGCAGTTGGCCGCCGAGAAAGGCGCCGAGATCGGCGTGTGCGTGCTCGAGAAGGGTTCCGAGATCGGCGCGCACATCCTGTCGGGCGCGGTGATGGACCCGCGCGCGATCACCGAGCTGTTTCCCGACTGGAA
>NZ_JACCQC010000015.1:0-202493 GCF_015712225.1 Burkholderia sp. 9775_39 | reverse complement strand
GCAGTGCGCGGGGGCCGGGCGGTGGCGGTTGAATCGACAGCTGCTCGGGGGCTGTCCACCGATATCCCGATGTCCATGAGGGATTCCCCCGTAACACGTGGCCACGCGCCCGTTCAACGCGGTATCCGTTCGCTCCGCGCGTTCCGGTAGCGCCTCCCGGTCCGCCGCGCCCGATTGTTTGCGTTTCGCGAATGGCGCGTTCGCCGGTTGTTCCATACCCGATCGGCGTCCGCGCACCTATCGTGGTGGCGTCGGCCGAGCCCGTTCGATGCGTCGAATCGGGACGCCGGCCGGCACTTCCTCGCGATTCGCGTCGCACACAAAAACCATCGGACACGAACCATGCGCAGGCGCTGCGGCGCGCGCGGGCGAACCGGCGTCCACGGAGACGGACATGAAAGCAAACGAGTGGGATACCTCATACGAGTGGAAGGCGGTCACGCTGCTGGCGCTCGGTTTCGGGCTGGTTGGCCTCGACCGCTGGCTCATCGCGCCGCTGTTTCCTTCGATCATGAAGGACCTGAACCTGAACGCGCAGGACGTCGGCAACTGCATCGGCGTGCTCGGCCTGTCGTGGGGCATCTTCGCCGCGCTGATGGGCGGCATCTCGGACAAGATCGGTCGCCGGAAGGTGCTGATTCCGGCCATCATCGCGTTCTCGCTGCTGTCGGGCTTCTCGGGGCTCGCGGGCGGGTTGCTCGGCCTGATGGCGATTCGCGGGCTGATGGGCGTCGCGGAAGGCTCGTTCTGTCCGACGAGTTTTGCCGCGACGGCCGATGCGTCGCATCCGCGGCGGCGCGGCCTGAACCTCGGCCTGCAGCAAAGCGGCTTCGCGCTGTTCGGGCTCGCGCTGTCGCCGATCATCGCCACGCAGTTGCTCGGTTTCGTGTCGTGGCGCTGGGTCTTCGCGCTCGTGGCCGTGCCCGGCCTGGTCCTCGGCGCGATCATGGTGTTCGTGATTCGCGAGCCGAAGGTCGCGCAGGACGTCGCGTCGGAGCATGCGCCCGCGTCGCTCGGCCACGTGCTCAAGCGCCGCAACATCCTCGTGGCGATGGCCGCGCTGTGCTGCGCGATGACCGGCGTCTTCGTGCTCGGCGCGCTGCTGCCGCTATACCTGACCGATTACCTGTCGCTCGGCACGCAGAAGATGGGCCTCGTCGTATCCGCGATCGGCTTCGGCGGCTTTCTCGGCCAGTTCGGCCTGCCCGGCCTGTCCGATCTGGTCGGCCGCCGCATCGCCAGCATCGTCGGCTTCGCGGGCACGGCCGTGATGCTCTACGTGTTCCGCGGCCTCGGCCCGCAGCCGCTCGCGCTGTTCGGCGTGCTGTTCGTCGCGTCGTTCTTCACGCTCGGGCTGGTGTCGCTGCTGTCCGGCCCGGTCGCGACCGAGGCCGCGCCAGTCGGCCTCGTGTCCACGTCCATCGGCGTGGTGGTCGGCGTCGGCGAGATCTTCGGCGGCGGCATCGCGCCGGCGATGGGCGGCTACGTGGCCGCACACTTTGGCATCCAGAACATCCTGTGGCTGCCGATGGCCTCGGTGCTGCTCGGCATCGTGGTCAGCCTGCTGCTGAAGGAAACCGCGCCGGCCGTGCTGCAGCGCCGCGCGATCGTGCAGCCGGAGCTGGCCGCCGGAGAGCAAGCGCGGTAATGCCGGTGTCGATGGGTCGGGCGATTGACATCGATTTGGCGACACAGTGACGCCTTTCGCATGACACCGCCCTGTATCCGCACAGGTAGACTGCCGGTTTCGCTGTCGAAAAAGGGCGCGGTATGGACCGGTTTCTGAGCATCGAGGCATTCGTGAGGGTCGCGGAGGCGAGCAGCTTCGCCGAGGCGGCGCGGCAGCTGGGTGTGACGAGTTCGGTCGTGACGAACCGCATCCAGCAGCTGGAGAAGTTCGTCAACGCGCCGTTGTTTCACCGCAGCACGCGCCACGTGCGGCTGTCCGAAGTCGGCGAAACGTTTTACCGCGAGTGCGCCGAGGTGGTGGGCCGCGTCAACGAGCTGACCGACCAGATGCGCGAGCTGCGCGCGACACCGACCGGGCGGCTGCGCATCCAGATGCTGCCCGGCTTCGCGCTCGATCACTTCGGCAAGCCGCTCGCCGCGTTCAACCAGCGCTATCCGGGCATCCAGCTCGACATCATCGTCAACGATCGCGTCGTCGACCCCGTCGAAGAAGGGTTCGACATCGCGTTCCAGATCTTCCCGCCGATTTCCGAGTCGCTGATCGAGCGACGGCTGTTCACGGTCCGGCGCCTCTTCTGTGCCGCGCCCGCGTATGTCGACGCGCATGGTGCACCACAACATCCGCGCGATCTGCTGCAACACACGACGGCGCTGTATTCGGGCTACCCGTCGCGCAACCGCTGGACGATGACGCGCGGCGACGAGGTCGTCGAGATGGAGTTGCCGGGCATGATTCGCTCGAACTCCGTTCATCTGTTGCGCGAATACGCGCTGACCGGCGGCGGGGTCGTTTGCCTGCCCACGCTCGTGGCCAGCGACGCGCTCGTCGCGGGCCGCCTGGTGCCGATCCTGACCGACTACCAGCTCGCGCCGCTGAGCTTCGCCGCCGTCTATCCCGCCACGCAGCGACAGGCGTTGAAGGTGAAGGCCTTGGTCGAGTTCCTCGCGGAATACATCGGCGACGAATCGCCGTGGGACCGGCCGCTGCTGGCGCGCGGCTGGGTACGCTGACCCGCGCGGATTATTCGCGAAACGCAAATGCCGTAATCGCCATCCGTTGCCTTGTTGCTGGTGTGCGTTGCCCCTAGAGTGGAATCCAACAAGCGGTTCAACTCAGGAGACAGACATGACCAGCACGGCATTCCACACCGTCTTCGGTTCGCTCGACGGTTACCGGAAGGGCGAGATCGAAATCACCAGCGGCAGCGCGCAGCACTACGCCTTCTCGAACGTCTTCGAGGTGGCGTCGAAGTCGGCCCCTTACGAAAAGGTCGTCGCCGGCAAGAACCTCGAATACGTGATCGAAGTGCTGCGGACCGACGGCCAGTCGCCGTGGTTCGCGTGCGCGCACGACGAGTTCACGATCCAGATGGACGGCGAAGTCCGGATCGACTTCATCAAGCTCGACCACCCGCCGCAAGCGGGCCGCGGCACCGTGAGCGCAGGCGCGCATCCGGCCGGCCGAAACATGGGGTACGTCGTGTTGCGCAACGGGCATCAGGCGCTGTTGCCGGCCGGCTGTGCGTATCGCTTCACCGCGAGCCGGCCGGGCGTCGCGCTCGTCCAGACCGTGCTCGGCGAACTGTCCGTCGAGAAGTGGGCCGAGATCTGCCTGCACTGACCGTCCGACCGCATTCGACTATTCCAGGAGACACGTTATGGCCACCCTCGAGACCCTCGACCTTTCCACGGGCTTCGCCGCCGATCTGGTGCGATCGACCGAAGCCGATGCCGTCACCGGCTACCGCCGCTTTCAGCTCGGCGAATTCGCATTCCAGCGCGACGAATATTTCGTGAAGATCAGCTGGCCCGCGAAAGGCCAGACCCGCACGCATGCGATGCCGGCCGACGCATTCCTGCGCGCGATGATGCGCGACGTCGCGTGGGGCTTCTTCTACGGCTGGGTGAACTTCGACCACGTATTCGGCACGCGCAATCACTACGGCAAGGTCGACATGTATGCGGGCACCTTCAACGGCATTCTGAAGGACGCCGGCGTCGACTACACCGAGACCTTCGACACGCCGACGATCATGGCGACCTTCAAGGCGATGCTGCACGACTGGACCAACGAAGGCTTCGACCCGTTCGCGGCGCCCGAGGAAACGGGCACGGCGTTCGGCCGCAAGCACGGCGACAACGGCGCGGCGATCGAGCGCACGCGGATCGCGACGCGCCGCATGCCGGGGCTCGAAGGCGACTCGCCGCTGCGCGACGAACTGCCGGTCAACCGCGCGTTTCTCGACGTCGCGCAGGACGAGCCGGAAGTGCACGTCGAGCCGGGCTTCGAGGGCGAGCTGCACGCGTTCAACCTGTTCAAGTACCTGTCGCGCTCGGACGTGACGTGGAATCCGTCGGTCACGTCGGTGTGCGGGCGCAGCCTGTTCTGCCCGACCACCGAGGAATTCATCCTGCCGGTCTTCCACGGCAACGACCGCGTCGAATGGTTCCTGCAACTGTCCGACGAAATCGTGTGGGATATCGGCGACAAGAACACCGGCGCGCCGCGCGCCCGCATCACGATGCGGGCCGGTGACATCTGCGCGATGCCGGCCGATATCCGGCACCAGGGATATTCGACGAAGCGCTCGATGCTGCTGGTCTGGGAAAACGCGACGCCGGATCTGCCGCAACGCTACGAGAGCGGCGAGCTCGCGCCGTACCCGATCGCGTTCTAGGCCGCGCGTCAGTGTCTGCTTCCGCTTCCGCATTACACCGAGGACGATTCATGCAAACCCAACTCTTCATCGACGGGCGCTTCGTTGACGCCGTCGATCGCGGCACGATCGACGTGCTGAACCCGCACGACGGCTCCGTCATCACGAAGATCGCGGCAGCCACCGCGGCGGACGTCGATCTGGCCGTCGACGCCGCGACGCGCGCCTTCCCGGCCTGGTCGGCGATGCCGGCCGCCGAGCGCGGCCGCCTGCTGCTGCGCCTGGCCGATGCGATCGAAGCGAACACGGAAGCGCTGGCGCAGCTCGAATCGCTGGACACCGGCCACCCGATTCGCGATTCGCGTGCGCTCGACGTGCCGCGCACGGCGGCCTGCTTCCGCTATTTCGGCGGCATGGCCGACAAGCTGCAAGGCTCGGTGATACCGGTCGACACCGGCTTCCTGAACTACGTGCAGCGCGCGCCGATCGGCGTGGTCGGCCAGATCGTGCCGTGGAATTTTCCGCTGATGTTCACGAGCTGGAAGATGGGCCCGGCGCTGGCGGCCGGCAACACGGTGGTGCTCAAGCCGTCGGAAATCACGCCGCTGTCGACGTTGCGCATCGTCGAGCTGATGGCCGAGGTCGGATTTCCTGCCGGCGTCGTCAACATCGTGCCCGGCTACGGCCATACGGCCGGCCAGCGGCTCGCCGAACATCCGGGCGTCGGCAAGATCGCGTTCACCGGCTCGACGGCGACCGGCCGGCGAATCGTCGAAGCATCGCAGGGCAACCTGAAGCGCGTGCAACTGGAACTGGGCGGCAAGGGCGCCAACATCGTGTTCGACGATGCCAACCTCGACGCGGCCATCAACGGCGCCGCGTGGGCGATCTTCCACAACCAGGGACAGGCGTGTATCGCGGGGTCGCGTCTGGTGCTGCACGAACGCATCGCGGACGCGTTTCTCGAACGCTTCGTCGCGCTCGCGTCGTCGATCCGGATCGGCAATCCGCTCGATCCGAATACCGAAATGGGGCCGCTCACGTCGAAGCAGCACCTCGATCGCGTGCTGTCGTATGTCGACGTCGCGCGCGAGCAGGGCGGCCGCGTGCTGACGGGCGGCAGCGCGCCGCAGGACCCGGCGCTCGCCAATGGCTATTACGTGCGCCCGACGATCGTCGAGGCGAAGCATGCGACCGACCGCGTCGCGCAGGAAGAAGTGTTCGGCCCGTTCGTCACCGTGCTGCGCTTCGGCAGCGACGACGAAGCGCTGGCCATCGCCAACGCGACGGAATACGGGCTCGGCAGCGGCCTGTGGACCAACGACCTGTCGCGCGCCCACCGGATGGCGGCGCGGATCGACGCGGGCATGTGCTGGATCAACTGCTACAAGCGCGTGAATCCGGGCAGCCCGTTCGGCGGCGTCGGCAAGTCGGGCTACGGCCGCGAGATGGGCTTCGAGGCGATGCACGACTACACGGAAGCACGCTCGGTGTGGGTCAACGTCGACGGCAACGTGCCGCCGCATTTCAAGCGCTGAGGCTCGTATGGAGCGCTTCGTCTATCAGGGCACCCCGTCGCGCGTGGTCTTCGAATGGGGCGCGCTCGACAGGCTGCCGGACGAGCTGTCGGCGCTCGGCGCCCGCCGCGCGCTCATCCTCTCCACGCCCGAACAGCAGCCGCTCGCCGATCGCGTGAAGGACGTGCTGGGCGAACGTGCGGCCGGCGTGTGCGCCGAGGCCGTCATGCACGTGCCGGTCGAGGTCGCCCGCGCGGCGCGCGAGACGGCCGCCGAACTGGGCGCGGATTGCTGCATCGCGATCGGCGGCGGTTCGACGATCGGGCTCGGCAAGGCCATCGCGCTTGAATCGTCGCTGCCGATCCTCGCCGTGCCGACGACCTACGCCGGCTCGGAGATGACGCCGATCTACGGGCTCACCGAAGGCCGGTTGAAGCGCACCGGGCGCGACGCACGCGTGCTGCCGCGGACCGTGATTTACGACCCGTCGCTGACGGTGTCGCTGCCGCCGGGTATTTCGGCGGCGTCCGGTGTCAATGCGATGGCGCATGCGGTCGAGGCGCTCTACGCGGAAGACGCGAACCCGGTCATCAGCTTGATGGCCGAGGAATCGATTCGTGCGCTCGGCGAAGCATTGCCCGTCGTGGTGCGCGATCCGCAAGATCGCGCAATGCGCAGCCGCGCGCTGTATGGCGCGTGGCTCGCCGGCACCTGCCTCGGCGCGGTCGGCATGGCGTTGCATCACAAGCTTTGTCACACGCTCGGCGGCACGTTCAACCTGCCGCACGCGCAGACGCACGCGGCGATGTTGCCGCATACCGCGCATTACAACCACGCCGCCGCGCCCGACGCACTGCGTCGCGTCGCGCGGGCGCTGGGCGGGAGCGACGCGGCTGACGCCGGGCCGCTGCTGTTCAGGCTGAACGCGCAACTCGGCATCGCGCCGGCGCTAGCCGATATCGGGATGCCGCAGCAGGGGCTCGACGAAGCGGCGGAACTCGCATGCAGGAACCCGTATGCGAACCCGCGGCCGATCGAACGCGCGGCGATTCGCGCGTTGCTTCAGCACGCATGGGAAGGACGCGCGCCGCATTGAGCGGCCGGATGGGCGAACGGAGAACGACGTGATGAATGACCAGACCGGCCTGCACGGCTTGCACCGCGAAGCGATGTTCGGCTTCGTCCTCGATCGGAGCTGATCGCCATGGCGCGTTTTTTTGCGGTGTTTGCCACCGACCAGCCGGGCATGCGTGACGTGCGCGACCGCATGCGGCCGATTCACCGGACGTATCTGCGCTCGGCGGCCGAGCATGGCGTGTATGTGCGGCTCGGCGGCCCGACGCTGGACCCGCAGGACGATGCGATGAACGGCACGCTGCTCGTCGTCGAGGCGGACGACATCCATGCGGTGATGCAGTTCATCGGCAACGATCCATATGTGAAGGAGGGCCTGTTCTCGCGCGTCGAGGTGCGCCCGTGGGACTGGAGCCTCGGCAACCCCGAGCACAGGGTGTGAGCGATGGAAGCGAAACAGCTGTGTCGCGTGGCCGATGTGCCCGACGGCGGCGCGCGGGTCGTCGACGAAGCCTGCATCGGGCGTCCCGTCATCGTCGTGCGGCGTGGCGAGCAGGTGTGGGCGTACGTGAATCGTTGCCCGCACTTTTCGGTGCCGCTCGATTTCGTGCCGGGCAATGTGTCGTGCTACCGGTCGCAGGTGTTGATGTGCGCGCATCACAGTGCGTTGTTCCGGTTCGATGATGGCGTGTGTATCGACGGACCCTGCACGGGGGCCGGGCTGGAAACCGTGGCCGTCGAGGTGGACGCATCCGCATGGATCGTCTTTCGGGGCGCTTGACTTGGCGCATGTTGAATGCGTGCGCGTCGATGCGGGTTCACCGGGAATTGTTCTGAATTGATCGATCGGTAAAACCCATTTCCGGTGTTGATGTGACTGCCTGAATCAACGCGATTTTCCACGAAGCAATGAGCGAACACCCGCCTCGCAGCGGGTGACGGACTCGCATTTTCATAAAAAAGACGGAGACGACATGAAACTCAGGTTTGGTGTATTGGCGGTGCTTGCCGTGGCGCAGGGCGCATGGGCGCAAAGCAGCG
Source organism: Burkholderia sp. 9775_39 (assembly GCF_015712225.1). NCBI lineage: Bacteria > Pseudomonadati > Pseudomonadota > Betaproteobacteria > Burkholderiales > Burkholderiaceae > Burkholderia > Burkholderia sp. 9775_39. The sequence continues at coordinate 194,515 of NZ_JACCQC010000015.1, read as the reverse complement.
TGACGATGTTCGGGTTGATCGATTCCGGCATCACGTATGTCAGCAACGAGGGCGGCGGAAAGAACGTCAAGTTCGACGACGGCATATTCGCGCCCAACCTGTTCGGCCTGCGCGGCACCGAGGATCTCGGCGGCGGGTATCGCGCGACCTTCGCGCTCGTGAACCAGTTCTCGATGGCGAACGGCAGCATCATCGGGACCGGGATTTTCGGGCGCAATGCCTACGTGGGGATCGAGAGAGACCGCTTCGGCAGCATCACGCTGGGCAATCAGTACGACTTCATGGTCGATGCATTGTTTTCAAAGGGCAACGCGATTTCGCGGGACATTTCCGGGCTGTACGGCTTTCGGAACGGCCCGTTCCAGCGTCTCGCGCTGCCGGGCAATCCGACCGGCGCATTCGACTGGGACCGCACCGCAGGCAGCAAGCCGATCGCGAATTCGGTCAAGTACAGCTCGCCGACCGTCGCGGGTTTGTCCGGCGGCGTGATGTATGCGTTCGGCGGCGTCGCGGGTTCGATCGGCGCGGACAACACCGTCAGCGCCGGCGTGAACTACGAGCTCGGGGCCTTCGGCGTGGGCGCGGCCTATACGAACGAGAAATACGGTCCGGCGCCGGGTGTGCCATCGACCAGCGTGCGCAACTGGGGTGTCGGGATGCACTACGACTTCGGTGTCGTGACCGCGAAGGCGCTGATGACCACCGTGCGCAATTCGTTCAACGATGCGGGCGTGTGGATGGCCGAGGCCGGCGGCTTGTGGCGAATCAGGCCGGACGTCGTGCTGGGCGCGAAATACATGTACATGAAGGGCAATGAAGCGTTGAACGACGACCATGCGCATCAGGTCAGCGTCGCGCTTCAATACCTGTTGTCGAAGCGGACGATGGTGTATGTGTCGGCGGATTATCAGCGCGCGAATAGCGGCGCGAATGCGCAGGTGAACGGCGTGCTGGATCCGAACGGGGCGTCGAGTTCCGCGAGTCAGGCGGTGGCGCGGGTGGGGGTGCATACGGTGTTTTGACGGGGCGGCGGTGCCGCGCCTCGGATGCTCCGTGGCGCCGTTTGTCTACGGCCGCAACGATTCTCACGATACGGGGCCGTTTCAGGGGCGCGATATTCGGATCAAGAACAAGGACATCGCGTGAGAACGGGAGGAGGATGGGTTCGCGCTGCGTCGCTTCGCCTCGCCTCGCCTCGCGTCGCGCCGAGCCATCCGGCGTATTCCCCTGTCGCTCTCCCGGTCCGGCAGCCTCGGCTGATCGTCCGCGAACTTGAACGTCGACGTACGCTCCCTCTTGTATGAGGGCCGGATCGATGCAGGCACTCCAGCCGGAATGTGGCTTTTACTGGACAGCTTGTCAGCTTCCGGATTTTCGATATAATGAATCAACGTTCGGAATGTCGAACGTGAGAGTTCAAGCATCCAGAGTCGGGTTTCCCGACGCCAACCTGCCCTCCCGGGCAAGGTGGACGCCCTCGAGGCGATGCGGCCGATTGACGGCAACGAAACGGGAGCAGCATGGCTGGCACCGGTTCGATAACCATTCATCCGGAGCTACCATGAGCCAAGTTTCCTCCGCTTCCCGCCCGACCGTCTGTGAAGACTGGTCGCACTTCCTTCCCGGTTTCACGTTGACGCATACGGTTCATCTCGTTTCGAGACGGAACCCGGGCATCGTCTCGACCGCGGCGGCCGTGCTCGAAGGGGAAACGGCTACGGTCGATCGGTGGGCCATCACCCGCTGTGGTGACGTTCTCGAACAGAAGATCGTGCTCGGCGAAATGACGGAAGGGCAAGCGGTCCGGCTGCGTGAGCGGCTTGCCGCGCTGGAGGGGGTGCTCCGGACTCGGGTGGAGCACCATTTCGTGAGGGCGGCGGCGGCCGGAAGCACGCCGGAGAGCAGCCACTAGGCGACGCATGCGCATCGTCGCTGTATCAGCCGACGAGGGGGAGAACTCGCCCCCTCACTCCACCGTCACCGACTTCGCCAAATTCCTCGGCTTATCAATATCCGTCCCCCGCGCCAGCGCAGCGTGATACGCGAGCAGTTGCATCGGCACCGTATGCAAGATCGGCGACAACGGCCCGTAGTACTCGTTCAGCCGAATCACCTCGATCCCTTCACTTGGCACCAACCCACAGTCCACATCCGCAAACACAAAAAGCCGCCCATTCCGCGCACTGACCTCATGCATGTTCGACCTGAGCTTCTCGAGCAGCACGTCATTCGGCGCAACGGCGATCACCGGCATTTCATTACTCACGAGCGCCAGCGGCCCATGCTTCAACTCCCCGGCCGGATAAGCCTCCGCATGAATATAGGAAATCTCCTTCATCTTCAGCGCGCCTTCCAGCGCGATCGGATAATGCATCCCGCGCCCGAGAAACAGCATGTTGTCGCGCCGCGCGAGCAACTCCGACCACGCCATGATCTGCGGCTCCAGCGCGAGCACCTTCGACATCGCATCGGGCAGATGCCGCAGCGCCCGCAGATGCTCCTTTTCCGCATCGTCGCTCAACCGCCCGCGCACCTGCGCCAGTGACAACGTCAGCAGGAACAGCGCAACGAGCTGCGTCGTAAACGCCTTCGTCGACGCCACGCCGATCTCGATCCCCGCACGCGTCACGAACTGCAGCGCGCATTCGCGCATCAGCGCACTCGTCGCCACGTTGCAGATCGCGAGCGTATGCATCATCCCGCTGCGTTTCGCGACATGCATGGCGCCGAGCACATCGGCCGTCTCGCCGCTCTGCGATACCGCAACCACCAGCGTGCGCGGATTCGGCACACTGTCGCGATAACGAAACTCGCTGGCGATCTCGACGCTCGCCGGCAGCTTCGCGATGCTTTCGATCCAGTACTTCGCGGTCAGCGCCGCGTGATAGCTGCCGCCGCACGCGAGCAGCAGTACCGAATCGACGTCGTTGAACACACGCCACGCGCCGTCGCCGAACAGCTCGGGCATGATCGACGAAACGTCGAGCAGCGTATCGGCCACGGCCTGCGGCTGCTCGAAGATCTCCTTCTGCATGTAGTAGCGATACGATCCGAGATCGGCCGCGCCGCTATGCGCGGCGACGCGTTGCACCGTGCGCTCGACGCGCTGGCCGGCCGCGTCGACGATCCAGTAGCGATGCAACTGAATGTCGGCGACGTCGCCGTTCTCCAGGTAGGCAATGCGATCGGTGATGCCCGACAGCGCAATCGCGTCGGACGCCAGGAAATTCTCGCCTTCGCCGACCCCGACGACGAGCGGCATCCCGTCGCGCGCGCCGACGATCCGGTGCGGCTCGTCGCGGCACATCACCGCGATCGCATAGCTGCCGCGCAGTCGCGCGACCGCGCGCCGTACCGCGTCGAACAGGTCGCCGTCGTACAGGTGGTCGATCAGGTGCGCGATCGCCTCGCTGTCGGTCTGGCTCGCGAACACATAGCCGTGCGCCTGCAATTCCGCGCGCAGTTGATCGCAGTTTTCGATGATCCCGTTGTGCGACAGCGCGATGCGCGCATTCGCGTCGCTCGGCGAGAAGTGCGGATGCGCGTTGAGCGTGACGGGCGCGCCATGCGTGGCCCAGCGCGTATGCGCGATGCCCGTGTAACCGGACAACGCCAGCTCGGCGATTTCGCGCTGCAGGTTCGCGACGCGATCGACGCTGCGGGCGCGCGCCAGCGCCCGGTCGCGGTAGACCACGACGCCGCACGAATCGTAGCCGCGGTATTCGAGCCGCTTCAGGCCGTCGACGAGGTTCGGCAGGATGTCCCGCTGGGCAACCGCCCCGACAATTCCACACATATCGCGCTCCGTAAATGTCCCGTCTGGATCAGTGAGAGCGATGGTAGAGCCGGTGAGATGGAATTAAATTGCAAAAAACAAACAAATATGAAACAAACGGATGATCGTCTATCATGTTGAAATTAAATTTCACTTGCTAACCGGAAGGAGTGGCCGATGGCCGGCATCACCCTCGACGATCTCGACCTGCGCATCCTCGCGATCCTGCAGGACGATGCATCGGTATCGAACCTGCAACTCGCCGAGCGCGCGCTGTCGTCGCCGCCCACCTGCATGCGTCGCGTGCGGCGGCTGACGGAGGCCGGCGTGATCCGCCGGCAGGTCGCGGTGCTCGACCCGGTCGCGATCGGCACGGCCGTCACCGCGCTGATCGAGATCAGCCTCGACCGGCAGACGGCCGAAGACTACGACGCGTTCGAAGCGTACGTGTGCGCGGAGCCGGCCGTCACGCAGTGCTATCGCGTGTCGCCGGGGCCCGATTTCGTCGTGATCGCCGATCTGGCCGACGTCGCCGAATACGACGAATTCGCGCGGCGGCTGTTCACCGGCGCATCGAACGTCCGCAACGTGCGGACGTTTTTCTCGACGCATCGCGCGAAATTCGAAGCGAACGCGCGGGTCGCGCATGCGATGCGCAAGCGCACCTAGCGTGCGGTAACCGCGTCGTTCGTCCCGCCTCACGCAGCCGGGGCCGCGTCCGCCAGTTGCAGCGGCTTGCCGTATCCGAAGCAATGCGCGGGCTCGGGAAACACGCGCTGCCGCACGTCGTGCGCGTACTGGCGGATCGCGTCGCGCATCACCGCGTTCGCATCCGCGTAACGCTTCACGAAGCGCGGCGTGTACGCATCGAACGCGCCGATCATGTCCTCGGTCACGAGCACCTGCCCGTCGCACGCTGGCGATGCGCCGATGCCGATCGTCGGGATCGTCAGCGTTTCGGTCAGGTGGCGCGCGAGCGCTTCGGCGGTGCCTTCGATGACGACGCCGAACGCGCCGGCCCGCTCGGCCGCGCACGCGGCGTCGAACACCTGCGCGGCCGAACGCGGGTCCATGCCCTGCGCACGGAAGCCGCCCGTCGCGTTGGCCTGCTGCGGCATGAGGCCGACATGCGCCATCACCGGAATGCCGCGATCGGTCAGGAAGCGGATCGTGTCGGTCATCTCGCAGCCGCCTTCGAGCTTCACGGCCTGCGCGCCGGTTTCGGCGAGCAGCCGCGCGGCGGAGCGATACGCCTGCGCGGGCGATTCCTGGAACGTGGAGAACGGCAGGTCGACGACGACGCACGCCTGCGCGGCGCCGCGCACGACGGCGGCCCCGTGTGCAATCATCATGTCGAGCGTGACGCGCAGCGTATCGGGCATCCCGTACAGCACCATGCCGACGGAGTCGCCGACGATGATCACGTCGGCCACGTCGTCGACGAGTTTCGCCATCGGCGCGGAATACGCGGTCAGCGACACGAGGCTGCCGATGCCTTTGGTCGAGCGGATCGCGGTGACGGTCTTGCGGGTGATGCGGGTATGAGCGCTCATGAGCGGAAGCCGTGTGAAAAAGGAGCCGCCACGGTAGCATCGCGCTCGTTCGTGCAATGACCTTCGGAGGACGTCTTATGTTGCTGGCGGGACAACCCGGCGACCCTTACGCGGTGCCGCCGATGGCGCGCCTGCCGCGGCCGCTGTACGTGCGGGCGTTCGGCATTCCCGGCAACGCGAGCGTCGATGCGCACAGTCATCCGTGGGCCCAGCTGATGTATGCGACGAGCGGCGTGCTCGAGGTGACGACGCCGTCGGGCCGGCAACTGCTGCCGCCGCACTACGCGATGTGGATTCCGCCGCACGTGCCGCACGCGGTGTCGACGCGCGATTGCGTCGCGTTTCACAGCCTGTATCTCGACGAAGCCATCGCGCGCCGCGACGTGAACGACGATTGCACGATCCTCTGCATGACGCCGCTGCTGCGCGAACTGATGATCGCGACCGGCGAGTTGCCGGTGAATTACGACGAGGCGGGGCCGGACGGTGCGCTCGTGTGCCTGATCGCGGACCGGATCGCGCGCATGCAGCCGGCGCCGCTCACGGTGCCGCTGCCGCGCGATCCGCGCCTGCTGAAAATCGCGCGCGCGTTGCACGCGGCGCCGGGCGACACGCGCAGTCTCGACGAATGGGGGCATCAGGTCGGCGCGACGCGGCGCACGCTGTCGCGGCTGTTCCGGCAGGACACGGGGCTGTCGTTTACCGAATGGCGGCAGGCCGTGCGGCTGCTCGCATCGCTGCCGCTGCTCGATGCGGGCGCGCCGATCGGCACGGTGGCCGCGCAACTGGGTTACGACTCGACGTCGTCGTTCATCGCGCTGTTCCACGCGAAATTCCGCGTGACGCCCGGCGCGTATGCGAAGCGTGAAGCGCGCCGGCCGGTGTTGAGCGCGTGATGCGGTCCGCCGATCAGAACGCGAGCGCGTGCTGCATCGGATGATGCACATCGCGTGAAAGTTCTGCGCCTTCGAGCGACAGCAGCGCACGTTTGCGGTCGATGCCGCCCGCATAGCCGGTCAGGCTGCCCGATGCGCCGACCACGCGGTGACACGGCACGATGATCGACACCGGATTGCGGCCGACCGCACCGCCCACGGCGCGCGCGCCGCTCATCGGCAGCCCGACGCGCTCGGTGATGTCGCCGTACGACACGAGTTCGCCGAACGGAATCGCCAGCAGTTCCTGCCATACCCGCCGCTGAAACGCGGTGCCGCGCAGGTGGATCGGCACCGAGAACGTGTCGCGCGCGCCGGTGAAGTATTCGGCGATTTCTTCCGCGACCCGACGTGCGATGGGCGATGTGGCGAGCGCATCCGCTTCGCGCACGATCGCCAGCGACGGGAAGTATTTCTGGCCGACGAAGTACAGGCCGGTCAGCGCATCGTCCTCGATGCGCACGGCGATGTCGCCCAGCGGGCTCGGAATCAGATGAGCGGCAGTCATCGCAACCTCTCTCCATGAAGGCGCCACACGTGCAGCGCGGCATACGCGCGCCACGGCGCCCAGCGTGCCGCATGCGGCGCCGATGACGATACGCGCGTGCGCTCGGTGCGGCCGGGCAGCCACGCGTCGTCGGCGGGGAACGCATTCGGCCACGCCATCGCGCGCATCGCGACGTACTGCACCGCGCGTTCGTCGAAGCCGGGCAGCGCGCGCAGCGCGGCGAGCGTTGCGTCGAGCGGCGCCATCGGTTCGAGCGCGAGCGTGCCGTCGCCGACCGCGCGGGCGAGCGACACGATCGCGTGCGCCGTGTCGCGCTCGATGCCGATCGTTTCGAGGACCGAAGGCGGTAGCGCCGCCAGCGTCGCGGCGCAGGGCAGCGCATGCGCGAGGCCCGGCGGCGCGCCATCGACCGGATTGCCGAAGCGTGCCGCGATCCGTGCGAGCAGCGGCGTATCGGCCTGCGCCGCCGCAAGCTGCTCGCCCGCGATGGCACGGATCGCCATCTCGAGGCCGTCGAACGCGCCGGGCACGCGCAGGCCCGGCGAACCGTTCGCGAGATCGCCGAGATGCGCATCGATCACGTCGGGGCGGCTGTCGAGATCGAACAGCCGGCGCACGCGCGCGAGCACGGCCGGCACGACCGGCGTCAGCGCGGGCGACACGGTGACGGCGAGCGCGAAGCGCTGCGGCACGTGCGCGACGGACAGCCAGCCGGCCACGCGCCCGCCGTCGTTCCGGTTCGGCAGTTCGACGATGCGTGCATAACCGCGCGCGTCGATCCGCTCGACGCCGTCGATCTGCCGCTGTGCGAGAAAGCGCATCAGGTCGGCCCACGCGAACGGCGGCCGGTACGGCAGCGGGAACGTCATGTCGCCGTCGGCCGACGCGCCGGCTCCTTTGCGCAGCCGCAGCGGATTGAGGCCGTAGCGCTGGCGGAACAGGTCGTTGAAGCGCCGTACGCTGCCGAACCCGGCCGTCGACGCGACGACGGCCACCGGCAGCGCGGTATCGGTCAGCAGCCGCTTGGCCATCAGCAGCCGCTGCGTCTGCGCGAACTCGACCGGCGACACGCCGAATTGCGCGCCGAAGATTCGCCGCAGATGGCGTTCGGTCACGCCGACGCGCCGTGCGAGCGCCGCGACGGAATGCGCGTTCAGGAAACCGTCGTCGATCAGCGTCGCGGCCGCGTCGGCGAGATTGCCGGACAGGTCGAGCAGCCCGTGGCCGGGCGCGAGCTCGGGGCGGCAGCGCATGCAGGGCCGGAAGCCGGCTTTCTCGGCGGCCGCGGCGGTCGGGTAGTAGCTGCAGTTTTGCGCTTTCGGCGGCTTCACCGGGCAGACCGGGCGGCAGTACACGCCGGTCGTCGCGACGCCGACGAAGAACCAGCCGTCGAAGCGGCGGTTCCGCGAAAGCAGGGCGTCGTAGCAGGTGTCGGGATCGAGGCGCATGGGGCGACTGTAAACCATCCTCGCGGTCGATTCTGGCTGGAATCGGACATGTGTCCTGGCGGCCGCGCGCCCGTTGGTCCGCAGCGGGAAAATCAGGGGAAAAACGGTTAATACCAATCTGCGAAACAGTCGTCTCTTTTGCCGTGCCGAATTTGAGATGACTCATCGAAATCCCTGACTGACACGGCGCCGGCACCCGTCCTATCCTTTGAAAAACGTTTTCCAGATGGAGCGGCGAAACGGGCCGTGCGCCGCAGCGCACCGCCGTTCGCCCCGGCGCCGGTCGCCGGTCAACGAACTTCGTGCGGCGCGACGGGCGCGACCGTGCATCGGAGACATTCATGCCCTCTGCCGTCGTCGGCGCCGTGCGCGCGGCCGCCAGCCGTTATCGCTGGACCGTCTGTGCGCTGCTGTTTTTCGCGACCGTGATCAACTATATGGATCGGCAGATCCTCGGCCTGCTCGCGCCGATGCTCCAGCACGACATCGGCTGGAGCCAGGTGCAGTACGGCCGTATCGTGATGGCGTTTTCGGCGTTCTATGCGCTGGGCCTGCTCGGCTTTGGGCGGATCGTCGACTGGCTCGGCACGCGCGTGTCGTACGCGGTGGCGATGCTGGTATGGAGCATCGCCGCGATGCTGCATGCGGCGGTCGGCTCGGTGACGGGCTTCGCGTTCGTGCGCGCGCTGCTCGGCATCGGCGAGGGCGGCAACTTCCCGGCCGCGATCAAGACCACGGCCGAATGGTTTCCGCGCCGCGAACGCGCGCTCGCCACGGGCATCTTCAACTCGGGCGCGAACATCGGCGCGGTGTTCGCGCCGGCGATCATCCCGGCGATCGCGGTGGCCTACGGCTGGCGCGCGGCGTTCGTGATCATCGGCGCGATCGGTATCGTATGGCTCGCCGTATGGCTGGTGATGTATCGCACCGCCGACACGCGCGCGCTCGCCGCGGAATACGACGAGCCGCGCGACGAAGCCGAAGCGCTCGACGCGGCGAACGCGGACGCCGGCGCGCCGCGCTGGGGCGAGCTGATCCGCAAGCGCGAGACGTGGGCGTTCCTGGTCGGCAAGTTCCTGACCGATCCGGTGTGGTGGTTCTACCTGTTCTGGCTGCCGAAGTGGCTCAACGAGTCGCGCGGGATGGACATGCAGCACATCGGCTTGCCGCTCGTCTGCATCTATGCGCTGACGACGGTCGGCAGCATCGGCGGCGGCTGGCTGTCGTCGATGCTGCTGCGCGCCGGCTGGAGCGTGAATCGTGCGCGCAAGACGGCGATGCTGATCTGCGCATGCTGCGTGCTGCCGATCGCGTTCGTGTCGCAGGTGCAGAGCCTGTGGGTCGCGGTGCTGATCGTCGGCCTTGCCGCCGCCGCGCACCAGGGCTGGTCGGCGAACCTGTTCACGACGGCGTCCGACCTGTTCCCGCGCCGCGCGGTCGCGTCGGTGGTCGGCATCGGCGGGATGGCCGGCTCCATCGGCGGCGTGCTGTTCTCGGAAGTGATCGGCCAGGTGCTGCAGCGCACCGGCCACTACTGGGTGCTGTTCGCGATCGGCGCATCGGCCTACCTGATCGCGCTGGCCGTGATGCACGGGCTCACGCCGAAGATGAAGCCCGCGAAACTCGACGCGTGATCGCGTATCCGCAAGCGAAAACGCCGCCCTCGGGCGGCGTTTTTTGTGGGCGGGGAAGCCGGGTGCCGCGAACGCGTCAGCCGGCCGGGGCCGTCGACGCGCGCATGATCAGCCGCGGCTCGAACGTCGAGTAGCTCGCGTCGGTGCGCCCCGCGAGCGCGTCGATCAGCTTCTGCATCGCGAGCTCGCCCATGTTCTCGCTCTGGATGTCGACGGTCGTCAGCGCGGGCGCCGCGTATTCGCCGTACGGCACGTTGTCGACGCCGGCGACGGACACGTCCTGCGGCAGCCGGAAGCCGAGCGACGCGGCTTCCTTCATGAAGCCGAGCGCGATCAGGTCGTTGTAGCAGATCACGGCCTGCGGGCGCTGCGGCCCGAGCATCACGCGCGAGCACGCGCGCTCGCCGGCTTCGGCGGTCGGCGCATGCGCGTCGTGCACGTCCAGCGTGAGCCCCGCTTCGGCGAGGCAGTCGCGCGCGCCCTGGATCCGTTCGTCGTTCACGCGTGCGGTGCCGAAGCCGAGATACGCGATGCGCGTGTGGCCGAGGTTGAGCAGATGGCGCGCGAGCATGTACGTTGACAGCCGGTTGTCGATGCCGACGCTCGGAATCGGCAGGCCCGGGCTGCGACGCAGCAGCACGAGCGGCTTGTTGAGGTCGAGCATCCAGCCGGCTTCCTCGTCGGGCATCCGCGTGCTGACGATCAGCCCGTCGACGCGCTGCGCGAGCGCCTCGATCAGCGAGCGTTCGCGCGCCTGGCTCTCCTCGGTATCGACGAGCAGAAGCGTGTAGTCGTGCTGCAGCGCGACGCGGTTCGCGCCTTTCACCACGTTCGTGAAGTGCGGGTTGCTGATGTCGAGGATCACGAGGCCGATCGTGCGCGTGCGGCCGGTGATCATCGAACGCGCGAGCGGGTTCGAACGGTAGCCGAGCCGCTCGATGGCTTCCTTGAGCCGGGCCTCGACGGTCGGCGAGAAGCGCTGCGTGCCGTTCACGTACTTCGATACCGTCGCGACCGACACGCCGGCTTCCGCGGCCACGTCGCGGATCGTCGGGGAAACTTTTTTCATCGGAAGGGTAACGTTTTCGTTCGATAACGCCGGATTGTGGCAGAAAAAGCCGGCGCGCGGCCAGCCGTCGATATCGGGAAAGTGCGGATGGCTGCGAACGGGTTCGACCATTGACGTTCGACGGCGCGTCCGCGTATAGTTGGAAAACGTTTTCCGCTTCAGGCCAGATCCAAGGAGATTCGATGAACGCCTCATCCACCGCCGCGCGCAAACCGTTCGGCCGCCTGCTGCTGACGGGCGCGGCCGGCAACCTCGGCCGACAGTTGCGCGGCGCGCTCGCCGACTGGGCCGACGTCGTGCGCGTCAGCGACATCGCGGCGCTGGACGACGCGGCCGCGCATGAAGAAATCCGCGTGGTCGACCTGGCCGACCGGCCGGCCGTGATGCAGCTCGTCGACGGCGTGGACGCGATCGTCCACCTCGGCGGCATTTCGGTCGACGCGCCGTTCGACGATCTGGTCGGCGCGAACATCACCGGCACGTACAACCTGTACGAAGCCGCGCGCAAGCACGGCGTGAAACGCGTTGTGTTCGCGAGCTCGAACCATGCGATCGGTTTCCATCCGGTCACGGAAGTGCTCGACGCCGATGCGCCGCTGCGCCCCGACAGCCTGTACGGCGTGACGAAGTGCTTCGGCGAATCGCTGTCGCGGTATTACTTCGACCGCTTCGGGATCGAAACCGTATGTCTGCGGATCGGCTCGTCGTTCGAGGTGCCGAAGAATCCGCGGATGCTCGTCACGTTCCTCAGCTATCGCGATTTCATCGAGCTCGTGCGCTGCTCGCTGCTGACGAACCGCGTCGGGCACGCGATCGTCTATGGCGCGTCGGACAACCCGGTGAAGTGGTGGGACAACACGAAGGTCGGTTTCCTCGGCTTCCGTCCGCGCGACAGCTCCGAACAGTTCGCCGGGTTGTTCCCGGTGACGGCGCCGACCGCCGAGTACGACGATCCCGCACAGCGGTTCCAGGGCGGTGGATTCGTCGTCGGCGAGCCGATGGAGCGGAAGGCGTCGTAAGCGGTGTCGGCATCGCCGGCGTCATGATTCAGCGCAGGATGTCGGTCGCCTTGTGCCGTTCGCCGACACCGTCGATCAGGATCAGCGGGCCGCTCGCGTGTCGCGCGCGCAGCGGCTGGATCTGCCGGTACGCATCCGATTCGTACCATGCGCGCGCCGTGTCGAGATCGGGAAACGCGATCGCGATCAGGTCGCCGCGCCATTCGCCTTCGCGCACTTCCGGGCGTGCGCCGTGAATCACGAAATGGCCGTCGTACGGCGCGAGCGTGCCGTCGATCCGTTCGAGGGATTCGACGATGTCGTCGCACATGTCGACGTCATGCAGGTGGGCGATGGCGTAGGCGGTCATGGCGGGCTCCTTGGCGTGATGCGGTTCGAGAGTCGATGGAGCCATGATCGCGGCGCGGACGGCGCGCGTCGATTACCTGCGACGTAAGCAAATCCTCGCAGCCGCGCCCGCCTCGCCGCCGGCCGGCCGCCGTCAATGCTTGCGGCAAGCCGGATCGTTGTTGCGCCGCTCGGCGGAATCGCACCAGTAACTCGGCCGCCACGCTTCGAACGAAACGGCCTTTGCCGCATTCGCACGCGTGACGCGTACGGGGTCGGCCTTCAGCGCATCGCCGTCCTGTTCGTAGTTGAATCGCCAGTTCCGGAACACTTCGCGATGGAACAGCCACGTGCGATGCGCGACGTCATAGCGAAACGTCACGCGGTCGCGCCAGTGGTTATGGCCTGCGAATACGCCCTGTTCGACGGTGAACATGCGAGGCTCGATCGTGAGCGCGTTCTCGGCGACGCCATCGAGATACGGGTCGCCCATGCCGCCTTCGTCGGCTTTCATGATCACGGTGTCGTTGCGGGCCGCCAGCCGGTAGCGTCCGTTCGCACCCTGCAGGAAGATCAGCAGCGGACGCAGCGACGGCGTCTGCATCGAATCGCCGGGCTGATGCGCGACGACGACGTAACCGTTGTGCGTGCCGTCGGTCAGGCGCCCCGATGCGGCATCCAGCGCTTCGTAACCGGCGGGCAGTTGCGCGACGATGTCGGCCGGCAGATCGGAGGTGTCCGGGCAACGGATCGACGAATGCGTGTCGTCGCACGTCGACGCGAAGGCACTGCCGATGCCGAACGTCAGCAGTACGGCGATGAAAAATCCTTTGATACGGGGGATCGTCATGCGGATACGGTCGTGAGGGTGCTCGGCGGAAGACGGTGCGCATGCGGCGACGCGTGTCGCCGCAGCGCCGGTTGATCGATGGGTGACGCAGTGTAGCCGGTCACGCGCGCTTGCGCGCCGGCCGCACCACAGGGGCGGACTCCAGCGGCTGGCTGGCCTGCTCGCAGAGCCGGTCGAGCATCCGCTGCGCGGCGCCCGCGCAATCCTCGCCTTCGGGCTTGTTCTCGATTTCGTCGATCAGCGTCTCGAGGTGCTGCCGGTTCTGCGCGAGACGCCGTTCGAGCAGCGCGATTTCGTCGACCTTGTGCCGCAGCGCGACCAGCAGTTCGTCGTGCGGCCATGCGCCGAGATCGGGCGGCAGCACCGCGCGGATCTCGTCGAGCGAGAAGCCCGCGCGCTGCGCGCGATCGATGATCGCGAGCCGCGTCAACGCTTCCGGCCCGTATTCCCGATAGCCGTTGGCCTGGCGGCGGGCCGGTTCGAGCAGGCCGCTCGCTTCGTAGAAGCGGATGCGCGACGCCGCGAGGCCGCTCGCCTTCGCCAGTTCGCCGATTTTCATGATGGGCTCCAAAAGGGCTTGACCTTAAAGTTGACTTTAAAGTTATCGTTGGGCATCGTCAATCGAGGGTGTCCACCATGAATCTGTTTGCGCCGCTCACACTGCCCAACGGGGCGGTGATTCCGAACCGTCTGGCCAAGGCCGCGATGGAAGAAAACATGGCCGATGCGGACCACGCGCCGTCCGACGCGTTGCTGCGCCTGTACCAGGCGTGGGCCGACGGTCAGGTCGGCCTGATCCTGACCGGCAACGTGATGGTGGACGGCCGCGCGATGACGGGGCCGAACGGCGTCGTGCTCGAAAGCGACGCGCATCTCGACCGGTTCCGCCGCTGGGCGCAGATCGCGCGCTCGGGCGGCGCGCACGTGTGGATGCAGATCAATCACCCGGGGCGCCAGATGCAGGCGGCGCTGGGCCAGACGACGCTCGCGCCGTCGGCCGTGCCGCTCGCGCTCGGCGCGCTGTCGAAGCAGTTTCCGGTGCCGAAGGAGATGACGGCGGCCGACATCGCCGACGTGCAGCAGCGCTTCGTGCGCGCCGCGCAGCTCGCGGAGCAAAGCGGCTTCACCGGCGTGCAGGTGCACGCGGCGCACGGCTATCTGCTGAGCCAGTTCCTGTCGCCGCTGACCAATCGCCGCCAGGATCAGTGGGGCGGCAGCATCGAGAATCGCGCGCGCCTGCTGCTCGATATCGTGAAGGCGGTGCGCGCGACGGTGTCGCCGGCCTTCGTCGTCGCGGTGAAGCTGAACTCGGCCGATTTCCAGCGCGGCGGCTTCAGCGCGGACGACGCGAAGCGGGTGGTCGAACTGCTGAATCCGCTCGGCGTCGATCTCGTCGAACTGTCGGGCGGCAGCTATGAAGTGCCGGCGATGCAGGGCGAGGCGCGCGACGGGCGCACGCTCGCGCGCGAAGCGTACTTCCTCGAATTCGCGCGCGACATCACGGCCGTCGCGCGGATGCCGCTGATGGTCACGGGCGGCATCCGGCGCCGTGCGGTGGCCGAGCAGGTGGTGAACAGCGGTGTCGCGATGGTCGGCATCGCGACCGCGCTGTCGATCGACCCGAACCTGCCGCGCGACTGGCGCGCGGGCAAGGACAGCGCGCCGGTGCTGCAGCCGATCCGCTGGAAGAACAAGGCGCTGGGCGCGCTGGCGAACATGGCCGTCGTCAAGTTCCAGCTCACGCGGCTCAGCGAAGGGCGTCGCACGCACCCTCGGGTGTCGCCGCTGCGCGCGCTGGTGCGCCAGCAACTGGCCGCGCAGTGCCAGACGCGGCGCTACCGGAAGTGGATGGCCGGCCCGCGCGCGTGACGGGCCGTTTCGGGCGGGCAGCGGCGAGACCGGAAGCTGACCGACCCGCCGCCGCGCACGCATCGGCGGACGCGTTGCGCGGCGGCGCGCCGCATCAGAACCGGTAGTTCGCCAGCAGCTCGAACCGCCGGTCGTTGCCGAGCAGATACTGCGTCTCGTTGTAGTACGCGGACTGCACGTAGCGGCGATTGAACACGTTGTACGCGCGGGCGGTGATCGTCGTGTCCTTGCGCGGTTTCCACGCGAGGCCGAGGTCGACGGTCGTGTACGACGGCATCACGAGCTGGTTCGCGGTATCGGCGAACCGCTTACCGACGTACTTGACGCCCGCGATGCCGGTCCAGTCCGGCGCGAAGCGCCAGCTTATCCACAGGTTCGCGAGCCGCTGCGGCACCGACACCGGCACGTTGCCCGCGCGCGACACGGTCGTGCCGCCGGACGACTGCTGGAAATCGTCGTATTTCGCGCGCAGGATCGACACGTTCGCATCGACGCGCCAGTCCTTCGCGATCTCCGCGCCGACCGTCGCCTCCAGCCCGCGCGACGACTGCTGGCCGACCTGGATCGACTGGTTCGGATTCACCGGGTCGGCCGTCAGGAGGTTACGCTTCACGATCCGGTACGCGGCGAGCGTCCATTCGGCCTTGCCGCCGAGGAACGACTGCTTCACGCCGATCTCGATCTGCCGGCCGGTCGCGAGCGTGAAGTTGGCCTTCGACGCATTCAGCGACAGCAGCGAGCTGACCGGATCGGCCGCGACCGAATACTGGCCGTACACGGCGAGGCCGGGCCGCACGTCGTACACGGTGCCGATGCGCCAGCCCGTGTTCGCGAATACCTTCGTGAACGCGCCGCCGTTCACGAGATCGTCGCGGTTCACGCTCGCATGGTCGTAGCGCAGCCCGCCGATCACCGACCAGCGCGGCGTGATCTCGAGCCGGTTCTCCGCGAATAGCGCGTACTGGTTCGACTGGCTGCGGTACTTCGGAAACGTGCCGGCCGTGTTGATGAAACTGCCCGGATCGACGTTGAACGGATCGACCGTCGACGTGCCCGCATACGGCGAATTGTTGTCGTGCTGGAACGTCGTGTGGTTGAACTCGACGCCCGCCGAAAACGTGTTGCGCATCCCGAACAGCGCGCTGCCGACGGTGGCCGTCGTCACGTTGCCGTATTGTTCCTGGTCGTGAAAGATCTCCGTGTAGCTGCTGCGCCGCACCTGCGCGCTCGACGGCAGGTACGTGTAGTACTCGGCGTCCTTCCAGTGACGGTTGCTCTTCATCCGGTACAGCGTGCTCGTCACGTTCAGCGCGTCGCTCGGCTGCCAGTTCGCCGAGACGGTGGCCCAGCTGTCGCGGAACGCGATGTCGGCGTCGCCGACGTTGTAGTTCTTCTTGTCGAGCGCGCGATCGCGCGCACCGTCGACGAGCGGCGCGCCGAAATACTGCATCGGATGCATGAAGCCCTGCGCGTACGACGCCGTCACGTACAGGTCGGGCGTCACGTCGTAGCGCAGCGCGCCGGACACCGACAGGTTGCGCGAGTCGCCGCGATCGACCCAGTTCGACGAGCGGTTGCCGCTGACGTCGAAGCGGTACGACAGCTTGTCGTTGATCGCGCCGCCGCTGCCGAACGCGGCGCGCGCCGTGCCTTCGGTGCCGCCGCCGACCTGCAGCTCGTTGCGGATCGGCGTGCGCGTCGGCTTCTTCGGGACGATGTTGACCACGCCGCCGATCGCGCCTTCGCCGTAGATCACCGAAGCGGGGCCGCGCAACACGTCGATGTGGTCGACCGACCACGTGTCGAACGGGAACGTGACGCCGATCGCGCCGTACGGGCGCACGCCGTCGTAGAGCTGCGTGACCGACGACGCGCCGACGAAGCCGCGCGCGGCGAGCTCCGAGTTGCCGTTGCCGGGATGCGGCGACGCGCTGATGCCGGCGGCGCGGCTCACGGCGTCGATGATCGAGTTGTCGCCGCGCGTGTCCAGCGTCGCGCGGTTGATCTGCTCGACGCTCGCGGGCGTTTCGAGCGGCGACAGCCCGAGATGGCTGCCGGTGTCGAGCGGTTGCGTCAGGGCGGGCGCCTTCTGCGCGTCGACGAGAATCGGCGCGAGCGTGGCGCCGGCACCGTCGACGCCGCGTTCCTGTGCGTGGGCCTGCCCGCCCGGCGAGAGCGCCGCGAGCACGGCGGCAGGCAGCATCGATTTGAACTTCATTGTTTCGGTTTCCTTCGAATGGGGGAAGCGCTTGCGTCGATCACGCCGCGGCGCGCGCGGCGCGGCCGAACAGCAGCCGGTCGAGCAACCAGACCGCGACGATCGTCAGTCCCATCAGCGGGAACACGATGCCGAGCAGCACGAGCCCGGCGATCCAGCCGCGCATCGGCGGCGTGCCGCGTTCGCGCGACGGTGCGCCCAGCGTCCCGGCCGGGCGGCGCTTCCACCACATCACGGTGCCCGTGACGGCCATCGCGGCCAGCCCGAGCGACAGCACCGCGCAAATGATCTGGTTCGCGAGGCCGAAATAGCGGCCCATGTGCAGCGACGTGCCGTACGACACCGCTTTCGATACCGCGCCGTAGTCGCCATAGCGGATGTCCTTCAGGACCGCGCCGCTGTACTGGTCGATGTAGATCGTGCGTTCGGCCTTCGGGTCGGCCGGGAAGTACGACGCGGTGAACACGCCGTCCGCGCCGGACGGCAGCGCGAGCGTGTAGCCGCTCGTCACGCCGAGCCCGGCGACGATCGCGATCGCGCGGGCCAGCGGCAGCGGCGTGGGTGTCGGCGCGGACGGCGAATGCGGCACGGGCACGTTGCCGACCGCCCACGGCGTTTGCGGCAACGGCAGGTCGTCCATCACCATCCCCGGCATCGATTCGCCGGAATCGTGGTGATGGCCGGACGGCGCGGTGGCCTGCGCAGGCGCCTGCCCGGCCGTCGCGGCGGCACCGGGGCGCGTCGAGCGTACCGACGCGCCGCCCCATGCGCCTTCCGGCGCGCCGAGGTTCACGGTCGCGGCGAGCGCCTTGAAGTTCTTGCCCCACGAGCCCGACCACGGCAGCCCGGTCAGGATGAACGCGACCGTGCCGGCCGCGAGCCAGATGCCGGCCGTCGCATGAAGGCTCTTCCACAGCGGCCGGCCGCGCAGCGACAGGTCGGGCCGCAGCGCGCGCCCGACGCGTGCCGCGCCGCGCGGCCACCACAGCGCGATGCCGGTGCCGATCATCACGAAGGTCCAGCAAGCGGCGAGCTCCATCAGCCACTCGCCGGTCTTGCCGAGCAGCAGCTTGCGATGCAGCATCCGGTCGACCTGCATGAAGCGGTTCTCGACGCTCAGCGTGCCGAGCACGCGGCCGTCGTACGGGTTCACGTACACGCTCTCGCGGCTGCCGTCGCGCAGCCGAAAAACATACTCGGCGCTGCGGTCCGGCGCGGTGGCGACCTGCACGGATACCGGCGTCGCGTCGGCCGGCATCGCGGTGCGGGCGCGGGCGAGCAGCGTGTCGGCATCGAGCCGCGGCGTCGCGCGCGGTTCGACGACCAGCCGGTGCGGATACAGCAGCGGCTCGATCTGCGGCTGGAAGCAGTACAGCGTGCCCGTGATCGCGAGAATCACGAGGAACGGCATCACGAACAGGCCGGCGTAGAAGTGCCAGCGCCAGAGCGTCCGGTAACCGGCGCTGGCGGAACGGGCGGGCGCGACGGCCCGATCGACGGTGGTCGACATGGTGTGAACTCCTCGTATGCGTCGAGCGGCGGGACCGGCGCGGGCCGGCGGCCGTCAACGTGCGTCGCACCCGCGTGCAGGCCGCACCGCGGCAGGCGGCGCGGCACGTTGCGCGGACGATGCGCAGGGCGGCGTCGCCCGCGCGATGCGGGCTGGCGGGTGAACGCGTGAATCAGGTCGGGTGAAACGAACGGCGTGAACGCGCGTGCACGTCGACGTGCATGCGCCACGGGGCGGAACGTTCAGCAGAACCGAGGAGGGGCGCGGGAGGGCGGGCGATCGTCGAATAGCGATCGCACGAAAGGAAGACTGTCGAAGTGAACGCGGAAGCGTCGGGGAACCGCCGCGGGAAACAGCAGCACCAGCAGCACGAACGATGCGAGCGCGGTGAACAGCGCGGCGCCGAATGCGCACAGGCTGTCGCCGTTACCGGAAGACGCCGCCTTGTCGGCGTGCGCGTCATGCTTCAGTGCATCGACGAGCGCCAGCGCATCGTTGGCCGGCGTGATCGGTGCGCTCGCATCGAAGCGGGCGGCCAGCGCGGCGGCGGTGACGATCAGCGGGCCCTGGCCCGAACACAGCACCACCGAGCCCGCATCCGGACCGTCCGGATCGAGCATCACGGCGCCCGACATCAGCGCGCGGGACAGCAGCGTCACGAGGAGGAACCCCCACAGCCACTGTCGTGCGACGCCTGGCCGGAGCAGGAAGCGGCGAAGTGCGTTCATGGCGCGCGATTGTACCTCCGTTTGCGTGGAGGGGCAGGCGGGCCGTGCGTGTGCGGGGTGGGTCGAGGTGGGTCGGGTTGCGTCAGGCGGGACCGGAATCCACACCCGATTCGTCTTCTTCGGTTGCGTCGTCGGCTGGCAGACCGGGGAGGTCGGCCGTCGACAGTCGCCTCATCGCGCGTTCGGTGTCGTTCGGGTCGAGGTGTTTCCGTGCGTTGCGCCCGTATTGCTTCACGAAGAGGCCGGGCTCGCCGGCCAGCCGGGATGTCCGGTTTCCGATGCGCATGCGGCGAGGTTATCCGGCATGCGAGCGCATCGCGGACGGCCGGCGCCGGCACGACGGCCGTGTGCGGCACGCGCTCCGTTGCGCCGGCTCACACCGGATACGCATCGTCGACCTTGAGGTTCGCGAGCCGGAACAGCGTGCGCAGCGTCTGCGGATGAATGTCGCGGTGCGCGGCGAGCGACGTCAGCATGAAATCGAGCACCTTCGCGTAGCGCAGCAGCACGAGGCAGCGCGCGAGATCGGGCGTGCGGCCGCGCATGTCTTCGGCGAGCGTGACCATTTGCGTCGACAGCGTGCGCGCCATCTCGAGTTCCATCTGCTGTTTCTCGGTCCAGTCGGGCAGCGGCTGTTCGAGCACCTTCGCGAGGAAGAGCTGGAACGACGTATCGGACGAATTGGGCTGCGCATCCATGAAGGGCCTCGTTGCGTGTGCACATCGTACGGGCGTAGCCGTTGAGGCGCCCGCGGGTGAATTCATGTCCGCGCGCCAGCGCGGCTTCTGCCCGAACGGAATGCAGATTCCGTACCAGCGCCGCCGGACGATTGTTGAGCAATGTTGAGCCGCGCTCCCGCATCGGTCGGCGAGTCCCGCCGGGACTGGATCGGGCTGGCGATCGAGGAGGGCGTCTACGCGCGCACGGCGGGCGGCGTCGGGCGCCTGCAGCGGCGCGACGAGGTGAAATGCTTCACGGATGTAACGTAACGCAGGTATCCGGCACGTCGCGCGTTTCCGCCGGCGGACGGCCGGCACGGCGCGTGTCGCGCGGTTCGGCCACGCCCGCCGTGCGTCCGCCGACGGGACACGGCCGCGGGGAACGCGTGCCGCTGCGTCGCGCGAACCGGCGGCGGACGCGCCGGTTGTTTCAAAACAGAGAC
This sequence comes from Burkholderia sp. 9775_39, assembly GCF_015712225.1. Taxonomy (NCBI): domain Bacteria; kingdom Pseudomonadati; phylum Pseudomonadota; class Betaproteobacteria; order Burkholderiales; family Burkholderiaceae; genus Burkholderia; species Burkholderia sp. 9775_39. The sequence continues at coordinate 173,910 of NZ_JACCQC010000015.1, read as the reverse complement.
GGTCCGGCGTGCGGCGATCGGTTGCATGACCACGCAACTGGCCCAGCGATCGGCCGCACAATTGTCCATGGGCAGACGGCGCGGGTTTGCCAACAATCTCCGAACCATCCCCGCGAGATTCGACATGAGCGTCCACACCTTCTTCTCGGCCAATCTGCTGCTCGCCTACACGGCCTATTTCATCGGCACGGCCAGCCCCGGGCCGAGCAATCTCGCGATCATGTCGGTCGCCGCGAACCAGGGTCGCAAGGCGGCGCTGGCGTTCGCGCTCGGCGTGATTTCAGGGTCGATGTTCTGGGCGACGGTGGCGGCGCTCGGCGTATCGGCCGCGTTGCTCGCATGGTCGAAGCTGCTGATCGCGATCAAGGTCTTCGGCGGGCTGTACCTGCTGTGGCTCGCGTTCAAGTCGGCGCGCACGGCGCTGGCGGGGCCGCCGGCGGCATCGGCGAACGCGGCGCGCGAGCAGCGGCTGTCGCGCTTCTACGTGCGCGGCGCGATGCTGCACCTGACCAATCCGAAGGCGATTCTCGTGTGGGTGTCGATCGTCGCGCTGTCGTCGAACGGCGCGGGCGGCGCGCACGGCGCCGTCGTGCCGGGCTGCCTCGCGATCGGCTGCGCGGTGTTCGGCGGTTATGCATTGGTGTTCTCGATGGACGGTGCGCGCCGGCTGTACGTGCGCGGCCGGCGTGCGATGGAGGCGTGTCTGGCCGTCGTGTTCGGCGTGGCGGGGGTGCGGCTGCTGGTGACGAACGTGTGAGGTGTCGCGCGCCGGCTGCGCGGGCCGCGAGAGGCGGTCAGCCGGCGCAATCGTCGCGCCGGTGACGGTGTCGTGCGTGCCGTCGATACCGGCGTGGCCGACGTGCCGGTTGACGTGCCTGCATCGGGCCTCGCACCGCCCGCTGCTGCGCGACCCGTGCAACGGCGAGGGCCGCGTCTTTCCGGGTACAGTGTCGGGCAACCCATGAAGGATGCACGAGGTACCGGAAGATGCTGATGGTTCGTCTTTTGCGCTGGTTCGGTGTGCTGGCGGGACTGTGTGCGTGCACTTCGGTGTTTTCCGCCGATCCGGCGACAAGCAATCCGCTGCTGTCCAAAGTACGTCCGTGGTGTATCGGCCGCCTGGTGTTCGATCGGCCGGTTTCGAGCGAGATCTCGAGTCAGCGTTACGCGTACCGCGGGGAGCAACTGCTCACGACGCACGAGGTGCCGCCGGATGCCTACCAGGCCGCCATCGCCGCTCGCGAGCAGGTGATGCGTACCCGGCTGCGCGCGAATCCGGTCGAGATGGATCGGAAGACCCGTCACGCGTGGCTGGAAAAGGCCTTTTCCCCCGTACCGGATTCGCGTGTTTTCGTCTTCAACGAAGCGGCGGCGAAATCCGTCACATTGCCGTTCGATACCGAAGGCTATCTGTACGCGAACCGCACGCTCGTCCGCACGACGGGCAGCATCGGCGCCGATGCGCTGGATCGTGTCGAGGGCATCTATGACGACACGTTCCGGCGCATCCGGATGCGCGATAACTGGGTTGTACCGACCGAACCGGGCTTCTGCTTCGACGGCGGGATCGTGACCGGATCGTCCACCTACCCCGAAGAAGTCAGGCAATCTTTCGCGTTGATGCCGGGTCGACCGGCGCTGCTCGTGATCCAGTCGCGCAATGCCGTCGGCGACGATCGCGAGCAGCCGCTCAGCCGTACGCTGCCCGCGTTGCGCGCGAAATTCGATCGCCTGCCCGGAAGCTATCGCCTCCTGCGCGAGGGGAAACGGTCGATTGCCGGCATGGATGCCGAGGAAGTGCTGTTCGAGCTTCGGGACGGCGCCGTCACGGCTTATCGCTTCTACCTGCTCGCGCCGGGCAATGCCGCCACGCTTGCGCAACCGCATACCGCGATCGAGATGCTGCTGGGCGTGGCCGGGCAGAGCGACTTGCCGCCGGCGCAGGCCACCTCACCGGTCGATGAGGCGCGCGCGCTGCAGGCATGGGACACGCTGCTGAACGGCCTGCACGCGCGACCGGGCGCGATCTGACCGGCGGCGGTGATGCGGGCGACGCGGGCGATGCGTTCGACCGGACGCCCCGCCGCGCCATGCACGGCGGGGGCCCCGCATCGAAGCGGCTTCAGAAAATGAAGCCCGTATTGATGAACTTCGAGTGGTGATCCGACACGATCGAGTCGAGCAGCTGCTTGCTGCCGTCGGTCTGCTTCGCCGCGACCATCGAGCGGATCGAGAACGCGCGCAGCGCGTCGCTCACCGACAGCGTGCCCTCGGCCGAATCCTTGCGCCCGGCGAACGGGAACACGTCGGGCCCGCGCTGGCACTGACAGTTGATGTTCACGCGGCACACCTGGTTCACGAGCGGATCGACGAGCGCGCCGATCTGCGCCGGATCGGAACCGAAGATGCTGACCTGCTGGCCGTGCTCCGACGTCGTCACGTAGTCGAGCGCGGTTTCCACGTCGTCGAACGGCGCGACCGGAATGATCGGCCCGAACTGCTCCTCGCGGTACAGTTTCATCCCTTCGGACACCGGATACACGACGGCCGGGTAGAACAGCGTCTTGCTGAATTCGCCGCCCTGATGGTTGACGACCTGCGCGCCCTTCGCCCTCGCGTCGTCGATCGCGTCCGTCATGTACGCGGTGCGATGCATGCCCGGCAGCGGCGTGATGCTGACGCCTTTTTCCCACGGCATGCCAATCTTCAGCTGTTCGAGCGCGGCGGTGAAGCGCTTCAGGAATTCGTCGACGATCGAGCGATGCACGAGCAGCATCTTCAGCGCGGTACAGCGCTGGCCGTTGAACGACAGCGCGCCGAGCAGGCACTCCTTCACGGTGAGGTCGAGATCGGCGTCGGGCAGCACGATCGCCGCGTTCTTCGCATCGAGACCGAGGATCGCGCGCAGCCGGTGCGACTTCGGGTGCTGCTTCTTCAGGTGATCGGCGACCTTGCTCGAGCCGATCAGCGCAAGCACGTTGATCTTGCCCGACGCGAGCATGTGCGGCACGACCACCGCGCCCGGCGCATAGATCGTGTTGATCACGCCCTTCGGGAACGCGTCGCGGAACGCTTCCAGCAGGGGCTCGAACAGCAGCGTGCCGTACTGCGGCGGCTTGAACACCACGGTGTTGCCCATCAGCAGCGCGGGGATCAGCGTCGCGAACGTTTCGTTCAGCGGATAGTTGTACGGGCCCATGCACAGCACGACGCCGAGCGGCGTGCGACGGATCTGGCCGATCGTGCCTTCCGCGATCACGAAGCGCGAGTTCGCGTTGTCCAGCTCCTTCAGCGCGTCGATCGTCTGCGTCATGTACGTGACGGTGCGGTCGAATTCCTTCTGCGAATCGGCAAGGCTCTTGCCGATCTCCCACATGATCAGGTTCACGACGCGTTCGCGCTGCGCGACCATCCGCTTGATGAAATCCTGCATGCACGCGATGCGCTGCTCGACCTTCATCGTCGGCCATTCGCCGCGGCCGGCGTCGTACGCGCGTACCGCGGCGTCGAGCGCCGCGTCGCTTTCCGTTTCGCCCATCACCGGATAGCTGCCGATCTCGACCTGCTCGACGCCGCCGTCCGGCTGCCGCACGCACACGGGCGACAGCACGGTCTTGGTCGCGCCGTCCCACGGTCGCAATTCGCCGTCGACGAGCGACACGCGCTGGTGAATCGGCGAAGCCAGCCGGAATTCGGCGGGGATGTCCTGTAAGGCGGGAAAGAGGTGCTGCAGGGAGGCGGAATCGGGCATGACGGTCTCGTTTGACGGGGGTGTCCGGGAAGGACGGGCGATGCGAATCCTGAGCTGAATGATCCTCGATCCTGAATCGGCATCATGACCTGCACGCGACGGCGCGTCACGCGGGAATGTGGCCGATTCAGCGAATGGAACCAGTTCCATTAAAAAGGAACGCCGTCACGAATGCAACAATGACCGAATCGCGGCAGCGGCATCGTAAGTATTTCGAAAGACTGTTTCCGAATCGCCGGTATAACGGCCTGGGTGCAACCGCAAACGTTTTACTTCGGCCGAATTGAGCGGATAATGGCGCAGCGCGGTGAGGAAAAAAATGCAGTGAACCTGAGAGCAGACGTAGTGAAGAATAGAAGTCGGTCCGCCGCGCTGCCGATACGAGGTCGGCTGCCCGGAGCGCCGGGTCGGGGTTGCCCGGTCCGGCGCGCACCGGACCGTTGAATCCGTCCCGCCAGTCCCGCCAGTCCCGCCAGTCCCGCCAGCTTGGCCGATCCTTCGTGATCCTCTTCAGCTCTCCGCCGTCGTATCCCGAATCCCGCCTTTTACCGATCGTCGCCGCATGACGCGATCGATCCAATGCTTTCGTTTTTATTACGATTCGAGCCGCCCAATCGCTTGAAACAGAAAGGCATTCGTCAGGAATGCAGAGCGCATCGCGCATTCACGTTGTGGCCAGGCGACACGTTGAAAATTAATTAAAAACACGAATCATTCTCGTTTATTATTTCGCCGCATTACGAGCCGTGACGGGATGTCACGGCTTTTTTCGTGCCGCTTGCGCTGGCCGTTCGCCGTTTTCTTCACCACCTCTACGTTTACGATGAAACTCCACACGAGCGCGTGCCATGCGCTTCTGATCGCCACGTCGCTGGCCGGCGCCCGCACTTCGTTTGCGCAGGCGAGCGATGCCGCGGCGACCCTGCCCGCGATTTCCGTCAACGCGGCCGCCGAGCATGCGTCGTACGACGGCGGCCATTCGCGCGCGGCGACCAAGACGGACATGTCGCTGATGGACGTGCCGCAGACCGTGAACGTCGTGCCGCACGCGGTGATCGAGGATCAGAACGCGACGTCGCTGCAGGACGCGCTGCGCAACGTGCCGGGCGTCGGCTTCTCGGTCGGCGACGGCCAGCGCGACCAGATCACGATCCGCGGCTTCAACAGCATCACGGACCAGTACGTCGACGGCATTCGCGACGACGCGCTGTACTACCGCGACCTGTCGAACGTCGATCGCGTCGAGGTGCTGAAGGGGCCGGCGGCCGTGCTGTACGGGCGCGGCTCGGCGGGCGGCATCGTGAATCGCGTGCTGAAGCGGCCGCAGGCGAACCCGGTGAACGACGTGGGCGTGACGCTCGGCACGCGCGGCGAGCGGCGCGGCGAATTCGATCTCGGCTGGAACCCGAACGACGCGGCGCGCTTTCGCATGACCGGCGCGGCCGAGAATTCGAACAGCTTCCGCGACCGGTTCCAGCTCAACCGGCAGGCCATCGCGCCGTCCGCGCAGTTCAAGCTCGACTGCGACACGGTGCTGAACGTCGAATTCGACTACCTGCACGACCGTCGCACGTCCGATCAGGGGTTGCCCGCGTATCGCGGCCGGCCGGTCGACGTGCCGATCAACACGTACTACGGGTCGGCCGACGGCGGGAACAGTTCGTACAACGACATCTCCGCGAAAAGCGCGACGGTGTCGCTCGATCACCGCTTCAACGATTCGCTGTCGTTCCACGGCGCGATCCGCGCGTACGACTTCTCGCTCGAGCGGAAGAACTACGTGACGTACGAGCCGATCAAGACCGCCGCGCGCCCGGTCGTCACGCTCGATCAGTCGACGCGCCAGCGCACCGATCACGGCATCGACGGGCTGTTCGAACTCACGCAGAAGACCTCGCTGTTCGGCATGCGTCACGAGCTGCTGTACGGGCTGGAGCTGTCGCAGCAGCAGAAGTTCGACACGATCTACAGCGTGACGAAGGTCGCGACCTACGATCTGTTCAATCCGCAGCCGGTCGTCCTGCCCGGCGTGCCGGGCGGCACGCGTGCGAAGACGAACGCGTCGACCGTCGTCGGGCTCGCGGGCGTCTATGCGCAGGACCTGATCTCGCTGACCGAACACTGGAAGGTGCTCGCCGGCCTGCGCTTCGATTACCTGAACCAGATCCGCCACGACTACACGTCGTCGAACGTCAACCTCGACCGTACCGATCATGCATGGAGCCCGCGCGTCGGCCTGATCTACGAACCGCTCGACTGGCTCACGCTGTACGGGTCGTTCAGCCAGTCGTTCTCGCCGCTGGCCGACACGCTGATCAGTTCCGGCGCGTTCTCGAACGGCGCCGCGCTCGCGCCGCAGAAGACCACCGCGTATGAAGTGGGCTCGCGCTTCGACCTCGGCGGCAAGGCGACGGCCAGCGTCGCGCTGTTCGACATGCGCCAGACCAACCAGCAGATCGGCGACCCGGCGAATCCCGGCTATGCGCTGCCGATCGGCACGCAGCACGTGCGCGGGATGGAACTCGGCTTCACCGGCGAGATCGCGCCGAAGTGGTCGGTGTATGCGGGTTACGCGTACCTGAACGGCACGGTGGACGGGTCCGCGCAATCGACGGCGGCCGGCCTCGCGGTGTCGAGCAACACGCCGGGGCTGATGCCGCGCCACAGCGCGAACCTGTGGCTCAAGCGCGAGCTGCCGTACGGCTTCTATGCGGCGGCCGGCATGCAGTTCCAGTCCGCGCGCTATACGTCGGCGAGCGATCTCGTCACGCTGCCGTCGTTCACGGTGTTCAACCTGGGCGCCGGCTATCGCAGCAAGAAGGTCGACGTGACGCTCACGCTCGACAACCTGTTCGATCGACGCTACTTCATCGCCGCGCACGGCAACGCGGACCTGTACAACATGCCGGGCGATCCGCGTACGCTGACCGCCACGGTGAAGTGGCACATGTAACGCACGCGGTGCGCGACAATGCGGGTCTTCGTCACGACGACCCGCACCCGACTGCCCATGAGCCGCCACGCGCTTGATGCGTCCAGCATGACCGCCCGCGCCCGCGCGCTGCTTTTATCGTTGCTGGCGTGCGGCCCGGTCGCGGCCGGTGCGCAGACGATTCCCGCGGATGCCGAGCCGGGTTGCCATGCCGTGCATGTCGACCGGACGATCACGCTGTCGGGGCGTTACGCGCTCGACTACGGCGACGAATCGATCGGGCCGGACGTGGGGTTCGAAGAGGACGACGCGTCGGCGCGGCACTTGCCTGATCGCTCGCAGCGCGCAGGCGTGATCGTTTTCACGAACCAGCCCGACGCGCGGCGCCGGCTGCGGCTGCCCGCCGCGCAGCCGCGCGGCGTGTGCCGGTTCGACGGGCGCGCGACGCTCGTGATCCGCGATCTGGAGACCGCGTGCCCGGGGCTGGAAACGCCCGATCGTGCGCGGCTGGTGAAGGTCGTGTCAGCCGACGCGCCGGCGCGGCACGCATGCAGCGCCACCGCGCGGTGACGCCGGCGCGGCAGCGCCGTTACTCGACGTCTTCGTCATCTTCTTCATCGGCGTCTCGCGCGTCGCGTTCCGGCGCCGCATACGCGCTCGCCTGTTCGAGCAGCCAGCCGCGGAACGATTCCAGCGGCTTGCTGTGGCTGAACTCCGTCGGATACACGAGGTAGTACGCCGAATCGCCGACGGTTGCCGCATCGCACGGCACGACGAGCCCGAGTTGCTGCAACTGTTCCTCGACGAAAAACTTCGGCACGAGCGCGACGCCGAGCCCGGCCGCGGCCGCGTTGATCAGCATCGTATGCAGCTCGTAGCGCACGCCCTGCATCGTGCGGATGTCCTCGACGCCGTGCGTCTCGAACCACTGGGCCCACGCGCCGGGGCGCGTCGTCGAGTGCAGCAGCGGGTACGCGAGCAGATCCTCGACGCGCTCGACCGGCCCGTTCAGCAGCGCGGGCGAGCAGATCGGCACGACTTCCTCGCCGAACAGATAGTCGGACGACGTGCCGGGCCAGGTCGGCTTGCCGTAGTGGATCGCGGCTTCGAAGTGCGTGTCCTCGAACGAGAACAGGTCGGTGCGGCTGCCCATGTTCACGCGCACGTCGGGCGTGCGGTCGTAGAAGCTCTTGATGCGCGGGATCAGCCAGTGCGACGCGAAGGTCGGCAGCACCGCGAGTTCCAGGTAGCCGCCGCCGCTGCCGTGCGCGATGATCGACAGCGTGTCGCGGTCGAGCGCTTCCAGCGCGCGCCGCACCTGCGTGCCGTACAGCTTGCCGGCGCGCGTCAGCACGACGCGCTGCTTCACGCGCGCGAACAGCCGCACGCCGAGGCTCGCCTCCAGCGTCGCGATCTGCCGCGACACCGCGCTTTCGGTCAGGAACAGCTCCTTGGCCGCGTGCGTGAAGCTCTCGTGGCGGGCGGCGGCTTCGAAAGCCACGAGCGCGCCCATGTTGGGGATCTTGAATTTGCGCATGATGCTCTATTTATCCGACAAAAAGGGCCGCGCCGCACGGGGGTGAAGGGGAGCGAAGGGCCGCCGATAATTCCAAAAACTCATCACATATCAATTTAATCTCGCTTTACGCCCCGCTGCAACCCTTTGAATAATGCTTCCCGTGCAAGGTCAGGCGCCCGCCGGGCGGCCGGCCGACGAGTTGCCGGCACGTTTGCCGGCGGGTCCCCCGAGACGAGAATCCTGATGCGCAATCCGAATATCGACAGCTTGCTGACGAAGCTGCTGGGACAGGCGAAGACCGACGCCCTGTTCTCGACCCTGAACATGCCGGCCATCCTCGAAGAATGGGAAGACGGCGTCGTGACGCGCGCGGAAATCGCGCAGGCGATGAACATGGCGCTGTTCGAAGGGCTGCTCGAGCGTTCGGCGAACGGCCGCGCGTACACGGCCGAGGCGATCGAAAATGGCGGCTCGGTCTATTTCGACCACGGCGCGCTGCGCACGGTGCGCTGGCCGCACACGGGCGCGCTGCCGCCGGGCGAAGCGGCGTTCACGCGCATCCTGCGTCCGCTCGGCTTCCGCCTGAACGGCCGTTATCCGCTCGACAAGCTCGGCATGACGGGCCGCGCGTATGCGCATGAAGACGCGCCGGACGAAATCGCGCAGTTTTTCGTCAGCGAACTGCATCCGGAGCGCTTCTCGAGGGAATTCCAGCAGGCGGTGACGAACGTCGTCAGTTCGTCGCGCGACCCGCTGTCGCCGGCGGCCGTCGCGCTGCTGTGGGAAGTCGAGCGCGAAGGCTGGCTGTCGCTCGAAGCCGCGCACGCGCTGCTGCCGGAAATCGTCGGCGCGTTCGCGCGCCAGCACGATGTGCCGAACGAGCTCGACTACGAAACGCTGCTGATGGAATCGGCGGAGATGGCGTGGATCGCGACCGAAGGCAATGCGTTCAACCATGCGACCGACCGCGTCGCCGACGTGTTCAAGCTGTCCGACGACGAGAAGGCGAAGGGCCGGCCGATGAAGCCGGAGGTCGAGCGCTCGCGCTCGGGCCGCGTGTTCCAGACGGCCTATCGCGCGGATACCGTCGAGCGCGAATTCCGCACCCGCGACGGCGGCACGGTCAAGCGCAACGTGCCGGGGTCGTTCTACGAATTCATCACGCGCAAGCGCACGTTCGACCAGGCGGCGCGCCGCTGGGTGACCGACCTGCGCTTCGACGCGGGCAATGCGCAGGGCATCTTCAAGATGACGGCGAACGCGGCGAAGTAAGCACGGCGCGTCACGTATCGCGTGCACAAGCAGAAGGGCCGGCGGCTGGTTTCAGCCGTCGGCCCGTTTTCATTGACGGGGCGTCGCGTGCGTCAGAAGAGGTGCGTGACCAGAAAAAACAGCACCAGCAGCCCGATCGGTACGCCGAGCAGCCATGCGATCAGATATTTGCCCATGTCGTTGTCCTCCGCGTGGCCGCGACGCGGTGCGCGTCGCGGCGGGGTGAGACGACTGGCGCGTTACAGCTCGCGGTCGAATTCCTTCAACTGCTTCTCGGCTTCGTCGCGGGCGATCCCGTAACGCTCCTGGATCTTGCCGGCCAGATAATCGCGATTGCCTTCCGCGACCTGGAGGTCGTCGTCGGTCAGCTTGCCCCACTTGGCCTTCAGCTTGCCGGTGAGCTGCTTCCACTGGCCCTTGATCTTGTCTTCGTTCATGGTGTGCTCCTTTCGTAAGGGGAGAAAAGTGCGGCACGCGGCCGCATGGTAGCTCAGGCCTTCGCCTTCAGGCCGGATGCATCGACGTGCTTCACGCCCTTGATCGCGCGCGTCACGGCGATGGCCTTCTTCACGGCGACCTTCGTCGGCAGCACGCCCGTGAGCGTGACGACGCCGTCGACCGTCTTTACGCTGATGTCGGTGCTCTTCACGCCGTCGGTGGTTGCGAGCTCACCTTTCACCTTGGTCGTGATCCACGTGTCGGTGACCGGCTGATTCGATTCGCTCGCCATGCCGCTGTCGGTCGACGAGGCCTGGGCGTGCGCGTTCGTGAGCGGGGCGGCGGATAGCAGGAAGGCCGCGCTGACGGCGAGCAGGGTCGAAAGGTGCGAGGTCTTGTTCATTGATGTTCTCCTTCGATTGGCGGGTTTAATCAATCAGTCGGTGAGCACGGCGCGTTCCCGTGCGTTCGTGTGCCTCAGCGGGCGATCGGCGTGTCGTAACCGGGCTCGCGCGGCGGCATGTCCGGGCGCGGCACGTCGGGCGGCAGCGGTACCGGCGGGTCGGTGCCGGGCGCCGGCTCGGGCGGATTGTCCGGGGCCGGTTCGGGCCGCGTCGGATCGGGTGTCTGATGCAATTTCATCCGGGTGTCCTCCCTCTGCGGTATGAAAGGGCAGCGCATGAGCGCCGATGCAGTACCAGCGTACCGACGCGAACGCGAGCGGACATCGCGCAAATTCACCGGATCGGTTAGTGCGTTTGCACTGGGGGACGGAACAGACGGTGGGGCGGGGACATGCACCACGACCCGGGCAACGCGGCGCGACAGGCGAGCGGGCCGCACCGCACCATTCGGCGGGGCACCGCACGATCACGGGAGGCATGCGAATGTACTATTCGAGATAGTGCATTCGCGCCTGTCGCGCGGTGGCGCGGCACGCGATCATCGCCGCACGCGCGGGCCGGGGCATGCCGTTGCAACGGGCGCCCGGCCGGCGCTCGGGTTGACCGCTCATGTTGACGACAGGGACAACGATTCGATGAACGAACAAGTAGACGAACAGGCGCTCAAGTCGCATACCGACCGGCGTCAGCTGCACCAGATCATCGCGGGACTCACCGAGGGCGTGATCCTGATCGAGCCGGACCAGCGGATCGTCTGGGCGAACGAGGCCGCGCTCGCGATGCATGGCGTGACCGAGCTGAAGGCGCTCGGCGCGGACGTCACCGAATACCGCGAGCGATTCCGGCTGCGCTACCGCAACAACCATCCGGTGCGCGACGGCCACTATCCGATGGATCGCGTGATCGCGGGCGAGGAATTCAGCGACGTGACGGTCGAAGTCGAATCGGCCGCCGACGCGTCGGTGAGCTGGGTGCACCGCATCCGCAGCCTGGTGCTGACGAACGCGGCCGGCGAACCCGACTGCCTCGCGCTCGTGCTGCACGACGCGACCGAATGGGCGAGCGCCGAGGAGCGCTTCGAGCGCACCTTCAACGCGAACCCGGCGCCGGCCGTGATCTGCCGGCTCGACGACTTGCGCTACGTGAAGGTCAACCAGGGCTTTCTCGACATGACGGGTCACGCGCGCGACGACGTGCTCGGCCGCTCGGTGTACGAGATCGATGTGCTCGAACAGGCCGAACGGCGCGAGCTCGCGATCGAGCGGCTCGGCGAAGGCGCGACGATTCCGCAGATGGAGGCCGTGCTCAAGCTTGCCGACGGCAGCACCAAGGCGGTGGTCGTCGCCGGACAGCCGATCGACATGAACGGCGAGGCGTGCATGCTGTTCACGTTCATGGATCTCGAGCCGCGCAAGCAGGCCGAGCGCGCGCTGATGCAAAGCGAGGAACGCTTCGCGACGGCCTTCCGGATGGCGCCGGTCGCGATGGCGATCGTCACGGCCGACCGTTTCGAGCTGCTCGACGTGAACGATGGGTTTGCCGCGATGACGGGCCATGCGCAGGCCGACCTCCTTGGTAAATCCGCGGACGAGATCGGGCTATGGGCCGAACGCGGTGCGTGGTCGCGCATCGAAGGCCGGCTCGCCGGCGACGGCCACGTGCGCAACGTGGACGTGCAGATCCGCACGCGCGACGGCGACGTGCGCGATTGCGTCGTGTCGGCCGACCCCGTCGCGATTCACGGACGCGACTGCCTGCTCGTCGCGCTGCTCGACATCAGCGACCGCAAGCGCACGGAGATGGAGCTCGTCTATGCGATCGAGACCGCGATGCAGGATGCGTCGTGGTTCAGCCGTACGCTGATCGAGAAGCTCGCGAACGTGCGGCGCGCGAATGCGCCGGATGCGGGCGCGCAGCTGTCCGACCTGACCACGCGCGAGCGCGACGTGTTCGACCTGCTGTGCCACGGCCTGGCCGACAAGGAGATCGCGGGCCGCCTCGGGCTCGCGCCGAACACCGTGCGCAATCACGTCGCGACGATCTACGCGAAGCTCGACGTGCACAGCCGCGGCGAGGCGATCGTGTGGGCGCGCGAGCGCGGGATCGTCGGCACGGCCGAACCGAACGGCGCGCGCGGGGACAAGGGCGGCGCGAAGGGCAAGGACTGACCGCGGCGGTACGAATGCACCATGCCGATTGGTGCATCCGCATCTGCCGCCCGCGGCGTCCGCTTGCGATCCTGTCCACTCGGCGGTGCGGCGCAGGGGCGCGGCGTCGCCGGCTCTCCCCCAAACCATCGCAGGAGATGACCATGGACAGGAATCGCATCGAAGGCAAGCTCAAACAGGTCAAGGGTTCGGTCAAGGAAGCACTCGGCAAGGTGACGGGCGACCGCGAGACCGAAGCGGAAGGCCTGGCCGAACAGCAGGCCGGCAAGCTTCAGGAGAAGGCCGGCGAGGCGGCCGATGCGGTGCGCAAGCATACGGGCACCGATCGCCACTGAACGATGACGCGGCGCCCGCCACGGGCGTCGCGAAGGCCGGCCGGGCCGGCGTCGCAGCGATGATGCGTGGCCGGCATGACCACGGCCAGCCTTTCTCCACGGGCGCGGCCGCCATTTCCTGCACGAGCACTCCATCCACGGCCCCCATCGTACGGGCCGCGGATCGGCCATGAACCCGGAACTTGATGACAAATCCTCACAACGTAGTTCCGATATTTCGTTTGCTGCACGGGTATTGGCTACCCACAATCCATTCACCTCTTTCGCGATGAAAGGTTCTTCGGAGACGGAACCGCGGTGATCGGCCGGCCGGTCGGACGCATGCAATGCGCCCCGGGCAGTGCAAGCAGTCACCGGCGCGCAGGAGGTTGCCGACGCGCGTCATTCGCGCGTTGCATCCCGACCCTCAGAAGAAGGACTGCCATGACGTTCCGCATTCGTTCGCTTTCCGGCGCTGCACTGACCGCCGCGCTTCTCGCGTTCCAGACGGGCGCGGCCCATGCGCAGGAGACGATCGTCAAGGTCGGCGTGGCCGGCCCGCTGACGGGCGGCGGCGCCGCCTACGGCAAGGACATCGAGAACGGCGTGCGCATGGCGGTCGACGAAGCGAATGCCGCGCGCATGACGGTCGGCGGCAAGCCGGTGAAATTCGTGATCGCGTCGCAGGACGACCAGAGCGATCCGCGCACCGGCGTACAGGCCGCGCAGCAGCTCGCCGACGCACAGGTCGCCGTCGTGATCGGCCACTTCAATTCGGGCACGACGCTGCCCGCGTCGAAGATCTACGCGAAGGCCGGCATTCCGATGATCACGCCGTCGGCGACCAATCCCGACATCACGCGCGCCGGGCTCGACACCGTGTATCGCGTGATCGCAACCGACACGCAGAACGCCGGCAACGCCGGTGCGTATGCGGCGAGCGTGACGAAGGCGAAGCGCATCGCGATCATCGACGATCGCACCGCGTTCGGCCAGGGCGAAGCCGACGAATTCGAGAAGTCGGTGAAGGCGAACGGCGGCACGATCGTCGCGCGCGAATTCACGAACGACAAGGCCGTCGACTTCAGCGCGCAGCTCACGAAGATCAAGAGCACCAATGCCGATCTCGTGTTCTTCGGCGGCCTCGACGCACAGGCCGCGATGCTCGTGAAGCGCATGCGCCAGCTCGGCATCCGCGCGCAGTTCCTCGCGGGCGGCGGCGTGATGAACGCGAACTTCATCCGGCTGGCCGGCAATGCGGCCGAGGGCGCGTCGGTGTGGGAATACGGGCAGCCGCTGTCGCGTCTTGCGAAGGGCAAGCTGTTCGAAACGAAATTCAAGCAGAAGTACGGCGTCGACATGCTCGCGTATGCGCCGTTCGCGTACGACGCGACGTGGATCGCGATCAACGCGATGCAGAAGGCGAACTCGACCAAGCCGGCCGATTTCAACGGTGCGCTGAAGGGCACGCGCTACGACGGCATCACGGGCACGATCGCGTTCACGAACACGGGCGACCTGAAGAACCCGAGCTCGACGCTGTATGAAGTGAAGAACGCCGCGTGGCAGCCCGTCACGACCAAGTCGGCGGACTGAATGCAACCCGCGTGAGCGGGCTTTCGCGGCGATGCCGGACGTGCTGAAATAGCCGGAGCGATCGCCCACGAAGGCTGCCCGCGCGACGCCGCGCGAGTCGCGGCACGAACCACCCAACGGGCGCGGCCGGCTGGCTGCGCCTTTTACGTGTAACCGGAGTCAGTCGTGAGTTCTCAAGTCGTCATCGTCGGCGGTGGTGTGATCGGCAGCTCGATCGCGTATTTCCTGCGCGCCACCGATCCCACGGTCGCCGTGACCGTCATCGAACGCGATCCTACCTATGCAAGATCGTCGTCGGCGTTGTCGGCCGCGTCGATTCGCCAGCAGTTTTCCACGCCGCTGTCGATCGAGATGTCGCTGTTCGGCATCGAGTTCCTGCGCACGATCGGCGAGCGGCTCGAAGTGGACGGCAACCGGCCGTCGATCGATCTGCACGAAGGCGGCTACCTGTTCCTCGCGACGCCGGCCGGCGACGCGACGCTGCGCGAGAACCATGCGCTGCAGACCAGCCTCGGCGCCGATATCCGGCTGATGGACGGCGACGCGCTGCGCGCGAAGTTTCCGTGGCTGAACGTCGACGATCTCGTGTCGGGTGCGTACGGCGTGAGCGGCGAAGGCTGGTTCGACGGCTACGGGCTCGTGCAGGCGCTGCGCAAGAAGGCGCAGGCGCTCGGCGCGCGCTACGTGCCGGCCGACGTGAAGGACGTGGTGCGCGACGGCCGCAAGATTACGCATGTCGTGACGGACGACGGCGAGCGCTACGCGTGCGACACGCTCGTCAACGCGGCCGGCGCATGGACGCGCACGCTGTCGTCGATGATGGGCATCGACATTCCGGTGTTTGCACGGCGTCGCAGCATCTTCAACGTATCGTCGCCGGCGAAGCTTGCCGATTGCCCGCTGCTGATCGATCCGACCGGCGTGTATTTCCGGCCGGAAGGGCGCACGTACATCTGCGGCACGTCGCCGAGCCCCGATCGCGACCCGGACGACCTGCCGCTCGACGAAGTCGACCACGACCTGTTCGACGACGTGATCTGGCCGACGCTCGCGCATCGCGTACCGGAATTCGAGGCGCTGCGCGTCGAGAATTGCTGGTCCGGTTACTACGAGTACAACGTGTTCGATCACAACGCGATCATCGGCTACCACCCGGAACTCGACAACGTCGTGTTCGCGAACGGCTACAGCGGCCACGGGCTGCAGCAGGGGCCCGCGACGGGGCGCGGCGTCAGCGAACTCATTCTGGGCGGGCGTTACGACACGCTCGACCTGTCGTCGCTCGGCTGGGCGCGCGTGCTCGAAAACCGGCCGATCGTCGAAAAGAACGTCGTGTAGCGCGGCGTGACCGCCCGGTATGGGGTGGGCGGGATTCTCCTAGTGTCTCAAACCCGTTGGCCCGACTTTCGTCGGGCCTTTTTTTGTCGTCGGCAGGCTGATCCGTACCCGATGTCGTCGATGTCGGAATGTGGCAACATCGCGGAGGTTTTTACACACTGACTGTCTACTTGAGCAACGGGGGCCCGCTGGAATGAGCGACATCGCCATCGATATACCGTGGCCGGTCATGATGCTGATTTTGGGCATCAGCTATTGGCCGTTGTGGCTGCTTGTCGGTGCCGGGTTGATGTATTTCGGTATGACGCGTCTGCGCGGGATCGGGCGTATTGCCTGTATCGTCGCTGCGGTCTTGTTCATCGCTTATACCGGCTTGGGCTTGTACGTGATCCTTGCCAGGTAGGGGAAACGTCCGTGACGGCGTGCGATAACGATGCGGTCAGCCGGAATTGGCGTTGCGTCGATTCAGGGCGCTCGCCGCACGTTATTCGCCATGCCGGGCGCGAGGAAGTGGCCGAGCCGCATGGAACGAGACTGGCCCGGCTTTGCCGGGCCTTTTCCATTCCGCGCTACCGCACGCCATAAATCGCATCGCGCAGATCGAGCGTGTACTGCCCGTTCATCCCTTCGTAGAGCGTGTTCGACAGCGACACGGCGGTGAGCCCGCGTGCGCGGTCGACGAACCACGAATGACCGTAGACGCCGCCCCAGCGCCACGTGCCGACGGATTCCGGCGACGCGGCCGCCTGCGGGTCGTGCAGCACCGAGAAGCCGATTCCGAAGCCCGCGCCGGGCAGGTCCGGCAATTCCAGATCGCCGGTCTGTACGCGGCCCATCTCGTCGACCAGCTCGGCGGGCAGGATCGCGCCGCCGCCCGCGCGCAACGTGTCCAGCACCGTCAGCACGTCGCCGGCGGTGCCGACCATCCCGGCGCCGCCCGACGGGAACGCGTGTGCATCCAGCGCACGCGACGGCGAGTACGTGACGCCGACGAACCCTTCGACGATGGGTACCGTCTCGTTCTCGGCGAGCCGGTGCGGCTGCGGCGTGTCGTTGACGTACGGCGTCGCGAGCCGCGCGGGATCGCGTGCGACGAACGCCGTGTCGTGCACGCCGAGCGGGCGCAGCACGAGCGCATCGATCGCATCGGGGAGCGGCACGCCGCAGACGGCCTCGATCAGCGCGCCGACGACGTCGATCGACAGCGAGTAGTTCCAGCTGGTGCCGGGCGCGAACAGCAGCGGCACGCTCGCGATCCGGCGCAGGTTGTCGGCGAGCGTGATCGATGCGCGATCGAGCCCGTCGGAGACACCCGCACGCGCATACGGGCCGTTCGCATCGGTTTCGTTGAAGCGATAGTCGAGGCCGGCGGTATGCACGAGCAGCTGGCGCACCGTGATCGTCGGCACGCGGCCGTCGGGCAGCGCCGGACGGAATTCGGGCAGCCAGCGCGTGACGTCGTCGTCGAGCGACAGCTTGCGTTGCGCGACGAGCGCCATCGCGGCCGCCGAGACGATCGGCTTCGTCACCGACGCGAGCCGGAACAGCGTGTCCTCGCGCATCGGCGTACGCGATTCGCGGTCCGCGAAGCCGGCCGCGCGGCGATAGACGAGTTCGCCGTCGCGGGCGACGAGGACGACCGCGCCGACGAGGCGCTGCGTGTCGAGCTGGCGGGACAGGACCGCGTCGATGCGCCCGGCGAGCGCGCGATCGGTTGACGACTGCAGTGACGATGCGGGAGAGGAGGTCATCGAAAATTCCGTCGTGAAGGGCCTGGTCGACATGTTATGGGACGCGCGCCGCACGCGTCGTTAACCCTTACATGGAACGGGGCGATGTGCGCGGCAGGGGCCGGCGTCGACGAATACCGGGCCCCGCAGCAGACAAAATATGCCCCAATCGACCGGCGCCGTTCGTTAGAATCTGCTTTCGTCGAGGAAATGACGCATTTGCATGGGTGCAGAGCAGTATCGAATCGAAGACGCTGCTTGTCCTGATTCCATCGTTCATCTTTCACCGGAGGCGAGCATGCCAGGTTTACTTCCCGATGTTGACCGCGAGGGGCTCCTCGAATATTCGGTGGTGTACACCGATCGCTCCGTCAACCATATGTCGCAGCGCTTCCAGGGCGTCATGCGCGACATCTCCGCCACGCTGAAGAACGTCTACAACGCGAAGTCGGTCGCGATCGTCCCGGGCAGCGGGACGTTCGGCATGGAAGCCGTGGCGCGGCAGTTCGCGACGAACAGGAAGTGCCTCGTCATCCGCAACGGCTGGTTCAGCTTCCGCTGGTCGCAGATTTTCGACATGGGCGGCATTCCGTCCGAGACGACGGTGCTGAAGGCGCGTCCGGTCGAAGCGGGCAGGCAGGCCGCCTATGCGCCGGCGCCGATCGACGAAGTGATCGCCGCGATCAACGAGCACAAGCCCGATCTCGTGTTCGCGCCGCACGTCGAAACCGCGTCCGGCATGATGCTGCCCGATGCGTACCTGCGCACGGTGGCCGATGCCGTGCATGCGGTCGGCGGCATGTTCGTGCTGGATTGCATCGCGTCGGGCACCGTGTGGGTCGACATGCAGGCGAGCGGCGTCGATATCCTGATCAGCGCGCCGCAAAAGGGCTGGAGCGCGTCGCCGTGTTGCGCGATGGTCATGTTGAGCCCGCTCGCGCGGGAACGCATCGATTCGACGACGAGCACCAGCTTCGCGTGCGATCTGCGCAAGTGGCTGCAGATCATGGAAGCGTACGAGGGCGGCGGGTTCGCGTACCACGCGACGATGCCCACGGACAGCCTCACGACGCTGCGCGACGTGATGAAGGAAACCGAGGCATATGGCTTCGACAAGGTGAAGGCGGAACAGCTCGAACTCGGCGAGCGCGTTCGTGCCGTGCTGACCGAGAAGGGATTCAGAAGCGTGGCCGCGAAGGGGTTCGAGGCGCCGGGTGTCGTGGTCAGCTACACGGACGACGACGGTATTCGCACCGGGCAGAAATTCGCCGATGTCGGTTTGCAGATCGCGGCGGGCGTGCCGTTGCAATGCGACGAGCCGGCGGACTTCAAGACGTTCCGGCTCGGGTTGTTCGGTCTCGACAAGCTGCATGACATCGATGGGGCGGTGAAGCGGTTTGCCGATGCGTTGAACCGGATTGTTTGACGCGGTTTTCGGCGTGAGTGCGCACCCGATCGTTTTCGAGACGGTGTGTGCGTCATTCGGGTTGTGTGGCCGCTGCTCGTTTGTCGCGCGGTGGCCTTTGTCCCGTATATGGCGACGTGTTCCTTCGGCCTAACGGTTTCGAATCGGCATGGCGTAGCTTCGATTACGCACGCGATATTCCAGCATGCTGCTCTCTGGCGCGCCGAGCTCGAGAAGCTTTTGTTTAAGAAACGGCAACCCTTTATCGAGGTCCGTCAACTGGACGTCGATGCCGACCCACTCGATAGCGTGATCTTTCGATAGATTAGTGCCACCGCCCGTTACTTCGCCGAGACGTGCTTGCTTCAACGCGTCGTCCAGTGGATCCTCGTATTTGTGCCCACGTTCGATCGGCATGATCGATTCAGGGATTTGGACAAAGACGAACGTGCGGGTTTGCTCATCGGCTGTGGATGTATGGCTGCACGCCGCGAGCAGGCAGCAGCCGGCGAGAAGCAGCCGAACCGGGTTTTGACGTGCATTCATCGACGCGCCTTGCAGTGTAATGTTGTACTCAATCCTTCAGGATGGTGACATGGCCGAATGCGCTCTAACCTTAAACAGTCAGCTCGAATGGGAAAACTGGTTGGGGCAAAACGGCAGCACGTCGACCGGAGTATGGCTGCGGCTCGCGAAAAAAGGTACCGGGCAGCAAACCGTTACCTACGAACAGGCGTTGGAAAGTGCCCTTTGTCATGGCTGGATCGATGGTCAAAAGAAGGCCGAGAGCGAGCAATACTGGTTACAACGCTTCACCCCGCGCTCGGCGAACAGCATCTGGTCCAAACTCAACAAGGACAGGGCTGAAGCGCTGATCGCCGCCGGCAGAATGTGCGCGGCAGGTATGCGCGAAATCGAGAAGGCCAGGAAGGACGGCCGCTGGGAGGCGGCCTATACGTCGGCCAGCAACTCGATTGTGCCGGACGACTTGCAGGCGGCGCTGGACGCCAATCCGAAAGCCGCGAAGTTTTTTGCAACGCTGAACAGCCGTAATCGCTATGCGATCCTGTTCCGGATACAGAACGCCAAGAAGCCGGAAACGCGGGCGCGCAAAATCGCGGAATTCATCGACATGCTGAAGCGGGGCGAGACTTTTCATCCGTAGAGTGCGGGCTTCTGACGGCGTGGAGCGCCCGATTGATCATCGCCCGTTCGCGAACGTTCGACGTCGCCCGAAGCCGCGTCGCCGCTGCACGGCTACGCGGGCAAAAGGCCTGCCTTACGATAACTGTCGATCAGCGCGTCGTAGAGCGAGAGATCGGCACGGCTGCGCGCGATGAGCTGAGCGCCGGCGATGGCGGCGAAGATGCCCCGCGCCCGCTGTTTGCTCTCCCGAGCGCCGACCACTGCCGCCGCGGACAGCACCTTGCTCAACCACGCCACGTTCACGTCGGCGAAGGCCAGCACTTCCTTCATCACGACTTCCGGCAGGTCGTCGGTTTCGGCGGCCATGAAGCTGCACAGGCACAGGCGGTTGCCGGTCTCGAGCGCCTTGCGAAAGGTACCCGGATAGCGACGCAGGCAATCCAGCGGATCGCGCGATCGGGCCAGCATGTCGTCCAGCGCCGCCGCTGAATCTTCCCGATAACGCCTCGCTACCGCCGCGCCGAGATCGGCCTTGCTTTCAAAATGGTGGTAGATGCTCGCGGCCTTGATCCCCACCTCGTTGGCGAGATCCCGATAGTTCAAGCCGCCGTAACCGTGCGTCTGCGCGAGCCGCGTGGCGGCTGCCAGAATTCTTTCTCTCGAGTTCGAGCTCGCGTCGTTCGTCACTGCGTCAGTCTCCGCGCACGGGAAATGGTGTTGACACTCCGGATTGTACCTTATATGGTTAACCTAACAAACGTTAGGTAGATTCGCGGGCGACGTGTGTTCATGTCGTCCGATCCAGTGCAAACGACCATGGAGCGCGCCTGCAATGACTTCCCGTACCGCCAATTTCGACGTAGCCCGACTGCCCGTGATGAAGGTCTACGATTTCCCGACCGGGCCCTATCCGACCCGCGTGCGCATCGCGCTGGCCGAAAAGGGGCTGCAATCGCGCGTCGAGTTCGTGATGGTCGATCTTTACAAGGGCGAGCATAAAAAGCCCGAGTTCATCGCCGGCAAGAATTATTCGGGTACGTTGCCGGTGCTGGAGCTCGACGACGGAACCTGTATCGCCGAGTGCACGGCCATTACCGAATACCTCGACGCACTCGATGGCGCGCCCACGCTCACCGGCAGCACGCCTCGCGAAAAGGGCATCATTCACATGATGAGCAAACGCGCCGAGCTGGAGCTGCTCGACGCCGTCAGCGTCTATTTCCATCACGGCACGCCGGGGCTCGGCCCCGACGTCGAGACGTATCAAAACCCGGAGTGGGGGTTCCGCCAGCGCGACAAGGCGCTGAGGGGCATGCGCTACTTCGATGCCGTTCTGCAAAGCCGGCCGTATGTCGCGGGTGCGACGTTCTCGATGGCCGACATCACCGTCATCGGCGGTCTGATCTTTGCGATGCTCGTGAAGCTGCCGGTGCCTGAGGAGTGCGAAGCGCTTCGCGCATGGTACGCGCGCATGTTTCAGCGCGAGAGCGTCAGGAGCCAGCCGGTGTTCGCTGCCTTGACCTGAGCCGCCGCGGATGCGCGTCGACGTGTGTGAGGGCGCATGGGGAAGCCCGTGCACTGCACGATCGGAGAGCGGCTTCGGTCACCGCTATTCCCGTATCATCTGTCCGGTTCGCCAGGACCGTATCACTGACCATCCCAAGCTCATTCATCCGGGGGAGCCCCATGTTCGACCACGTCAAATTCGGCGTCAGCGACTACGCCGCCAGCAAGGCGTTTTTCCTCAAGGCGCTTGAACCGCTGGGCGCCGTGATCGTCGGGGAGGGCGAGCCGTCGTACGGGATAGAGATCAGTGCGCCCGGCAAGCCTTCGCTGTGTTTGTTCCAGACCGACGAGAAGCCGGTGCATCTCCACATCGCATTCGTGGCCGACACGCGGCGGCAAGTCGATGCGTTTTACCGCGCGGCGCTGGAGGCCGGTGCGAAAGACAATGGCGCGCCCGGGCTGCGACCGCATTATCACGCGAACTATTACGCGGCGTTCGTCACCGGTCCGGATGGACACAATATCGAGGTGGTGTGTCATCGGGCGGAGGGGTGATGCGCCGGATCGGTAAAACGCTCGCGGTGATCTCGAGCGTGGCGATCGTCGGCATCGCCCACGTTCAAGCAGCCCCCGGCGAAACGGCATTCCCGCGTTTCACGCAATCCGAAGGCAAGCTCGATGCCGACGGGCTTCCGCTGTCGGGCGTGAAGCTCTGCGTGCTGCCCGACCGTGCGCCGTGCTTCGAGATGCCGCCGAAGCTTGTCCCCGGTTCCGCCAAGGAGCTGTACCAGTTCGGTCTGAATCCACGCTCCGAACGGCTGCCGATTGCGTCGGGCGGCTCGTGGGTGTTTTTCTCGGGAATGTTCTCGGGTGGCGGCAGCGGAATGCTGGAGCGCGTGGCTGTCCTGCGTGTCGGCGCGAATGGCAAGATCGAGAACCTGATGCCGATCGTCACCGAAACCGAGATGGCCGATCGTGCGATGTGGAGCGTGCCGCAGGTGTCGCCGTATCCGCTGTTCGTTCGGGCCGACTACGTGTGGGGCAAGGGCGAGGATCATTTCGGCAAGCACGTCTTCGACGTCGACGCATGGACGTTCGATCCCGCCGCGAATCGATACGCGAAGCGCTTTTCCTACCGGACGAGCAAACGCTATGACAGAGCCGAAGGCGCGGATCGCGTGCTGAGTGCCGAGCGTCCGGAAATCCTGCGGCGCCTCGCCGCCGCCCAATAGCGTGTTACCGCTGTGCGTCCCCGTAAGTCTCCTTGCACACCGCGCGTAGCGCGTCGACGAGCAGATCGCGCGCGGGCGACCGCGAATCGGCGGAGCGCGTGAACAGCGCGATGGGCGGCAGCGTCCACACCAGCGAATACGGCACGATCGCCACGCCGGCGATCCGCACCAGCTCTTCCGCGATATCGGCCGGCACGATCGACACGGCTTCGTCGCTCGACGCGATCATTTCGCCGATCAGCTTCGACGAATAGCTTTCGACGATCGGCACGGGCGGCGCGATGCCGGCCGACAGGAACAGGTCGGTCACCTGTTCGCGCATTGGCGTGTGCGGCGCGCCGAGAATCCAGTCGAGCGCGTGCAGCTTGTGCCAGTCCAGCGGCGTGCGAGCGAGCTTGGCCGCCAGGCGCCGGCTCGCGATCATGCGCGGCTGCTGCTGGTACAGCACTTCGAACGAAACCTGCCCGAGATCGATCGCCGACGACGCGCGCCCGATCACGATGTCGACACTGTGATCCTTGAGTTGCAGCAGCAGCTGATCGCTGGTGCCTTCGTGAATCGTCACGGTCAGGCGCCGCTCCATGCGCGCTTGCAGCCGCTTCAGCGCGGCCGACAGCATCTGGCCGGAGATGAACGGAATCACGCCGATGTGCAGATGGGCCGCATGCCCGGCGGCGACGGCCTCCATCTCGCGGGCGAGGTGGTCGAGATCCTTGATCATCGCCTTCGCGCGCTCGAGCACGACCGCGCCGAGCGCGGTGGGCCGCATGCCGCGCGACGAGCGCTCGAACAGCGGCGTGCCGAACATGCTTTCCAGTTCGGACAGCGCGTTCGTCACGGCCGGCTGGCTGCTGGCCATGTGTTCGGCGACCCGCGTCAGCGATCCGTGCTGCTGGATCTGCAGCAACAGCACCAGATGCCGGATCTTCAGACGCGCGCCGAGCCGCCTGACCACGTCGTTTGAGTCAAAATTCATTGACTGGTCATGTATTCATCAGGAAAAAGTGATGGGCCGATATTAAAACAGAATCATCACGTTATGGCGGATCCCTAGAATCCCCTTCATGGATCGCGCCGGGATTGGCCTGGCGCCCACGCCGGGACCCACAACATGAAACAGACAGAGACACAGCAGCAGGCCGCGTTCGACTACCACGAGTTTCCGACCCCCGGGAAGATCTCGGTCGTCGCGAGCAAGCCGCTGGTGACCCAGCGCGATCTGGCGCTGGCCTATACGCCCGGCGTGGCGAGCGTGTGCGAGTCGATCGCCGCCGATCCGCTGCAGGCGCACCGCTTCACGAGCCGCGGCAACCTGGTCGGCGTGATCACGAACGGCACCGCGGTGCTCGGCCTCGGCAACATCGGCCCGCTCGCGTCGAAGCCGGTGATGGAAGGCAAGGCCGTCCTGTTCAAGAAGTTCGCCGGGATCGACGTGTTCGACATCGAGATCAACGAGACCGATCCGGACAAGCTGGTCGACATCATCGCCGGCCTCGAACCCACGTTCGGCGGCATCAACCTCGAGGACATCAAGGCGCCGGAATGCTTCACCGTCGAGCAGAAGTTGCGCGAGCGCATGAAGATTCCCGTTTTCCACGACGATCAGCACGGCACGGCCATCACCGTTTCCGCCGCGTTCATCAACGGGCTGAAGGTCGTCGGTAAGTCGATCAAGGAAGTGAAGGTCGTGACGTCGGGCGCCGGCGCGGCCGCGCTGGCGTGCCTGGACCTGCTGGTCGACCTCGGGCTGCCGGTGGAAAACGTCTGGGTGACCGACATCGAGGGCGTCGTCTATCGCGGCCGCACCACGCTGATGGACCCGGCCAAGTCGCGCTTCGCGCAGGAAACCGACGCGCGCAAGCTCGCCGAAGTGATCGGCGGCGCGGACGTGTTCCTCGGCCTGTCGGTCGGCGGCATCCTCACGGCGGACATGCTGAAGGAAATGGCGGCGCGCCCGCTGATTCTTGCGCTGGCCAATCCGACGCCGGAAATCTTCCCGGAACTGGCGCACGAGACGCGCGATGACGTCGTCATCGCGACGGGCCGCTCGGACTACCCGAACCAGGTCAACAACGTGCTGTGCTTCCCGTACATTTTCCGCGGCGCGCTCGATGTGGGCGCGACGACGATCACGCGCGAGATGGAAATCGCCGCGGTGCACGCGATCGCGGGGCTGGCCGAGGAAGAGCAGAACGAAGTCGTCGCGGCGGCCTACGGTGCCTACGACGTGTCGTTTGGCCCGCAATACCTGATTCCGAAGCCGTTCGACCCGCGCCTGATCGTGCGGATCGCGCCGGCGGTGGCGAAGGCGGCGATGGAAGGCGGCGTGGCGACGCGTCCGCTCGCCAATCTCGATGCGTACGTCGAGCAGTTGCAGCAATTCGTCTACCACTCGGGCGCATTCATGAAGCCGCTGTTCGCGACCGCGCGTCAGCTCGTGCGTGACGGCGGCAAGGCGCGGATCGTGTTCACCGAAGGCGAAGACGAGCGGGTGCTGCGCGCGGTGCAGGTGATCGTCGACGAGAAGCTTGCGCGGCCGATTCTGGTCGGGCGTCCGGAGGTGCTGCTCGCGCGCATCGAGCGATTCGGCCTGCGTCTGCGACTCGGTCAGGACGTCGAAGTGACCAATCCGGAATACGACGAGCGTTTCCCGCAGTACTGGACGAAGTATTGGGAACTGCGCTGCCGCGACGGTATTTCGAAGGAAATGGCGCGCGTGGAAATGCGCCGCCGCCTGACGCTGATCGGCGCGATGATGGTGCAGCTCGGCGATGCGGACGGGATGATCTGCGGGACGGTGGGCGAGTATCACAATCACTTGCGGTTCGTGGACGAAGTGATCGGCAAGAAGCCGGGTGCGTCGACCTATGCGGCGATGAACATCCTGTTGCTCGATCAGCGCACGGTCGCGCTGGTGGATACGCACGTGAACGACAACCCCGATGCGGAGCAGATCGCGGAATTCACGATCGCGGCGGCGCGCCAGATGGAATGGCTGAACCTGACACCGAAGGTCGCGCTGCTGTCGCGGTCGAATTTCGGGTCGGGGAGCGCGGCTTCGGGTGTGAAGATGCGCCGGGCGCTGGAGATCGTGCGGGAGCAGGCGCCGGATATCGAGGCGGATGGCGAGATGCATGGCGACTGTGCGCTCGATGAAGGGCTGCGGGCGAAGTTGCTGCCGATGTCGCCGTTGAAGGGGGCCGCGAATTTGCTGGTTTGTCCGAACGTGGATGCGGGGAATATCGCGTACAACCTGCTCAAGACCGAGGCGGGGAGTAATGTGGCGGTGGGGCCGTTCTTGTTGGGTGTGAATGCGCCGGTGAACATCCTGACTTCGAGCGCTACCGTGCGGCGGATCGTGAATATGGCCGCGCTGACGGTGATCGAGGCTAATCGGGGTGTGGCGGGCTGATTGATTGGTTTTGTGAGGGGCGGCCGAGGCCGCCCTTCGTTTGTCGGGACCGGTCAGAAAGTGAAAATGACCATTAATGACCAAACCGCAAGACCTAGTGCATAGATATCGTTTGCCGAGCCCTTAATGACTATCGACAATCGTGGCTCGAATTCACCGCCGCGGCGCCAGAAGCGCCTTGGCGGCCGGCGCTCGACGGCTATCCCGGCCGTCCGCGCCCACCAGCTCACGACGACATGTACGCGTTCACGCCCTCATTCCAAGACCCTGCCGGCTCGCCGATCCGCGAGTTGTTCAAGTACCTGTCCGAACCGGGCATGATTTCCTTCGCGGGCGGCTATCCGGCCAGCGACCTGTTCGACGTCGACGGCCTGAACGCGGCCGCCGAACGCGCGTACGCACAGCCCGTCCGCTGCCTGCAATACGGCCCGACCGACGGCCTCGCCGAGTTGAAGCAGCAACTGATCGCGCTGATGGCGCGTCGCGGCGTCGCGTGCATGCCGGCCGAACTGCTCGTCACGACCGGTTCGCAGCAGGGCCTCGACCTGCTGCTGCGCGTGATGGTGTCGCCCGGCGACGTCGTGCTGACCGAACAGCCGGCATACCCGGCCACGCTGCAGGCCATGCGTTTGCAACAGGCGCGCATCGTGACGATTCCCGTCGACGGCGAAGGCCTCGACGTCGATCGCCTCGGCGAACAGCTCGCGTCCGGCGCGATCGCGCAGCCGAAGCTGCTCTACACGGTCCCGACCTTCGCGAACCCGACGGGCGCGACGCTCACGCGCGAACGCAGGCTGAAGCTGCTGCGTCTCGCGGTGCAATACCGTTTCCTGATCGTCGAGGACGATCCGTATGGCGACCTGCGTTTCGCGGGCGAAGCCGTGCCGTCGATGCTCGCGCTGGCCGGTGAAGTGGACGGCGCGCGCGACTGGCTCGTGCATTTCGCGAGCCTGTCGAAGATCGTCGCGCCGGGGCTGCGGGTGGGCTGGACGATCGCGCCGGCCGAGATCACGCGGCGCTGCGTGATCGCGAAGCAGACGGTCGATCTGTGCAGCACGCCGTGGACGCAGGCTACTGCCGCCGAATATCTGGCCGACGGTGCGCTCGAACGCCATCTGCCGCGCATCACGGCCGCGTACCGGCGCAAGTGCGACGCGATGTGCGACGCGCTGCGCGACGGGTTCGGCGATGCGATCGAATTCCATCGTCCCGAAGGCGGGATGTTCGTGTGGGCGCGGCTTGGCGCGGTGCCGTCGGACGTGCTGCTGCAACAGGCGATCGCCAACAAGATCGTGTTCGTGCCCGGCAAGGCGTTCTTCGCGGACAACGTCGACGCGGCATCGCTGCGCCTGTCGTTCGCCGCGCCGGACGTCGATGCGATCCGGGAAGGCGTCGCGCGCCTCGTGCGCGCGTATGGTGCGGCGCTGGCCGCGTAAGGAGACATCGAGATGACCATCACCGTCGACGAAACGGTATCGGCGGGCGCTGCATCGGGCGCCGGCGACAAGCGGCCGGCGAAGCATCGGTCGTCGCAGATCAGCGCCGGGCCGCAGTATGTGGCCGACGTGCTCGGCCGTTTCGGCGCGGAGCCGGCGGTCGACGCTGCCGATGCGGCGCCGGTCGTGCTCGGCTACAACTGACGGGCGCACGGACCGCGGCGCATCGCCGGCGCGCCGTCGCCGCAACAAAAGGTTAAGCTTGCGCGATCGAAACACCGACGATCGCCGCCGCTCCATGTCCGACTCGACCTCCGCATCGCTCGCGCAAACCTACGATCGCCTCTGGTCCTGCCTCGAGTCCGGCGTCAGCGTGCAGCGCTCGCCGTTCACGATGTTGCAGGCGGCGACGCTCGGCCTCGACGGTGCGCCGAAGGTTCGGACGATCGTGTTGCGTCAGGTGAATCGCACGGAGCGCGTGCTGTCGTTTCATACCGATGCACGTTCGGAGAAGGTCGCGGAGTTGCGTCGCGATCCGCGCATCTCGATCGTCGCCAATGACCTCGATGCACTTGTGCAGATTCGCGCGGAAGGCGTTGCGTCGATCTGCGACGACGAAGTGCAGCGGCGCGCGATCTGGCAATCGAGCCGTCCGCATACGCTGCTGCTGTATCGCGCACCGTTGCCGCCCGGTACGCCGATCGCGTCGCCGGAAGCCGCGCATCCCGACAGTACCGCGCCGACCGGCGACGGCTACGAAAACTTCTGCCTGATCCACGTGACGGTCACGCGCATCGACTGGCTCGAACTCGCGCGCGCCGGCCATCGTCGAGCGGTATTCGACCTGAACGACAGCGGCGACGAAGCCCGCTGGATCGCCCCCTGACGCCAGCCAGGCGAGCTCACGCGGCTCAAGGCCGCCCGTCCGACGCGGCCTGGATCATCCACGCGCGCATTACCGCGATCGCGTCGTCGTCGCGGCGCTCGGCCGGATACACGAGATAGAACCCCATCGACAGCGGAAACGCGAAGTCGAACGGCTTGCACAGCCGTCCGGCGGCGATGTCGCGCTCGACGAGCGGCTCGGTCGCGAGCGCGATGCCCTGGCCGGCGACGGCCGCGTCGATCGCGAGCGACGTCTGGTTGAAGCGCAGCCCCTTGTGCGGATCGACGTCGACCGGTTCGGGCATCGCCGCGAGGAATTCGGGCCACAGATCGTGCGCGTCGTGCAGCAGCACCTGACCAGCGAGCGCGCGCGGCGAAGCCGGCGCGATCAGCACCGACGGGCTGCACACCGCGTACACGTCGAGCGGGAACAGCGCATGGGTGGCGAGATGCTTGCCGAACGGCGGCTTGCCGTAGCGGATCGCGAGGTCGACGCCGTCGTGGCGGAACGTCGCGATCTGCGGATCGGCGATCACGCGCACGTCGTAGTCGGGATGCGCGTCGGTGAACTGCGCGAGCCGCGGGATCAGCCACTTCGACGCGAACGACGGCGTCGTGCTGATCGTCAGCGCGGCGCGGCGCTTGACGAGCTTGTCGGTCGCGTCGGCGATCGCATGCAGCGCGCGCTGCACGTCGGAGAAGTACGCGGCGCCGTCGTGCGTGAGCGCGAGGCCGCGCGGCAGGCGCTCGAACAGCTTCAGGCCGAGCACGTCCTCGAGGTGGCGCACCTGCTGCGCGACGGCGCCCTGCGTGACGCCGATCTCGTCGGCGGCGGCGCGGAAATTGAGGTGCCGCGCGGACACTTCGAACGCGCGGAGCGCATTCAGCGGCGGCAGGCGGGAAGGGCGTGGCGGCATCGTCAGGCTGTAGAAAAACTATCGGCTGGCGGCAGAAATACTGGTTCGACAGCCGGAATCGATGGGCCTACATTACCATCATGGCGCGCCGAATGGCGGCTGCGCGGCGGCAGAATCGAAACGAGGAGCGGATCGTGACTGTAGAAAAAGTGGCGCTGATCACGGCGGCGGGCAAGGGCATGGGCGCGGCGATCGCGCGCGAACTGGCGGCGACCGGCTACCGCGTCGCGCTGATGTCGCCGTCGGGCAGCGCGGTGGCGCTCGGCGAGGAACTGGGCGGCTTCGGCATCCAGGGCTCGGTGACGGAGGAAGCCGATATCGACCGGCTCGTGCAGGAAACGGTCGCGCGCTACGGGCGGATCGACGCGGTCGTGAACAACACCGGCCATCCGCCGAAGGGCGAACTGCTGTCGATCACCGACGACAACTGGCATGCGGGCCTCGACTTGATCCTGCTAAACGTGGTGCGCGTGATGCGCCGCGTGACGCCGATCTTCCAGAAGCAGGGCGGCGGCGCGGTGGTCAACATCTCGAGCTTCGCGGCGGACGCGCCCGAGCAGCCGATGCCCGTGTCGTCGGCGCTGCGCGCTGCGCTGAGCGCATGGACGCGCCTCTACGCGGAACGCTATGCGGCCGAGAACATCCGGATGAACGCGGTGCTGCCGGGCTTCATCGACAGCTGGCCGGAAACGCCGGAGATCGTCGCGCGCATTCCGGCCGGCCGCTTCGGCAAGACCGGCGAGATCGCGAAGACGGTCGCGTTCCTGCTGTCGGACGGCGCGGGCTACATCACCGGGCAGAACATTCGCGTCGACGGCGCGATCGTCAAGGCGCTCTGAGCGCCGCATTGGCGAGCAGCCATACAGGCGTGGCCGCTCGCCGCGCAACAGCTACAAACGCGTACAAATCAGACAAATCCGGGATACATCAGACCTTTCGAATAGGCGACGCCGCGTGACGAGGGCGCGCCTGATTGAAAGCCTGGGTGCGATCTCGCGCGCGGCATGTTCACTTTCCACTTCACGAAAGGAGATGCCGAACGATGTCTTCCACACCGTTTTCCCCGATGCGTCGCCACCTGCTGGCCACTTCCGTGGCCGCCGGGGTGTCGGCGATGCTGCCCACCGCGCTGCATGCGGCCACCGGCGCGAGCGGCATACGCCCGTTCACCGCACACATTCCCGATGAAGCCGTGGCCGACCTGCGCCGTCGCATCGCCGCGACGCGCTGGCCGGGCCGCGAGACCGTCGCCGACGAATCGCAGGGCGTGCGGCTCGCGCGCATGCAGGCGCTGCTGCGCTACTGGGGCACCGACTACGACTGGCGCAAGGGCGAGGCGCGCCTGAACGGTTTCCCGATGTTCATCACGGAAATCGACGGGCTCGACATTCATTTCATTCACGTCCGCTCGCGGCACGAGAACGCGATGCCGATGATCATGACGCACGGCTGGCCCGGCTCGATCTTCGAGTTGCTGAAGGCGATCGGCCCGCTGACCGACCCGACCGCGCACGGCGCGAGCGCGGACGATGCGTTCCATGTCGTCGTGCCGTCGCTGCCGGGTTTCGGTTTCTCGGGCCGGCCGACGAAGACCGGCTGGGGTTCGGATCACATCGCGCGCGCGTGGGGCGAGCTGATGGCGCGGCTCGGCTATACGCGCTTCGTGTCGCAGGGCGGCGACTGCGGCTCGGTGATCTCGCACCGGATGGCGATGCAGCGCGTGCAGGGCCTGGCCGGGATTCACGTGAACATGCCGGCGACGGTACCGCCGGACATCGCCACGCTGCTCGCGACCGATGCGCCCGCGCCGGCGTCGCTGTCGCCGAAGGAGAAGGCCGCGTACGAGAAGCTCGCGACGTTCTATCGCGACAACTGCGGCTACTCGGCGATGATGGTCACGCGGCCGCAGACGGTCGGTTATGCGCTGGCGGATTCGCCGTCCGGGCAGGCCGCGTGGATGTACGACAAGATCTCGCAGTGGACGTACAGCGGCGGCGTGCCCGAACGCTCGATTCCGCGCGACGAGATTCTCGACGACATCTCGCTGTACTGGCTGACGAACACCGCGACGTCGGCCGCGCAGATCTACTGGGAGGATCACTCGAACAACTTCAACGCAGTGGATATCTCGTTGCCGGCGGCGATCACGGTGTTTCCGGGCGAGATCTATCAGGCGCCGCGCAGTTGGGCCGAGCGCAGTTATCACAACCTGATCTACTTCAACCAAGTCGACAAGGGCGGGCACTTCGCGGCATGGGAGGAACCGGAATTGTTCGCGCGTGAAGTGCGTGCCGGGTTCCGGCCGTTGCGGCGCGTGTAGGCGGGGTCGGTGCGATGAATGCGGGCCGGCCTGTTGCGCGGCCCGCGTTTTTCAAACACCGGGTTTCGATACGGATTGAATCCTCGCGTGAGCATTAGAGTGGCGATGGGGTGCCTGTCAAAAGAGGCTGCACGACCAGTGTGAATCCATCAGCTTCCCGACAATCGCCGCGGCAAAGTAGATGCCGGTTAGCGTGACCAGGAACCCTATCCATGTCACCTCGATTCGTTGAAAACGTCGGACAATCGACGCAGCTGCGGCGCAGACAACGAGTCCGATCAACATGCTGGGCGCATGATGGATGACGCCGGCCATCACGGCGAAGGCCGAGAGAAACAGCGCCCAGTTCAGCGCGTCGCCGAAGGAACTGCAGGAGGCCGTGGAATAGCCGAAGAAGCCCGCAAACGCGAGAGCCGGAAGCCCGAGCACGATCCAGATCATCGCGAGCCAGAACGGCGGTCCACTCGCGGCTCGTTTCAACGAATGCATGCCTTGTTCATCGATATCGGCCAAATCGATCACCTCGAATTGAATGGATGAATACCGCGCAACGTCGATGGCGAATCGGCGCGCGGCTACGGTTGCTTCCCTTTTCCAACGACATGCCGCGCCTACGCAATCGCCTGCAACGCCTGCGCAAACCGCTTGTCCGCCAGATACGCAACGTTGAACCGGCAATACTTCGACGGACGATCGGCCTGCGGCGAGAACACCGCCCCCGGCGCGAGGATCACGCCGCGCTCCAGCAGCGCCTGTGCGAGCGACATCGAATCCGGCCAGCCGGGCAGCGCGGCCCACAGATACAGGTTCTGCTCGCACGGCCGATAGACCTCCGCGCCGAGACGGCCGAGCGCATCGAGTGCGGTGCCGGTCGCGCGCCGCAGTTTCTCCTGCAGATGATTCGTATGCCTGAGAAAGTGGCCATCGCTGACGATCGCATCGAGCGTGCGTTCGCAGTATTCCGAGCTGCTGACGTGCGTCAGCATCTTCACGTCGGCGAGATCGCTGGCAAGCGCCGCATTGCACGCGAGAAACCCGACACGCAGCGCGGCCGACACCGATTTCGAAAAACTGCCGATATAGATCGTGCGGCGCAACTGGTCGAGCGTCGCGATGCGCGTGAGCGAGCGCGGCCGCAGGTCGGCCAGCGCATCGTCCTCGACGATGATCAGGTCGTGCGCGTCGGCGAGCTGCAGGATGCGGTGCGCCTTGGCCGCGCTCGTATCGGTCGCGGTCGGGTTGTGGCCGACCGATTGCGTGAAGAACAGCTTCGGCCGGTACGCGGCGATATGCTCGGCCAGCTTCGCGACGTCGGGGCCGTCGATCTCGCGCGGCACGCCGACGATGTTCGCGCCGCTCAGCTTCAGCTTGCCGAACAACGGGTAGTAGCCGGGATCGTCGACGAGCACGGTGTCGCCGGGGCGCACGAAATAGCGCAGCACGAGGTCCATCGCCTGGTTCGCGCCGTGCGTGAGCACGATCTGCGCGGGCGGCGCCTCGATCTCGTAACCGGCGAGCTTCTGTTGCAGCGACTGGCGCAGCGGCAGGTAGCCGAAGCGGCTGCCGTAGCGGAACAGCGATGCGGCGCTCGTGCGCATGATGCGCTGCTGGTACTGGTTCAGCCGCGTTTCCTCGAGCCACTCGATCGGCGGGAAGCCTTCGCCGAGATTGAGCACGTCGGGCTTCACGTGCAGTTGCTCGCGCATCAGCCACACGATGTCCATCGCGCGGTCGAGCGAGCTCGGCTCGTCGAGGTCGGGCGTGGCCGCCGCGCGTCGCGTGACGAAGAAGCCGGAGCCGCGGCGCGGCTCGATCAGGCCGTCGGCCGCGAGCATCTCGAACGCGCTGATCACGGTGTTCTTCGAGCAGCCGGACGCCTCAGCGTATTCCCTGATCGACGGCAGTTTCGCGCCGGCCGGCAACACGCCTTCCTCGATCTGTCTGGCGAGATTGTCCGCCATCGCGCCAGACAGGCTGGCTTTTGCACGCTGTTTCATCGGAATCTTCCGTCGGGCCGGCTCACTGTCATGGGTGCGGTTGAGGGACTGTCTGCGCCGTCTGTACCTTTTCAATGGGTACAGCGTGACTATTATTCGGCTATCCACTGCCCGCCGCAAGCACCGACGGGCAATACCGCCACCCCGCAACAGTCAACCCATCATGCCGATCGATTCCGCCTTGCCGAACTTCCGCTCGCTGACGCCCGAGCAACGCCTGTCCCACCTGGCCCGCGTCGTCGGGCTCGACGATGCCGAGCACGCGCTGCTCGCCCGACCGGGCGCGCTGCCGCTCGATACCGCGAACGGAATGATCGAGAACGTGATCGGCACGTTCGAGCTGCCGATGGCGGTGGCCGGCTACTTCCGGATCAACGACCGGGACGTGATCGTGCCGATGGCCGTCGAGGAGCCGTCGATCGTGGCGGCCGCATCGTACATGGCGAAGCTGTCGCGCGCGGCGGGCGGCTTCCACACGTCGAGCAGCGGCCCGCTGATGCGTGCGCAGGTCCAGGTGGTCGGCGTCGACGATCCGTACGGCGCGCGGCTCGCGATCCTGCGTCATGCGGCCGAACTGATCGCGCTCGCGAACAGCCGCGACAAGGTGCTGGTCGGGCTCGGCGGCGGCTGCCGCGACATCGAGGTTCACGTGTTTCCCGACACGCCGCGCGGCGCGATGATCGTCGCGCACCTGATCGTCGACGTGCGCGACGCGATGGGCGCGAACACGGTCAACACGATGGCCGAGACCGTCGCGACGCGCATCGAGGCGATTACCGGCGGCCAGGTACGGTTGCGGATACTGTCCAACCTCGCCGACCTGCGGTTGGCGCGCGCGGAGGTACGGTACTCGGCCGCGACGCTCGCGACCGACGATTACGCCGGCGAAGCGGTGATCGATCGCGTGATCGACGCATACGTGTTCGCGGCGACCGATCCGTACCGCGCGGCGACCCACAACAAGGGCATCATGAACGGCATCGATCCGGTGGTGGTCGCGACCGGCAACGACTGGCGCGCGGTCGAAGCCGGCGCGCATGCGTACGCGAGCCGCAGCGGCCGCTATACGTCGCTGACGACGTGGGAGAAGGCCGCGAACGGCGACCTCGTCGGCACGATCGAGATGCCGATGCCGGTCGGGCTCGTCGGCGGCGCGACGAAGACGCATCCGCTCGCGCGCCTCGCATTGAAGATCATGAACGTGACGTCCGCGCAGGAACTCGGCGAAATTGCGGTCGCGGTCGGGCTTGCGCAGAATCTCGGGGCGCTGCGTGCGCTCGCGACCGAAGGAATCCAGCGCGGCCACATGGCGCTGCATGCGCGCAACATCGCCGTCGCGGCCGGCGCGACGGGCGCCGACATCGACCGGATCGCGCAGCGGATGGTCGCGGCGAAGGACGTGCGTACCGATTTCGCCGTCGAGCTGCTCGCGGGCCGCAGCGACGGCTGACGCGCGGCTGCGCGCCGCGTGATCGACGCGGTGTGCAGTCCGCGCCGCGCCGGCATGGCCGGCGACATATCAAACCAGGAGGAGACACATGGAACAGACCGGTTCAAGCGCCGTCGCACCCGCGCCGCATCGCACCCGGCCGTTGGCCGGCGCCGATGCGGCGGCCGCGACGCTCGTCGAGGTGTGGGGCGACACGGTGGCGACGAAGCATCTCGCGTGGTCGGTGCTGCTCGGCATCGCGATCAGCCTCGGCGCGTTCGAGATCGGCCGCATCGCGCTCGCATCGTTCGTGCACGATGCGGCGATCGCACGCGCTTATGCGATGCTGATCGGCCTCGGCGGCTGCCTGCTGGCCGGCACGATCTGCGCGGTGCTGTTCAAGCCGAAGCGCACGGTGATCGAGCATGCGGCGGGCAGCGCCGAGCGCGACGACGCCTTGCGGCAACTCGCCGAAGCATCGGGCGGACTGGGCGCGACGAGCGACCTGTCGGCCAGCGCGCGCGCCGAGATGGAGGAACTCGGGCTGCTCGACCTGTTCGCGTCGTACGACGCGTCGACCGGGCGCGCACGCGCGGGAGGCCGCTGATGGACGCACTGCTGCAGGCGTTGCCGGCCGCGTTCGCGATGGGGCTGCTCGGCGCGATCGTGTTCTCCGGCATCGGGCTGATCTCCGGCACCGACGAAACGACGACGATCGCGCCGCTCACGTTGCTCGTCGCGCTGCTCGGCGTGCCGCCGGCCGGCGTGTTCACGTTCTTCCTCGCGGGCGCGGTGGCCAAGCACATCACGCATGCGATCCCGACCGCGCTGCTCGGCATTCCCGGCGACACGATGGCCGCGCCGCTGCTGCAACAGGCGACGCTGCTGCGCGCGCTCGGCGTGCCGCACATCGCGCTGCGCAAGATGATCTCTGGCGCGATCGTCGCCGCGTTCGTCGCGCTGCCGCTCGCGGTGCTGTTCGCGTCGCTGCTCGCGCCGTTCGGCGCGGCGATCGCGAAGGCCGCGCCGTGGGTGTTCCTCGCGGCGGCCGTCGGCATCGCGTACTGCTCGGCGGGGCGCTGGGCATCGGTGCTGCTGCTGGTGCCGTTCGTGATGCTGGTGGTCGGGCTGCAGGCGCTCACCGGTCATTACGGCGTGAAGCTGAGCGTCAGCTACTTCCTCGGGATCGCGATCGGCCCGCTGGTGGCCGACCTGTTCTCGATCCTGTCGCCGGCCGAGCGGCGGCGCATGCGCCGCGACGGGCCGTCGACGTTCGTGCTCGCGCCCGACGTGAAAAGCTGGCGCGGCTATTTCCCGAATCCGCTGAAGGTGCTCGACCGCGAGCAGGTCGCGTGGACGGTCGGCACGGCCGCCGTGTCGAGCGCGACGTTCGTGTTCAGCCCGGTCGCGATGACGGTGCTGATGGGCGAGATCGTCGGCGCGCGCGTGCGTCATGCGTACCAGCGCCTGACGACCGTGATCGCCGCGCGCAACGGCGTGACCGAGGCCACCTATATCGCCGAAGCGCTGATTCCGCTGATCGCGTTCGGGCTGCCGCTGAGCCCGGTGGCGGCCGGCCCGGCCGCGCCGCTGTTCAATGCGCCGCCGCGCTTCACGGTCGACGCGGCGAGCGGGCAGATCCACAACCTGCATACGCTGATGAGCTGGCCCGCGTTCCTCGGCTACGGGCTGCTGGCGATCGTGCTGGCCGCGCTGATCGCGTATCCGCTCGCGATGCACCACGCGCACCGCGCGGCGGCGTTCGTCGCGCGCAAGCTGAGCCACGAAGCGATCATCGCGACCTTCGCGGGGCTGATCGTCGTGATCGGCGTGTGGGAAGGGCAACTGCTCGGGCTTGCCGTGATCGTGACGATCGGCCTCTTCGGCGGGATGCTGTCGCGCCTGTTCGCGTTCAACACCGGCGTGCAGTTCATGGGCTATTACGTCGCGGTGCTCAGCGTGCCCGCGATCGCCAGGCTGTTCTGACACGCCGGCGTACCGGGCCGCGAGTGCCGCGCGGCCGCGCCGAAGCGTCGTTTTCTCGCGATTTTTGAATCGCTGTGTGTCGTGTTCGCACACGGATACGTTGGGATACAAAGCGTCCGGATGGTTCGGATATAAAACCGGTGAAGCGATTCGCACGGCGGCGCGGTGCCATGCGCCGCCGCTGCGAACGGCGACACCCGATTGCCCGCACGTGCCGCGGGCCCTTTCCTGAGCGATCGACAATGGAGAACGAGTCATGCCTGATACCGTGAACACCCGCCGCCGCCTGATCCTGGGCTCGACGCTGGCGAGCCTGAGCCTGGCCGACCTCGGCTTCAGCGCGCTCGCGCATGCGCAGTCGGCGCCCGATGCATCGGCGGCGAAGCGCCCGGCCGGCGCTGCGTCGCTGGGCCCGATCCACCAGATCGACGCGGGCGTGCTCAACGTCGGTTATGCGGATCTCGGACCGAAGCAGGGCCCGGTCGTGTTCCTGCTGCACGGCTGGCCGTACGACATCTACAGCTACGCGGACGTCGCGCCGCTGCTCGTCGCGGCCGGCTATCGCGTGATCGTGCCGTACCTGCGCGGCTACGGCTCGACGACGTTCCGCTCGGCCGACACGGTGCGCAACGGCCAGCAGGCGGTGACGGCCGTCGACATCGTCGCGCTGATGGATGCGCTGAAGATCGACCGCGCGGTGTTCGGCGGCTACGACTGGGGTGCGCGCACGGCCGACATCATCGCGGCGCTGTGGCCGCAGCGCGTGAAGGCGCTGGTGTCGGTGAGCGGCTACCTGATCGGCAGCCAGGCGGCGAACGCCAAGCCGCTGCCGCCGCAGGCCGAATTACAGTGGTGGTATCAGTTCTACTTCACGACCGAGCGCGGCGAACTCGGCTACGCGCAGAACCGCGATGCGTTCAACAAGCTGATCTGGCAACTCGCGTCGCCGAAGTGGCAGTTCTCCGACGAGACGTATGCGCGCTCGGCCGCGTCGTTCCGGAATCCCGATCACGTGGCCGTCGTGATCCACAACTATCGCTGGCGGCTCGGGCTCGCGAAGGGCGAAGCGCAATACGACGACATCGAGCGGCGTCTCGCGGCCGGGCCCGCGATCACCGTGCCGACGATCACGATGGAAGGCGACGCGAACGGCGCGCCGCATCCGGAGCCGGCCGCGTACGCGAAGAAGTTCACCGGCAAGTACCAGCACCGGACCATCACCGGCGGCATCGGCCACAACCTGCCGCAGGAAGCGCCGCAGGCATTCGCCGATGCGATCCTGCAAGTGGAGCATCTGTGATGCGGGCCCGCGTGGGAATGGGGCGGCGCGGCGCGCGCCATGTGCTCGTCGCGGGCGTGCTGCTGGCCGGTGCGTGGTCGGCGAGCGGTCCGGCCGCGTTCGCGGAGCAGCCGAAACCGGCCGCGGCCGCGTCGCCGATCTACGGCGTGACGATTCCGCCCGGCTACCGGAAGTGGGAGATGGTCGCGCCGGCCGAAGAGGCCGCACCGCTCGACGAACTGCGGGTGGTGCTCGGCAACCCGGTCGCGATCCGCGCGCTCGAACAGGCGACGCTGCCGTTTCCGGACGGCACGATCCTCGTGAAGCTCGCATACAAGCGCAAGCAGTCCGACGAGTTCGCGCCCGCGACGGTGCCGGGCCAGGCGACGACCGTGCAGGTGATGGTGAAGGATTCGCGCCGCTATGCGGCGACGGGCGGCTGGGGATTCGGGCGCTTCATCAACGGCGTGCCAGCCGACCTCGGCCAGCATCAGACATGCTTTGCATGCCATCAGGCGCGGGTGAAAAACCACGATTACGTGTTCACGCGGCTCGCGCCGTGACGTGACACGGCGAGGTGAAGGTGACGGAAAGGCGTGCCCTGCGAGGCACGCCTTTTTTCGTGGTGCGCGGGGAACGGCGCAGCGCGTCGGCAAGCCGGTTTGTATCGCACTGTATCTGCGGTCGCTCCTGAAAAACTGGCATGCAGAAAGCCCCGGTTTCGGAAACATGCCGGATACGTGCGCGGGTTCTACTGTCGACATGCAGCAAACGTTCGGTGCCAGGCGTTCGCACCGGATGCCAAATGATCGACCACCCAACTTCGTTCAAGGAGAAATCTCATGAAAGCCGCTCGAATCCTCGCCGTTGCCATTCTCGCCGTCGCACCCGCACTGTCGTTCGCCGATACCGGCCACGGCCTCACGCGTGCCGAAGTGCGCGCCGACCTCGTCCGTCTCGAGAAGGCCGGCTACAACCCGGCCGGCAGCGAAGCGCATTACCCGGACGACATCGCCGCCGCAGAGCATGCCGTCGCGGCTGCCGAGCAGGTCGCGCGTTCCGACCAGAACGGCCCGTCGAAGTCGCAAGACGACAACGTGGCCGATGCGTCGGCGCCGGCCGGCCATCGCGACGCAGCGCAGTCGCGTGCCGCACGCACCGCCGCCGACGACCTGTACGCGCATTCGTGATTCCGCGCCGCGCCTGCCGCATGCAGGCGCGGCCTTCACTGCAGTCCTTCATTTGAACAACACGACAAGCAAAGGAGCATGACGATGGCCGGTTTGACGAAACGCGTTCTGGTATCCGCCGCGATGATCGGCGGACTGTTCGGTGCGGTCGCGGCGCAGGCCGCGCCGAAGGAAGACCTGAAGGGCACCAACGTCGTGCTCGTGCACGGCGCGTTCGCCGACGGATCGAGCTGGAACCGCGTGATTCCGCTGCTGGAGGCGCGCGGGCTGCACGTGGTGTCGGTGCAGAATCCGCTGAGCTCGCTCGCCGACGATGCGGCCGCGGCGAAGCGTACGATCGACGAACAGAAGGGGCCGGTCGTGCTGGTCGGCCATTCGTGGGCGGGCGTCGTGATCAGCGACGCGGGCAACGACGACAAGGTGAAGTCGCTCGTGTACGTCGCGGCGTTCGCCCCCGACAACGGCCAGTCGATCGCGGACGTCACGCAGGGGCTGCCGGCGCCGGCATGGGCCGGCGAGTTGCGCAAGGACGCGGGCGGTTTCGCACGGCTGTCGGACAAGGCGATCGCGCAGGACTTCGCGCCGGATCTGCCGCCCGCGCAGCAGCGCCTCGTCGCGGCGACCCAGGGGCCGTGGTATGGCGGGTGCATCTCGGAGAAGGTCACGCAGGCCGCGTGGCATGCGAAGCCGTCGACGTTCGTCGTCGCGACGCAGGACCGGATGATCGATCCGATGCTGCAGGAAGCGATGGCGAAGCGGATCGGCGCGACGGTCACGCGCGTGAACGCGAGCCATGTCGCGATGCTGAGCCAGCCGAAGGCCGTGGCCGACGCGATCATCGCCGCGGCCGAGCGCGCGAAGCAGGATACGCAGTGAGCGCGTGCGGCGCCGCGCTTTCGTGAGGGGCGCGGTTCCGCGCGTGATCGTGATGTCTTTTCACCAGGAGAAGTCATGACCGAACTCTGGCAACTGTCCGCGACCGAACTCGCGAAACGCGTGCAGCAGCGCGACGTATCCGCGCGCGAAGTGGCGGACGCGGTGCTCGATCGTCTCGATGCCGTGAATCCGGCGATCAACGCGGTGGTCGAACACCGTCCCGACGACGTGCGGCAGCAGGCCGACGAAGTCGATCGCGCGATCGCGCGCGGCGACGATCCGGGGCCGCTCGCGGGCGTCCCCGTCACCGTGAAGATCAACGTCGATCAGGCCGGCTTTGCGACGACCAACGGCACGCGTTTGCAGCGCAATCTGGTCGCGCCCGCCGACAGCCCGGTGGTCGCGAACATCCGGAAGGCCGGCGGGGTGCTGCTCGGCCGCACCAATTCCCCGACGTTCGCATTGCGCTGGTTCACGGCGAATCTCGTGCACGGCCACACGCGCAATCCGCGCAATGCGTCGCTGACGCCGGGCGGATCGAGCGGCGGCGCGGCGGCGGCCGTGGCTGCCGGGATCGGCCCGCTCGCGGTCGGCACCGACATCGGCGGCTCGGTGCGCTACCCGGCCTATGCATGCGGCGTACACGGGATCCGGCCGTCGCTCGGCCGCGTGCCGGCATTCAATGCATCGTCGCCCGAGCGGGCGATCGGCGCGCAACTGATGTCGACGGCCGGGCCGATCGCGCGCACGATCGACGATCTCTCGCTCGCGCTACGCGCCTTCTCCGCGCCGGACCCGCGCGATCCGTGGCACGTCGCGGTGCCGTTCGACGGGCGCGATGTGCCGAAGCGCGCGGCGCTGTGCGTGCGTCCGCGCGGCCTGGAGGTCGTGCCCGAAGTCGAGGCCGCGTTGCGCGATGCCGCGCGCCGGCTGGTCGATGCCGGCTGGACCGTCGACGAGATCGACGATACGCCGCCGATGCGCGAGGCCGCGCTGCTGCAGGAACAGCTGTGGCTCGGCGACGGATTCGACGCGCTGGCGAACGCCGTGGCGCAAGACGGCGATCCGGGCGCGGCCGCGGTGATCGCCGCCGTGCGCGGCAAGGTGCGCGACCTGCCGGCCGACGTGATCAGCCGCGCGCTGGTCCGGCGTACCACGCTGACGCGAGCGTGGCGGCTGTTTCTCGACGACTATGCGGTGCTGCTGTTGCCCGTTTCGGCGGAACTGCCGTTCCCCGACGATCTCGACCGGCAAGGGCCGGACGGCTTCGAACGCGTGTGGGAAGCGCAGCTCACGTTGCGCGCGCTGCCCGCGATGGGGCTGCCGGGGCTGGCCGTTACGACATCGATCGTGAACGGCGTGCCGGTGGGCGTGCAGGTGGTGGCCACGCATCATCGCGAGGATCTGTGTCTGCTTGCGGGACGCGATATCGAGGCGCGTGGGGTGCCGATTGTGCCGGTCGATCCAGTGGTATGACATCCTGAAGAACCCATGCGTCGGCGAGGCTCGGGGGCTTCGCCGGCGCATTTCGGATTCCATGACGACGTGCGGAATGCCGCGCTGCTTGTTCTTCCCCTTCCTTTCAAACTCCTTCGATGCACGACATCGAACGGTCGTCGCCTTTCATTTCCCGCCCGCCATCAACCGCGCATCGATAGCGCGCGTCCGTTATTGCATTCCCCGCGGCGCTGATTAGGAAATGAATTTTTATTGGTTCTGCTTCCCCGACCGCACTCGCATAGTGACGCTGACGGCTATAGACAGCACGCAAGCTGCAACAGCCGCATTCCCGGTGTTTTTGTTCATACGAATCTGCGAAAACAAGGAAGTGTCATGACGGTTGAACTGGAAGAACGAACCGCCGCGCAGCAGGCGCTCGAAGACGCGCGCGCGGCAGCCGTGGCGGCCGGCACGCCCTATGCGGGCGGCGTCGCGCCGGAAGCCGCGTGGGCGCTGTTCTCGGCGGGCGATGCGTTGCTGGTGGACGTGCGCACGGCCGAGGAACGGAAATTCGTCGGTTACGTGCCTGAATCGCTGCACGTGCCGTGGGCGACCGGCACGAGCCTGACGCGCAACCCGCGCTTCGTGCGCGAACTGGAAGCGAAGACCGGCAAGGACGCGGTCGTGCTGTTGTTGTGCCGCAGCGGCAACCGCTCGGCGCAGGCGGCCGAGGCCGCGGCGAAGGCGGGCTTCACGCAGGTTTTCAATGTGCTCGAAGGCTTCGAGGGCGACCTCGACGAGCGGCAGCATCGCGGCGGCCAAAACGGCTGGCGCTTCCGCGGCCTGCCTTGGGCGCAGGATTGATTCACGGCCGTTACGGGGAGAAAGCAGCATGGCCGCATTCGAGATCGACGACATCGTTCAATCGCTGCAGACGGTGCGCCGTGCATGGCGCGAAAAGCAGCGGCGCTCGCTCGAACCGGGCGGGCGCGATTTGCCGGCGCGCGAGGCGCTCGCGCAGATCGTCGGCGCGCTGAAGGGCGTGCTGTTCCCGATGCGGCTCGGGCCGCCCGACCTGCGGC
Source organism: Burkholderia sp. 9775_39 (assembly GCF_015712225.1). Classification (NCBI taxonomy): domain Bacteria; kingdom Pseudomonadati; phylum Pseudomonadota; class Betaproteobacteria; order Burkholderiales; family Burkholderiaceae; genus Burkholderia; species Burkholderia sp. 9775_39. The sequence goes on along the minus strand of NZ_JACCQC010000015.1, from coordinate 130,910 downwards.
AGGAGAGCGAGAACTTCCACGTGGCCCACGCGCTCGACGCGGCGCTGAATGCGCTGCTCGCGCAGGTGACGCTCGAATTGCGCTATGCGGCGCGTCACCGCCATGCCGACGGGCCGGCAGACAACCTCGACGAAGTCGCGTCGAAGGCCGTGCAGGCATTCGCCGCGCGCTTGCCGGAGATTCGCCGGCTGCTCGACAGCGACGTGCTGGCGGCGTTCCACGGCGATCCGGCGGCCGGCAGCGTCGACGAGGTGCTGCTGTGCTATCCCGGCATCCTCGCGATGATCCACCATCGGCTCGCGCACGAGCTGTACGGGCTCGGCCTGCCGCTGCTCGCGCGGATCATCGCCGAGCAGGCACATGCGGAAACCGGCATCGACATTCATCCGGGCGCGCGCATCGGCGCGGGCTTCTTCATCGACCACGGCACGGGCGTCGTGATCGGCGAAACCGCGATCATCGGCGAGCGCGTGCGCGTGTACCAGGCCGTCACGCTCGGCGCGAAGCGCTTTCCGCGCGATGCGGCCGGCCATCTGGAGAAAGGGCTCGCGCGCCATCCGATCGTCGAGGACGACGTGGTGATCTATGCGGGCGCAACGATCCTCGGCCGCGTGACGATCGGACGCGGCGCGGTGATCGGCGGCAACGTGTGGCTCACGCAGGACGTGCCGGCCGGCGAAAACGTCACGCAGGCCGTGCTGCGCAGCGAAGCAAACGCCGCGCCGCGCACGGCGGCGCGCGTCGCCTAGGAGGCGCGATGAGCGACCTCATCCATCACTTCGGCGCCACCGTGCGCAAGCTGCGCGAAGCGCGCACGTGGTCGCAGGAGCAGCTGGCCGAGCATGCGGGGCTGAACCGCTCGTACGTCGGCGAGATCGAGCGCGGCGAGGCGATCGCGTCGATCGTCACGGCCGACAAGATCGCGCGCGCGTTCGACGTGTCGATCTCGACGCTGCTGCCGGGTGCGTACGTCACCTGAGGTCGCTTCGCCCCGTTTCCCCTTCGGTTGCACGACCTGACGGCTATAGCATGTTGAGCCGGCAGGGGCGTGCTTCCGATAATCACCCAGCGTCATAAGCAATCCCGTTTTTCATCTTAAGAACCCGGAGCCACACATGTCGACCGTTGCAAGCGGCACGGCCGCGCTGAGCGATCACGCCGCCCGCCAACTAGCGAACGCTACCAAGACCGTCCCCCAGCTTTCCACGATCACGCCGCGCTGGCTGACCCATCTGCTGCAATGGGTGCCGGTCGAGGCCGGCATCTACCGCCTGAACCAGGTGAAGAACCCGGAAGCCGTGCGCGCCGCATGCACGCAGCTCGAGGACGAAAGCGTGCTGCCGCAGACCTTCGTGCCGTACGAGGAACAGCCGCGCGAATACTTCCTGAACGCGGTGAGCACGGTGCTCGACGTGCATACGCGGATCTCCGATCTTTACAGCAGTCCTCATGACCAGATCAAGGAGCAGCTGCGCCTGACGATCGAGACGATCAAGGAGCTGCAGGAAAGCCAGCTGATCAACAACCCCGACTACGGGCTGCTCGCGAACGTGACCGACGAACAGCGGATCTTCCCGCTGACGGGCGCGCCGACGCCGGACGATCTCGACGAGCTGCTGACGAAGGTGTGGAAGGAGCCGGCATTCTTCCTCACGCACCCGCTCGCGATCGCCGCGTTTGGCCGCGAATGCACGCGGCGCGGCGTGCCGCCGCCGACGGTCAGCCTGTTCGGCTCGCAGTTCCTCACGTGGCGCGGCATTCCGCTGATTCCGTCGGACAAGGTGCCGGTCGCGGACGGCAAGACCAAGATCCTGCTGCTGCGCGTCGGCGACAAGCGCCAGGGCGTCGTCGGCCTGTATCAGCCGGGCGTCGCCGGCGAGCAGGGGCCGGGCCTGTCGGTGCGCTTCATGGGGATCAACAACCAGGCGATCGCGTCGTACCTGATCTCGCTGTATTGCTCGCTCGCGGTCCATTCGCCGGATGCGCTGGCTGTCCTCGATGACGTCGAAATCGCCAAGTTCCATGACTATCCCGACACCTACCGTTAATCCCGGCCTGGCCGGCGGCGACGCGCACGCGTTGCCGCACGCGCCGCTGCCGGCCGGGTTGCCCGACCCGGCGACGCTCGCGCGGCTCGCGTCCGAGTTCTTCGCGACGCCGCCCGGGCAGGCCACCGCGCCCGGGCTGTCGGCGGGCAGCGGCGCGGTCGGCGGCGTGCCGTCGGCCTTGCCTGCGGCGGCGCCGATTCTCGCGTCGGTGAGCAACCCGGTGCCGGGTGGCTCGCCGCTCGCGGGCCCGGGCGGGGCGGGCACCGGCGTGCCGGGGCTCGCGCTGCCGCAAGGCAAGGTACCGGGCGCGAACCTCGCGCCGTCCGCGCCGACGCACGTGCTGTCGCTCGGCAACCGCGCACCCGCGCTCGCGCCGCATGCGGCCGCGCAGAACGGGCTGCCCGACAACGTCGTATCGATCGCGCCCGCGCTGGAGCCGCGCGTCGGCGGCGCGGCGCTCGGTGTGCCGCAGGTGAACGCGGCCGCACCGGAGGGCGCGGCGAAGGCGTCGCCGTACTACTTCACCGACGGTTCGCTGCAGGGCTGGCAGGCGACGCCGCAGGACATCGTCGTGCCGTCGAACGGCCTCGCGTCGCCGGAAGCGTTCGGGTTGCCGGGCGACGACGCGCTGCGCGCGCTGCTGGCCGTGCATCGCGACGTGCCGGCGTCGCGCGCGTCGGGCGCCGACGTGCCGCGCTACTTCATCGACGATGCGCAGGCAGCCGAGCCGCACGGTCAGCTGCATCGCGGCGCCCATCCGCCGTTCGACGTGAACGCGATCCGCCGCGACTTCCCGATCCTGCAGGAACGCGTGAACGGCAAGCAGCTCGTCTGGTTCGACAACGCGGCGACGACGCACAAGCCGCAAGCCGTGATCGACCGACTCGCGTACTTCTACGCTCACGAGAACTCGAACATCCACCGCGCGGCGCATGCACTGGCGGGACGCGCGACGGATGCGTACGAGCATGCGCGGGAGACGGTGCAGCGCTTCATCGGCGCATCGTCGCCCGACGAGATCGTGTTCGTGCGCGGCACGACCGAGGCGATCAACCTGATCGCGAAGACGTGGGGCGTGCAGAACGTCGGCGAAGGCGACGAGATCGTCGTGTCGCATCTCGAGCATCACGCGAACATCGTGCCGTGGCAGCAGCTTGCCGCGCTCAAGGGTGCGAAGCTGCGCGTGATTCCGGTCGACGATTCGGGGCAGGTGCTGCTCGACGAATACCGGAAGCTGCTCAACGATCGCACGAAGATCGTGTCGGTCACGCAGGTGTCGAACGCGCTCGGCACGGTCGTGCCGGTGAAGGAGATCGTCGAGCTCGCGCATCGCGCGGGCGCGAAGGCGCTGGTCGACGGTGCGCAGTCGATCTCGCACATGCGCGTGGACGTGCAGGCGCTCGATGCGGATTTCTTCGTGTTCTCCGGGCACAAGATCTACGGGCCGACCGGGATCGGCGTCGTGTACGGCAAACGCGCGATCCTCGACGACATGCCGCCGTGGCAGGGGGGCGGCAACATGATCGCGGACGTGACGTTCGAGCGCACGGTGTTTCAGCCGCCGCCGAACCGCTTCGAAGCCGGCACCGGCAACATCGCGGATGCGGTGGGGCTCGGCGCGGCGCTCGACTACGTGAACCGCGTCGGCATCGAGAACATCGCGCGCTACGAGCACGATCTGCTCGCGTATGCGACCAGCGTGCTCGCGCCGGTGCCGGGCGTGCGACTCGTCGGTACCGCGCGCGACAAAGCGAGCGTGCTGTCGTTCGTGCTGAAGGGCTATGAAACCGAGGAAGTCGGGCAGGCGCTGAACGAAGAGGGCATCGCGGTGCGCTCGGGGCACCACTGCGCGCAACCGATCCTGCGGCGCTTCGGGCTCGAAGCCACGGTGCGGCCGTCGCTCGCGTTCTACAACACGTGCGATGAAGTCGATGCGCTGGTGAGTGTCGTCAGGAGACTGGCGGCGCGGCGTTGATTCGCGTTGGAACAGGGAGCTGACACGAGCGTTGTTGACTGCTCGTGCCAGCTCCCACAATTTTGACTGGATACAAAAATTCGACGAGATATCGGGGGTGTCCCGGTCCGTTTGTAATGGACGATACCAGCGGCGGAGCGACGGCTGGTACGTTGGCGCTTATATAGTAGTGCGTTGCGGGGGTAGCAACGACGCAACCTCTTGGCAATGTCCGACCCGCTCCCATGCCGCCCTTGCACCGACGACATACATACGGTTTTTCGCGCGCGAAACCATCACGTTGAGAATGTTCGGTGTCGCTCCAGCCCAGTTGCGTGCGCCAGCATGAGTTGTTGCGGGAGCACCCATGACGGCAATGACCGTGTCCGCTTCCTTGCCCTGAAATGTGTGGATTGTTCCAACCCGTTCCTTGATCCACTTTTCTCCGTCGACGCCAAACTGTTGAAAGAGATCGTTGCGCTCGGAGAGTGCGCGACTAAGTTCGTATGCGACGATTCTGAACGGCGTGATGATGTAGACGTCGGGTTGTTTAAGGCCAGCGTTAGCCAACTTCTCAAGGAGCCGTATGACGAGATCACCTTCTGAAGGGCACCACTTCGTCGACGCAGTTCCATTTACGTCGAACCATGCCGAGCGACCGAGGATCTTTGCGATTGGCCCTTCGTTTGCCGTGCCCGCTGCGTAGACCATTTGGTTGTCGTATGCGATGCGATTTGAAATCTCGAACATGGGTTGCTGGCAGCGCCGATGGACCAGCAATGGGAATCCGACTTGCCGACAGGCGACATCTCCACGAAACTGCGCCTGAAACGGTGACGCGGAGTCCGCGATGGTCTGTACGGACGCGTTTGGTGCGGCCCATTCCATGTGAGAGGTTCTATAGTAGTCGCTTATCCCGACCACCAATCGTTCGGGTAGCGCGATAACCGGCGGAATCTGAAGAGGATCGCCGACGACAATGGCTTTTCTGACCCGCATCAGTGCACCAACGGCCGACTGGGGTGTTGCCTGTCCGGCCTCATCGATCAGTAAGTATCCAAGGCTTGCGGCCGGGACATCGCCGAGCATTCTGTCTATCGAGGCAAATGTGGTCGATACAACCGGAACGACCAGAAAGAGTGTCGCCCACAAATCCGGCAGGAGCGCTTTCTTTTCGTTTTCCTTGAAGACGCCAGCTTGCATGGCCCCCATTAGGGCACCGAGATTATGCGATATCTTTTGTGCCGCGACATTGACGAATGCTTGGTGAACATTCATCGCAGCGACGAATAGATCTTCCCGCTTTCGATGAAGCGACTGGGGTATCCAAGGCGCCGCGAGATTCCATTTCTCGTGTCCCTGTTCGAAGAACGCATGATCCACAATCGCGACGTTGAACTCTCGTTGGAAGAGAGCGACCTTTTCTTCGAGAAACGCGACTGTTGCTGCTGCTTTGGAGAGTCGATCGTCCGCTGTAGAAAGTGCCTCCCGCGCAGATTTCAGCGATTCGGCTGCGGTCCGGTGATCGCGCACGGAGGCGGCGAACGCTTGCCGTGCGATCGTCACTGCGCCGTCTAGCGGGGTGTAGTCTAGCTGCCAGTCGTTGTACCGTCGTGTCTTGAACAGGCGTGCGAGGAAATTCGGACGCTGGCGGAAGAGTACCGCACGAGCCCGTTCGGCATTTTCGAGGTCGAATTCAGCCGCACGTACCGCAGACTCTTTTCGATCGACATCCTGGCGACACAGATTTTCCTGATCGGCTATCGTGTCGCGGCTTGCTTGTGCGGCCGTGGCCGCGTCGCGCGCGCCGATAAGTTCTAGACAGGTTTCACGGACCTGCTCGATTGCCATCAATTCGGCAATAACAGACGAATGTAAGGCCGAAAACGAACGACGTGCGCTGTGCCATTGTCTGATGGCAAGCTCCGGTGTCGGTGGGTTTTCCGCTGTTACGACAGTGGGTATTTCTCGATCAACGATACGGCCGTCTTCATCGCGAATATCCCGGGTCACCGAGTCACCTTTGGCCGCCTTCAAATAGAGACGCAAACTCCTGTCGTCGTCCCACCATACGGCCTGTTGAAATTCGCCTCGATTCTTCGCGTTCCCGAGTACAGCTGCAATCAGCCCCCATGCCGGTTCGCCGTCGATCCATTCGCCCGATTCGGATCGTCGCGCCTGAAGACGGTCGGCCACCGTTTTCAGGTACTGTACGTCCCGACCTATCGATTTCTTCGATGGAAGCTCTTTGCTGACATTTTCAACGGCCTTGTTGTTGCTCGATGCAACCAGAATTTCATGTCCGCGTAAAGATTCGGGGAGCCGATAGAGGTGAAAGAATGCGCGATCGCCGGCGGCTACTCTCTGCCCCGATGCTTCGAACGCGGTACGCGGATCATCGAACGCTGTCATTGCCACTGCGCGATCCAGTACGCAACCCGCAACGATATCCCGGAGCAACGTAGTTTTACCTGTGCCTGGTGGCCCGTTAACGGCAACAATCCCTCCCGCTTCGCCCGTCAGAGCATCCCTGATGCCATTTACTGCCGCCTGCTGCAGAGTGACGAGTGAGTGCCCACCGGGAGATGGCCACCTTGCAGCCGGGAAGAGTTTCGGTGCGAGCAATGCCTCTAGCGCGCCGTGATCTTTAAGTAGATCGCGGCTCGAGGTAACCTTCTTCACACCAAGAAATCGTGAAAGCGCTTCGCCTGCCTCCCCGGTCGAAACCAGATTTGATGCACGGCCAAGGTCGGCAAGAAAGAAGGAGTTCAGTAATGCAACTTCCGGTGCAGAGCCGGCCTTGAAGTAGTGATAGACCCTGATGGCGAAAGTTGGCATTTCGATCAGATCTGCGGGTAACTGAAGCAGTTCGACCAGCCATTGATATGCTTCCAACAGGATCGATCTTGTAAGAGGCCGTGGTTGCCCTTCCGGGTCAAATCGCTGTAGCTTTGCAGTCAGCTTTTCGACGAGAGCCGTTTCGATATTGGCCCATTCTCCCAAGCGCGAAAGATTACCGTTCAACGCGACAGGCAACGCCCACGAAAAACTGGAGATTGCCACGCCTTTGTCGTCGACAAGACAACCATTTCTGTCGACTAGGACGGCAGCAATGGCTGCCTTTTCCCGCTCACGGCTACTGCGCTCCTCGGTGTCGCCGAAGGTCTCAACGAGCCTCCGTGTCGCACGATCCATTGCGATACTACCCAAGGCGATCTGATAGAACAGTTGATACTTCGGGCGCGAGCGTTCGCCTTTTACCCACGGCAACTCGTCGCGATTGATCCACGCGACACAGCGAGGATCTCCATTGGCGAGATCGGCAGGCTGACGATAGGTTTGAGGAGAGAGTGCTTCCGTTGCGATCCAGCTCTCGAGGATCGCCGACGGGTCGTTTGAGCGGTCGGGGCGCAGTGTGGACTCTTCCACTGCAGCAGGTTTGTTTCCCGTGCCGGGGTGGTATGCCTCCGGTGGGACCTGGCGGTGAGACTGCGTTGCGGACGCAGCCGGTTTGCTTTGGTCTTGGAATTCGCCACCGATCTTTGATGTACGAGGTGTGTGCAGCGACTCTTCGATGCGCTTCAACAATAATGCAGCGCGCGTCGTATTGCGAAAATGGAGTTCGTCACGTAGGCGTTTGCGAAGTGATTCGTCAGCCGTGGCTGAAGTGAACAACGCTTCCAGTTCGGTAATGCTTTTGTTGAATAATGGTCTTTGGACGGCCATGGTCCCCTCGGGAGATTTCCTATTAGTTGTTGCAACAGTTTAATAGGGAAATGTCCGGGGCATGTCATGATTCAATTTCGCCGGTGGCAAGCTGCTATTTTTGACTTCGGGGCCCGCGGTAAGAAGCTTCGCCGATGTTGATATTCGGTTGCATACCAGTGGCGGCTGTTGTGGGTCGCCACGATCGCTTCTTGCCTTCGGCTCAAAACCGTACAACCGGCTTCTGCTCGACACTGAACCCGTCACGCAGCACGCACGCCGAATCGGCGAAGTAACGACGGATTTCCGACAGCAGATCGGTGTTGCCGCGCCGGCAGAACACCACGCCCGATCCTTCGTCCGTCAACAGTTCGTCGATCAATGATTCGGGTTGCCCGATATCGGCGAGATGGACGTTCTGCACGCCGTGCGCGAGCGCATCGAGCGCGTCCCGCACGCACGGCGCCGCATGGGCGGCCGGATGCTCGGCGAGCCATTGCTCGAGCTCCGTGATGCCGTACAGCCCGGCCAGATCGCCGAGTTCGCGCAGCAACCCTTTGTCGACCATCATCACCAACGAGACGGCGCACGTGTGTTGCGCGAGCACGCTGCCGAGCCGTTCAGGGCGCAGCAGGCAGTCGCGGCCCGCGTCGTCTGGTGCGATGGGCATCACGACGGGCACCAGTCCATTGTCGAGAAACGCATTCAATGCGGTGACGTCGAACCGCGCGACCTCGCTCGTGTTCGCGTGGCCGGATTCGGCGCGGGCGACGAGCAGGCCGCCGTCGTGACCGTCGACGCCGATTGCCCGCGCGCCGTGGCTGCCGATCAGGCGCACGAGTTCATGGTTGACGCCGGCCATGGCGGCGTGTGTCGCGTGGACCGATTGCGCGCCGGACGCAGTCGGAATGCTTTGGATCACGATCGGATGGATGCCGGTGAGCGCGAGCAGCGCGACATCCTGCGCGAAGGCCGAGCGCGTGTGGGCGTCGCTGGCGGCACCACCGTCGACGATGACGACGGTCTGTCCGTGCAGCGCCTGCATGAACGGCAGTGAGCGGGCCAAGCCGGCCACGCGTCGAGTGGGAGTGTCAGGGTCTGGGAACATGGGCGTTCGAGAGGATGAAGGGGATACCTGTCGTTGCGCGACGCTCGATCAAACAGTGCGTTGCATGAGTCGGCGGATCTCGTCGGGCGTTTGTGCGTCGCGTGACGCTTGCCGGACCGCGCGTTCGCTGAACCATCGCGCGGCGTCGGCGAGCAGTTCGAGGTGTGCACGGTCGTCCGCGTGCGGCAGAACCAGCACGACGAATTCGCGCACGGGCTTGCGGTCGGGCGCGTTGAACGTGAACGGGTATCGCGCGCGGACGAACAGCGCGACGGCCGAGCCGATCCCGTCGACGCGCGCATGCGGAATCGCGACGCCCTGGCCGAGGCCGGTCGAGCCGAGTTGTTCGCGTTTGATCAGTTCGGCCCGGATCCGTTCCGCGGATACGCCGCTGTCGCGTGCGACATGGTGAGCGACGAGATCGAACAACTGGATCGCGCTTTCCACCGGTACGTCGAGCAGGATATTGTCCGGCGGACAGGCGTCGGCGAGCGCGGTCGCGAACGGTGTGCCACCGCGTTGCTGAGGGCGGCCGGATTGGCCGCCGACGGCGGCCTGATGCGTTTGCATGCGGATCTCTCCGTGTCGGGATGACAGGGAAATCCTAGACAAACCCGCGTAAAGACGGTGTCAGATACGCGGGGGCCGGGCATTAAAATCTCGTATCGAGCGCCGATGCCGCCGCGCGCGATACGGACAACGTCAGGTACCCGACAGCACGAACGGCAGCGTCGTCAGCAGAAACACTGAAATGCCGACGACCGGCGCGCCGAATGCGATTGCCGCGAACGCCACGATGGCGCTCGCCAGCACGAGCGTTCTCGATACCCGGCGGTGTCGGCCGTGCGCCGTCGTCCGGTCCTCGCAAAGAGCAGGGGTTCGCGCGCCTATCACGTGTTTCCAGAACGTCAAGCCCAGCATCATTCCATTGCTCCTGTATGAAAGACGATCGAGACGGGGCATGCGCGGCTTCGGAAGCGGGAATCCCCGTGAATAAAATCAGTGATGCAAAATAAATGGATTGGATCGGCGGATCGATGACGTGCCGTTACGCGGAACGTGTCGCACGCATTGCGATGTGCGATGCGGGACGACCGCATCGACGTCGTGTTCAAGCATGCACGGGAAGGACTACGGCGCGCATCGTCCGCGTGTCGGCGGGACGGTGGCTCGGGAAGGAGACGCAGGCGTCCGGCCTGTCAGGCGGGGAAGCAACTCGGAGGACGAGGACTTCGGATGCGCATGGCGCGTGCTCGGTGGTGGATGGCGAATCCATTCTAGTGAACGGATGCGCGGGCGCAAGTAAAAAGGTCGTAAAGGTGCGTGAATCGCGCGTTACGTGCACTGCCACAGATGCGCGCTGGTCCGGCATGGCGCGCACCAGAACGTATAGTTCGCGCCGCCGCTGCCCCACAGCCATTCGCCGCCGTCGACTTGCGGAAGCTCGGAGTCGAGCTGCATGGCGAAGCGCATCTTGCGGCCGCAATCGGGGCAATCGGGATACCACGCGGACTGCACCCACGACGGCGGACCGCCGACGCGGCTGAGGTTCTGCCTGCCGTTCGACTCGCCCCATTCCTGCCAGGCCCAGCGCGCGGGCGCGGCGAAAACGTCGACGTCGGATTCGACGAAGGGGCTGGCCGGATAGTCGGGCTCGATCGCGGCATCGTGCCGCTGCGAGGGATGGGCGACCGCATGACCCGACTCGTCGTGCCGGTAGAACAGCGGGCCGTCGCTTTCCCAACCGAGGCACGCCAGGCAGGTGGCGAACGACACGGGCGTCGTGCTGTCGATACCCGCTTCGATCGGTTGCGGCAGCGTCAGCAGCCGATGCAACGGCTGATGGCACAGGCCGCATCGATGCGGCGACACGCCGCCGAAGTGCGCGTTCGACCGACGGGATTCGCCCGCTTGCCAGGTCGGATGATTCGCCTGAATCTCGCGTTTCCACTTCGGCATGTCGCGAAGTGCCGGCGCACGCAGCGCGCGTCCGAAGTCGATGTGCAGCGGAGAATCGCCGTGCAATGCGCGCAACGTGCCGTGCTCCAGCGTGTAGCCCGCTGACATGAGCCAGTTCGCGGTTTGCTCTGGATCGTCCGGAAACAGCCGGGCCACCGCATCGAGTACGGCTGCAGGTTGTCGTGAATGGAGCAGTGCGACAGCGCGTGCGCGCGCCGCGTCGTCAACGGCGGGTGCTTGCGCAAGCCGCCGGCGCCACGCGTCGATCGTGGCCGCATCGAGTGCCCGCCACGCGTATTCCGCACAATGCATGCGCGGCGAATGCCGGGGGACGACCACGTCGAGCAGTACGTCCCAGTGATCGGAAAACACCTGCGGCGATCGTAGCGCGACGCTGGACAGCACGTTCGCGAGTCGCGCGTTCCATGCGCCTTCGACGACCCGTCGCCACGCTTCGGCTGCAACGTTCGCGAACGCGATGTCGTCCATCAGGTCGATCGCGGCGTCGATGAACGTCGCATGCGCGAACGTGCGATCGAACGACGCGATCACGAGATCGACGAGTGCCGCTGGTTCGTCGCGCCGCAGTGCCAGCATCTGCGACATCGGATCGTTACCGGTCCAGCCGAGGCGTTCGTAGTCGTCCAGAAGGGTGTGTGCGGTCGGCATGATGATGAGCGACGGAAGCGATCGGGGCGCCGCGGATCAACGTCCGGCCAGCATCCGCCCACCCACGCCCATCAGCAACAGCCCGGCGGCCGTATCGAGCACGGCCTTGCGCCGGATCAGCAGCCGGCGCACCGACGGATGCGACGCGAGCAGCGCCATCGTGCAATACCACGCAGCCGAGATCGCGACCGACAGCACGACGACCGACAGATCGAGCCACGCCGGCGCATGGGCCGGCACCATCAGCGCGAAGATACTGCCGTAGAACGCGACGGACTTCGGGTTCGTCATGCTGACGACGTAGCCTTTTCTCGCCGCGCGCCAGTCGGACGTCGCGGCCGGTGCGGAAACGGGCAACGGCTTGCGCGCGGTCACGATCATTTTCAGGCCGAGCCAGATCAGGTAGGCGGCGCCCGCCAGCCGCAGCGCGGTGTGTACCCAGGCGACGTGGGTCACGAGCAGGCTCAGGCCGGCGATCGCGATCGCGGCCCAAGTACCCGACGCGGCGGCGAGGCCGAGCCCCGTCATCATGCCCGCGCGGCGCGACACGACGGCGGTGGACGTGACGATCACGAAATTCGGGCCGGGACTGGCGACGCTCAGCAGCAGGACGCCGGCGAGCGGCAGCAGGATGTTGGCGATGGGCGACATGGCGTGGCAGTGGCGTGACGGGACGGGTCTTCATCTTACCCGAGCGCGGCAATCGGCCCGCCGGCAATCGTATTGCGTCGCGCCAAAGCGCACAACGCGTGACGACTTTCGTCGCCACGCGTTGCAGGGTCCTGCCCGGCCGCGCGCACGCCGGCGAACCGGCGCGCACGCTGCGTCGTCAGAAATCGAACCCCGGCCCGCCCGCGCCCGGGCCGCCCGGCGCGGCAGCGGGCGCCGCATCCTTCGGCGCTTCGAACACGGTCGCATCGGTCGTCAGCAGCAGCCCGGCCACCGACGCCGCGTTCTGCAGCGCGGTGCGCGTGACCTTGGTCGGATCGAGCACGCCCGATTCGACGAGGTCGCCGTACTCGCCCGTCTGCGCGTTGTACCCGAAGTTGCCGGTGCCTTCCGCGACCTTCGCGACGACGACGCTCGCTTCCTCGCCCGCATTCGTGACGATCTGGCGCAGCGGTTCCTCCAGCGCGCGCAGCACGATCTTGATGCCCGCGTCCTGGTCGGCGTTCGCGCCTTTCAGTTCGCGGATCGCCTGCCGCACGCGGATCAGCGCGACGCCGCCGCCCGGCACGATGCCTTCCTCGACGGCCGCGCGCGTGGCGTGCAGCGCGTCGTCGACGCGATCCTTCTTCTCCTTCACCTCGATTTCGGTCGCACCGCCGACCTTGATCACCGCCACGCCGCCCGCGAGCTTCGCGACGCGTTCCTGCAGCTTCTCGCGGTCGTAGTCGGACGTCGCTTCGTCGATCTGCACGCGGATCTGCTTCACGCGCGCCTCGATGTTCTTCGCATCGCCCGCGCCGTCGATCACCGTGGTGTTTTCCTTGCCGACCTCGATGCGCTTCGCCTGCCCCAGTTCGGCGAGCGTGGCCTTCTCGAGCGTCAGGCCCGTTTCCTCGGCGATCACCTGGCCGCCGGTGAGGATCGCGATGTCCTCGAGCAGCGCCTTGCGGCGATCGCCGAAGCCCGGCGCCTTGACCGCGACCGTCTTCAGGATGCCGCGGATGTTGTTGACGACCAGCGTCGCGAGCGCTTCGCCTTCGACGTCTTCCGCGATGATCAGCAGCGGCCGGCCCGACTTGGCGACCTGTTCGAGCACCGGCAGCAGGTCGCGGATGTTCGAGATCTTCTTGTCGTGCAGCAGGATGTACGGGCTTTCGATCTCGGCGATCTGCTTGTCCGGATTGTTGATGAAATACGGCGACAGGTAGCCGCGATCGAACTGCAGCCCTTCGACGACGTCGAGCTCGTCCGCGAGCGACTTGCCGTCCTCGACGGTGATCACGCCTTCCTTGCCGACCCGGTCGATTGCTTCCGCGATGCGCTGGCCGATCGATTCCTCGCCGTTCGCGGAGATCGTCGCGACCTGCGCGATTTCCTTGCTCGTGGTGGTCGGCTTGCTGATCTTCTTCAATTCGTCGACGGCCGACGCAACGGCCTTGTCGATGCCGCGCTTCAGGTCGAGCGGATTGAGCCCGGCCGCCACGTATTTCTGGCCTTCGCGGACGATCGCCTGCGCGAGCACGGTGGCCGTCGTCGTGCCGTCGCCGGCCGCGTCGCTGGTGCGCGACGCGACTTCCTTCACGAGCTGCGCGCCGATGTTCTGCAGCTTGTCCGCGAGCTCGATTTCCTTCGCGACCGACACGCCGTCCTTCGTGACGACGGGTGCGCCGAAGCTGCGTTCGAGCACGACGTTGCGGCCTTTCGGCCCGAGCGTGACCTTCACCGCGTTCGCGAGGATGTTCACGCCTTCGGTCAGCTTCGACCGTGCGATGTCGCTGAAAATGATTTCCTTGGCTGCCATGATTGCGCTCCGTTATTGATTGACGACCGCGACGATGTCTTCTTCGCGCAGCACGAGAAACTCGTTGCCGTCCACCTTGACGGCTTGCCCCGCGTACTTGCCGAACAGCACGCGCTCGCCGACCTGCAGGTCGGGCACGATGCGCTGGCCGTCCGTGTCCTTGCGGCCGGGGCCCACGGCGATCACTTCGCCCTGGTCGGGTTTTTCGGCGGCGCTGTCGGGGATCACGATGCCCGACGCGGTGGTGGTTTCCTGATCGAGTCGCTTCACGATCACGCGATCGTGCAAGGGGCGTAGGCTCATTTTTTCGTCCTGTACGGTTCTGTCGAAGTTGGCTGGCACTCTTTGGCAGAGAGTGCTGACGAGTATAAAAACGGGCGGCGACGCGATCCAATAACGGATTTGCACAAGCATTCGCGCCGTCGTGCAAAGCGCCGCGAGCCGGCTATTGCGACACGGCCGGCTGCGCGGCAGGCGAGCAGACCGGGCGGATCGTCTCGCCGGCCAGCACGCGTTTCACGAACGGAATCGAATCGGCGAGCGACGCGTTCACGGTGCCGTTGTGCTCGCGGCCCGCATACAGGTGCGCCTCGACCGTCGTGCCCGCCGCGCACGCGTCCCTGGCGAGCGCGAGTTCGAGCGGCGCCAGACCGTCGTCCGCGCCCGCGCCGATGAAGACGGGCGTCGCGATCTTCAGCGTCGGGTATTTCAGGTAGTCGTCCCACCACGCCTTCAGCCGCGCATCGCCGCCCGGCTTCACGGTGGTCGCGTGCGTGAGATGCGCGAGCGCCGCATCGTCCTCGAGCGATGCGAGGCAACCGATGCGCGCCTGGTCGAGAATCGGCAGCGCGGTGTCGGTCAGTACCTCGTCGGCCCGCAGCGACGGATCGATCTGCTGCGCGGACAGCACCGAGTAGAACTGGTACGCGAGCGTCGGATCGACGCGGTCGGGATCGCGCCGGTACGCCGTTTCGAACTTCGGCAGCGCCGAGAGCGTGGCGTGCGACGCGTTGTAGATCGTGCCGGTCGCGACGGTCGCGCGGATCGCCAGTTCGGGCGCATAGGCCGGCGCGTAGCCGGCTGCCGCGATCACGGCCGAGCCGCCTTGCGACTGGCCGACCAGCACGACCTCGTTCGCGAGGCCCGGCACGCCGCCGAGCACCGCGCGCACGCTGTCGAGCAGTGTGTAGCTGTTCGAACGGTTGTTGAGCTGCGGATTCGGGCCCGGTGTGCCGAGCCCCTGATAGTCGGTGGCGACCACCGCGAACCCTTGCTGAAGCCAGGCGTTCAGGTAGCGCACGTCGCGATACGAGCGGCCGAACCACGACGGCGCGCAGATGTCAGCCATCCCGAACGTGCCGTGCGCCCACGCGACGATCGGCCAGCCGCCGGCCGGCGGCGTGCCGCGCGGCACGAACAGCGCGCCCGACACGGCGATCGGCGCATGGCCGCCGACGCCGTCGGTCGACGCGTACAGGATGCGCAATTGTCGCGCGGCGCTCGCGAGCCCGACCGTCGCGGGCAGCGGCTCGGTGCGCAGCAGCACACCGGGCCTGGCCGGAATGTCGCGGTCCCACGTGTAGAACGCGGATACACGGCCGTCGCCCTGCAACGGGTCGGGAGCCGGGACGCGGCCGGGCGAAGCCGCGAGCGAAACGACGGAAGAAGCGGCGAGCGCCGATACGAGCAGCGTGCGCGCGGCGACGCCGCGCAGGGAAAGAAGCGTCATGGTCGGATGGAGGTCGATGAGATCGGATGCGCCGGGCAATGCGGGCGCGGGCCGAGTGCGATGCAAGTTTCGAACCAGAAGGGTCGTTGCGTACGCAACGCGCGGCACGACGGACGATCGGTCGATGCCGCGCGTATCGCACGCATGCACCGGGCTGCGTGTCGCGCAGCAATCCCGGCCGGCACGGTGTTGCTTCCGCAACAAAACGCGCACGCGCGGGCTGCACGGCGCAACGCTGGCATCGCGTGCCTGCGCCACGCCAGCCGGCCCTCGATACGCAAATCGCAGCGCTGGCACGATTGCTGCTGATCCGTCGACCGTGCGTCGCGGCGTGGCGACGCGAGCCCTTCCGTTCAACCGTTCAACCGATCAAGGAAACGCCCTCATGTCCGTCACCCAAGCCATCGACAGCGGCGAACTCGTGGCCTTCGTCGAGCGCGCCACGCGCGAATTCGCGCAAGCCGCGCGCGTGCTGAAGGAAACGCGCACGCTCAGCGCCACCAACACGTTCCAGGCATTCCAGCGCGTGCCGGGCACGGAGCTCGTCGTCGCGCTATCCGCGCCCAGCCCGTGGGCCGCGTCGCAGGAGATCCAGCCGGTCGTCGTGACGCTCGACGGCGACGTGCTGCACGGTGACGCACGCGCCGGCGGCAACGGCCCGCGCTACGCAGGCGTATTTCGCGAGGCGCCGGAAGTCGACGTGGTGATTCACGTACACGGCCCGTATCTCGGCGCGTGGGCGAGCGCGCATCGTCCGCTGCCGATCCGTTATGCGCCCGCCGCGCGCTACACGCGGGCGCGTGAAATTCCCGTCTATGTCGATCGCCGCCCCGGCGAGCCGCGCTTCATCGTCGACACGATCCGGCGCGATCCCGACGTGCCGGCGATCATCGAGGCGAACGGCGGCGCGACGTTCTGGGGCAAGTCGATCCTCGACGTGTCGAAGTACATCCTGATCCTCGAGGAAGCCGCGTATTTCCAGGCGCTCGCGGAACCGCTCGGCGGCTCGCTCGAATTCGGGCCGGGCGCGCTCGAACAGCAATGGAAGATGACCGGCCTCGCATGACGCCGCGCGGCGGCCGGCGCAATCCGGCCGCCGTCATACCGATAGCTCGATGAATTGGTTCGTGGCCGGCGTGCGCCTTGCTATCGTCGAACCTTCCCCGTTCAACACGCCGGTCGTGCCATGGCCATCTTCAGCTTGCCGGACCCGACTTCGCACGCGATCACGATCCGTGCGAAGGCACTGACGTTCGACGATCCCAAATCGCGGGTGCTGCTCGAACGCATCCAGCTGGTCGCGCCGAGCGACGCGACGGTGCTCGTCACCGGCGAGAGCGGCACCGGCAAGGAGCTGATCGCGCGCCTCGTGCATTCGCTGAGCGAGCGTCACGACGGGCCGTTCGTCGCGGTGAATTGCGGCGCGTTTTCGGAAACGCTGATCGAAAGCGAACTGTTCGGCCACGAGCGCGGCGCGTTCACCGGCGCAATCAACAGCCAGCCCGGCTGGTTCGAATCCGCGAATCGCGGCACGCTGTTTCTCGACGAAGTGGGCGACCTGCCGCTGTCCGCGCAGGTCAAGCTGCTGCGCGTGCTGCAGGAGCGCGAGGTGACGCCGGTCGGGTCGCGCAAGACCGTGAAGATCGACGTGCGGCTCGTCGCGGCGACCAACGTGAATCTCGAAGCCGCGGTGCGCGCGGGCAATTTCCGCGAGGATCTGTACTACCGGCTCAACGTCGTGAAGCTGAGCCTGCTGCCGCTGCGCGAGCGGCCCGGCGACATCGCGCCGCTGATCGAACACTTCATCGATACCTATGCGAAGCGGCTGCGCGTCGCCGCGCCGACGCTGACCGACGCCGCGCGCAGCAGGCTGCATGCGCACGCGTGGCCCGGCAACATCCGCGAACTGGAGAACGTGATTCATCACGCGGTGCTGATCTGTGCAGGCGGCGCGATCGACGTCGGCGACCTGCAGTTCTCCGCGCTGTCGCTCGCCCCCGACCCGGCAGACGCACCGGGCCCGGCCGCCGCGCCGCCGCGCCGCGCGCGCGACGTGGCCGAGGCGACCGACGCGCTGCGCCGTGCGGTGATCGAGTTGCTGGATCTCGGCACGCCGGCGTTGTGGCAGCACATCGAGGACACCGTGTACCGCAGCGTGTTCGATTACAGCGAGCACAACCAGTTGCGGATGTCGCGCCTGCTCGACCAGTCGCGCAACATCGTGCGTGCCCGGCTCGCGCAGCTCGGCATCCTGAAGCCGCGCGACGCAGGCGACGGCGACGCCGCCGACGCGCGGCTGCGCCGTCAGGCGTGATCGCGCCAGCGCAGCGCGCGCCGCGCGATCCGCTCGCATGACGCGCTCATGCCGACGGCCAGCGCCGTCACGCCCAGCACGCACACCAGCAGCACGTCGGCGCGCGCGCCGGCCTGCGCGTTCTGCATCAGACTACCGACGCCGGCGCCCGTGTTGAACAGCAACTCGCTGCTGGTCGCGGTGATCCACGCGAACGGCACGGCCTGCAGCACGCCCGCGAACAGGTCGGGCAACGCGCCGGGGATCAGCACGTCGCGCCACAGGCCGATGCGGGTCAGGCGATACGACTGCGCGAGCTCCACATAGCGCGGATCGACGCGGCGCAGCCCGTCGAAGCTGGCGGTGGTCATCGGATAGAACGCGGCGAGCGCGATGATGAACACCTTCGCGAATTCGCCGGTGCCGGCCCACAGGCTCAGCAGCGGAATCAGCCCGAGCAGCGGCACGTAGCGCAGCGCCTGGAACGCCGGCTCGCCGAGCTTGCGCGCGAGCGGCGAGCGCGCCATCGCCGCGCCGAATACGAGCCCGGATACGACGCCGAACCCGAGCCCGAGCGTCGTGCGGCGCAGGCTCGCGCCGAGATCGGTCGCGAGTTCGCCGCTGCGCGCGAGTTCGAGCAACGCGGCGCCGACCTGCTGCAGCGGCACGAACGCATATTGATGGGCCGCGTCGCCGGACGACGCGGCTTGCCACGCGGCCAGCAGCAGCGCCGGCACGACGAGGCCGCGCGCGCGGCGGCGCAGCGGGGCGAACGGGAAAGTACGAGTCACGAAGGTCATTCCGAAGCGATTCCGGTCGGGGTCAGCGCGCGGGCGTTTGCCAGCGCAACGCGTAGCGCTGCACGAGTGCGATCGAACGGTCGAGCGCGAAGCCGATCAGCCCGATGACCGCAACGTCGACGAGCACCACGTCGAGCCGCAGCATCTGCCGGGCGAGTTCCATCATCTGGCCGATGCCGCTGTCCGCACTGAGCAGCTCGACCGCGACGAGCGCGAGCCACGCACGCGCGAGCGCGATCCGTACGCCGGTCAGCAGCGGCGGCAGCGCGGCCGGCAGCAGCACGTCGCGCAGCAGCGCGAAGCGGCCGAGCCCGTAGTGGCGCGCCATCTCGACGAGATCGCGCGGCGCATCGTGCACGCCCGTGTATGCGGCCAGCGCGACCGGGAAGAACACGGCCTTGCCGACCACGACGAGCTTCAACGGCTCGTCGACGCCGATCAGCAGGATCAGCAGCGGAATCAGCGTGAGCGTCGGGAGTTGCCGCAGCAGGTCGAAGGTCGGCCGCAGGTAGTCGGAGAACAGCCGGCTGCGCGCGAGCAGGACGCCGAACGTGGCGCCGCCGGTCGCGCCGATCGCGAAACCGAGCGCAAGACGATGCAGCGTGATCGACAGGTTGTCCCGCAGTTCGCCGGTGTCGAGCAGCGTGCGCAGCGTCGCCGCGAGGCGGCCGGGCGGCACGACGAGCTGCGGCGGGAACCAGCGCTGCGCGCTCGCGAGCCACCACAGCGCGGCGAATGCGACGGGCGTGATCCACCACAGCGCATGTTCGCCGAGCCGCGCGACGCTCGGCACGCGAATCGCGCGCAAGCCGTTCGGCGCGAGGGCGCGGATCGCCATCAGCGGCTCGCGACGCGCGGCGCGTCGGCGCGCCAGTAGCCGTCGAGGCCGAGCTGCTTGAGCGCGGTCGACACGAAGGTCGGCGCGAGCAGCGCGTTCACGTCGACCGGCGCGGACGTCAGCCCGGCCTGGCGGCTGTACGCGACGACATCGCGGTAATGGCCGGTCAGCGCCGGCGTGAAGAGCGGCGTCCATTGCTCCTTCCACGGCGTCGCTTCGTCCGCGTACTCGCGGCGCACGACGCTTTCCGGCTGGCCGGACGCGCTCAGGATCTTCACGTACGCGTCGCGGTTCTGCGGTTGCGAGATCCAGTGCGCGGCGCGCACGTAGGCCGTCGCGACGAGCTGCGTGATGTCCGGGTAGCGCCGCACGAAATCGTCGGACGCCCACAGTTCCGCCCGCATCTTCCAGTCGTCGGGCGCGCGCTTGGTCGACCAGATGATCTTGCCCACGTTCTTGTCGACGAGCGAATACGCGTCGGACAGCGTGAAGAAGCCGTCGACGCGGCCGGCCGCGACCGCAGCCGCGCCGGCCTGCGGATCGAGGTTGTAGATCCTGAAGTCGGACAGCTTCAGCCCGTTCTCGGCGAGCAGCTTGCTGAACGACACTTCCCACGGCCGGCCGCGATTGAGCGCGATGCGCTTGCCCTTGAGGTCGACGATCGACTTCGCGGTCGAGCCGGCCGGCACGACCAGATACGTATTGCTGCCGACGCCGCCCGGCACGATCAGGCGCGTGCGCGTGCCCGACGCGTTGACGACCACCGACGGCAGGTCGCCGTAGCCGGCGAAATCGATGCTGCCGTTCGTGAATGCCTCGTTGACGAGCGTGCCGACCGCGGCGGTCGACACCGGCACCCATTGCAGCGTCACATGCCGCGCGGCGAGCGCTTTTTCGAGCGACTTGTCGGCGTCGATCAATGCGGAGGCGCCCGCGTATTGCGTCTTGCCGCCGCTCGAATACGCGACGACGGCGATTCGAACGACCTTGGGTGCGTCTTCCGCGTGCGCGGCCGGGGCGGTGAGCGACGCGGCGGCCAACGGCAGCGCGGCGAGCAGCGCGCGCAGCGGGCGGCGCAGCGAGGCAAGGCAGAGCGTGTGTTTCATGATGGTCCCGAACAGTGAACGGTAAAGGGGCTCACGCACGTTTTTGCAGCGAGGGCTGCAGCACGTCGGCGAGCGGGCGCGGATCGATCCAGTCGGCGACGTCGAAGTCGGCTTCCAGAAAGCCGTGGTCGAGCAGGAAGGTCTTGAACTCGTCGAGCGCGGCGACCGATTCGTCGTCGAGGTTGACGCCGAGGTGCCGGTGCAACTGGTTGCCGTACGCGGCGCGCACCCAGTCGATCGACGACGCGGTTTCGCCGGCCACGTAGTGCGCGGTTTCGTCGGGATGCGTGCCGGCCCATTCGCCGGCGGCGACCACGAGTTTCAGGAAGCCGGCGACGATGTCGGGATGGTTCGCGAGCACGTCCGCGTTGACGGTCAGCGGTCGCGGCGTGCCGTTGTTGTTGCGGATCGAGCGCTCCGGATGAAAGCCGATGTCGATCACGACGTGCGCGCCGATCAGTTGCGCGATTTCGAGGCCCGTCGAACCCTTCACGTAGATCGCGTCGACTTCGCCGCGCAGCAGCGCGCCGGCTTCGGCCGCATACAGCGCGCGGCTCGAAAAGCCGTGCGGCGATGCGAACAGGTTCGCCGCCCGCGCCGGCCCGACGGCTTGCAGCGTGCGGGCGCGCACGTCGACGCGTTCGACGTCGCCGAGCGTCAGCCCGTCGAGGCTCAGCGCGTTGACGAAGCCGCGCAGCGCCGATGCGCGAAAGATGTCGATGCGATCGTCGGGGCGGTTCGGAATCGCGATCCGGCGCCCGCGCAACGCCTTCACGGAGCGGATACCCGACTCGGGGCGCGCGAGAATCAACTGCGACTCGTCGACCCACGACAGCCCGATCACGCGCGTATGCGCGTCGTTCGAGCGCGCCCACATCGCGGGGATGCTGCCGCCCTGGCGAAACGATTGCGCGAGCGTGTGATCGCTGATCGACGACACGTCGTGCCGCGTGGCGCCGCGCGGCGAACGGATCGCGACGCCGTCGGCCGACGTCTCGCCGTTGAGCCAGCCGAGATGCACGGCGATGCCGAGCGGCGTCGGCACCGGCGATCGGGCGTACCAGAACGTCTGCTGCTTGTCCGATGACGAATCGGGCCTGTCTGTCATGTGTGAGATTCCCCTGTCTGGGTAAGCGTGGTCGAGGCGCGGTGTCGCCCGCGCGGGCCGTTCCACGTTGCAAGTTCCGGGCCAGTGAACGGAAGCGGCCGTATGGCCGGCGGCGCGGGCCTGGCGGGCGATGCGCGGCACGGCGGCCGGCGAGCGGGCTGTTGCGTGAGCAACAGTCGCGTCGGGCGCTGTTGCGCGCGCAGCACCGGTGCGGCGGATGCAGCAGCGGCGCGTGTGCGTGTCGCGACGGGTTCGGCGGCAATCGGCGCACGTGATTCGATCGCCGCCTACGCCCGGCCCGCAAGGCGCGGCGCGCGTTCATCGGCGGCCCCGCGCGCGGCGCGGCGAGCCCGTTGGCACACCGCGTGCTTTACAGCGCTGCATACGCGCGGCACGCCGGTGCCGCACGCAATCCGAACGGGCCGACAAGGAGAATCCCGATGGCTGTTGAATTTCTGTGGCGCCTGCCGATGCACGGCGACGGCCGGCGCGCACACGATCTGCATACGCGCGGCGAATGGAATCGCCAGCGCGCGTCGCGCGTCGCACCGAAAGTCGACGACGACGCGTTCGGCTACATCGACTATCTGTCGCAGGTCGCACGTGCGGCCGATATCGCCGGTTTCCACGGCGCGCTGATTCCGATCTTCCGCTTCACCGAGGAGCCGTGGGTCGTGGCGGCCGCGCTGGCGCGCGAGACGCGCCGGCTGCGCCTGCTGATCGCGCTGCAACCGCATTTCGTGCATCCGGTCTATGCGGCGCAAATGGCCGCGAGCCTGCAGCGAATCAGCCGCGGCCGCGTCGAGTGGAACGTCGTCACGGGTGGCGGCGGCCCTGACCAGCGCGCGTACGGCGACTTCATCGATCACGACAGCCGCTATGCGCGTACCGACGAATTCCTCGACGTCGTGAAGGGCGTCGCGGCCGGCGCGCCGTTCACGTTCGACGGCCGCTTCTATCGCGTCGAGGCGGGCGGGCTGCTGCCGCCGCTGAGCGGCCAGAAGCCGCCGCGGATCTATCTGGCCGGCGCGAGCGACGCGGCGCTCGCGGTCGCCGCGAAGCACGGCGACGTGCACCTGAGCTGGGGCGAGCCGCTAGCGAAACAGAAGGAAGTGATCGATGCGGCCCGTCGCGCGCTCGACCGGCAGAACGCCGAGCGCGACCTGCGCTTCGGCATGCGCATCGACATCCTGGCGCGCGAGACCGAGGAGCAGGCGTGGGCTGAGCTGCGGCAGATGTTCGCGACGGTGGGCGACACGACGCGCAACGGATTCGGCGGGCGCGGCGAAGCGTCGGAGTCGGTCGGCGCGAAACGCCAGTTCGCCTTGCACCAGGGCAACACGCAACACTTCGACGACCTGATCGTCGGCCCGAACCTGTGGGCCGGGATGTCGCAGATTCGCGGCGGCCCCGGCTGCGTGATCGTCGGCAGCCACGAGCAGGTGGCCGAACGGCTCGCGGAATACGTCGAGATCGGCGTATCGACGTTCATCCTCGCGAGCAACCCGCATCTCGAAGAGGCGTACCGCGTGGGCGAGGAAGTGTTGCCGCTCGTCGACGGCGCGCTGAACGCGCGCGGCACGCAGGCAGCGCTGCGCGTGGCCGGCGCCTGAGCGCGGCGACCCGCCGCGACGCATCCACGACAACGACAAGGATACTCACCATGACGACACTCGCTGCGCAGGCCACGGCTTGCGACGCACTCTGGTACACGCGCTGCCCGGTGCCGACCGCGCTCGGCATCGCCGTGCATCGCGGCTGGTTCGACGAGGAGTTCGGGCCGGACGGCATCGCGCTGCATTCGCTGCAGGAGACGGCCGACGCCGACAAGCGCGAATCGCACTTCGATCACAGCCTGCCGCACTCGTTCCGGCAGGGCGGCAACATTCCCGCGCTGTGGGCGCGGGCACGCGGCGCCGATACACGCGTGATCGGCCTGTCGTGGACCAACGAATTCCAGGCGATCGTCACGCTGCCCGAGCGCGGCATTCGCACCGCGCGCGACCTGCGCGGGCGGCGGCTCGGCTTGCCGCGCCATCCGATCAGCATCGACTTCTGGCGCGCGGCCGCGCTGAAGGGTTTCCTGAGCGCGCTCGAACTGGAAGGGCTCGGCCACGGCGACGCCGAATGGGTCGATCTGCCCGATACGCACGAGCGCCGCACCGGGCCTGCATCGTTCACGCGCGGGCCGCACGAATACGGACTCGAAATCGCGGCGCTCGTGCGCGGTGACGTCGACGCGGTGTTCGTGAAGGGCGTGGCCGGGCTGGAAACCGTGCATCTGATCGACGCGCAGGTCGTCATCGATCTCGGCGCGCATCCCGATCCGCTGGTGCGGATCGGCAACGGCACGCCCCGCACGCTGACCGTCGATCGCGCGCTGATCGACGCGCGCCCCGATCTCGTGAGCCGCTTCCTGTCGGTCGTGGTCGGCGCGGGCGACTGGGCCGCGCGCCATCCGGCGGAGACGGTCGCCTATATCGGCCGCGAAACGCGCGCATCCGACGAGTGGGTGCGCTACGCGTATGGCGCGGACGTGCACCGCCATCTCGAGACCGGGCTCGCGCCGACGTCGATCGACGGGCTGGTCGCGTTCAAGGATTTTCTCGTCGAGTGGGGCTTTCTCGAACAGGATTTCGACGCGCGCGCGTGGATCGATCCGGCGCCGTTCACGCAGATCGACCGGCACCGCCATGCGTGGGTCGCGTAGCGCGCCGCGGCGCGTCATTGCAAGGAGTCGAACATGACAGGGCTGACGATCGAATACGGCGTGCCGCCCGCACGCCGGCATGCGGCGCGGGCCGCGCCGCGCACGGTGAGCGTGACGGCGGCGACCCGGGCGCGACCGCCGTCGGTCGTACCGTCCGCGCAGGCGGGCACACGAGCGGCGCAGGCGAACGGATGGCGCGGCGCGGCCGCGATCGCGCTGGCTGTCGCGGCACTGCATGCGGGCGTTGCGCTGCTGGCCGCGCGCGTGCCTGCCGCACCGCCCGCGCAGCCGCCCCGGCCGTTGCCGATGACGGTCGAATTGACGCGGCCGCCCGAACCGCTGCCGCAGGCCGCGCATCCGCCGCCGCCGGTCGTGCCGCCGAAACCGCCGAAGCAGGCGCCGACCCCGCCGAAGCCGCGCGCGGCCGTCGCGCATCCGGCGCCGGCTGCCACGCCGCAGGCGACGCGCGAAGCCGCACCCGCGCCGGCAACGCCGGCAACCCCGGCCGTCGCCGCGCCCGCCGCCCCGGTTCAGGCACCTGCGCCCGCACCCGCCGCGCCGGTGCGCGAAACCGCGCCGATCGGCGACGCGGCGTACCTGCGCAACCCGGCGCCAGACTATCCGGCGTTCGCGCAGGACCAGGGCTGGGAAGGGCGCGTCGTGCTGCGCGTGCACGTGCTCGCGAACGGCACGCCGGATTCGGTCGAGGTCCGCACGAGCAGCGGCCGCCGCATGCTCGACAGCGCGGCGGTGGCCGCCGTGAAGCGCTGGACCTTCGTGCCCGCGAAGCGCGGCGACGAAGCGGTCGACGGCTGGGTCAACGTGCCGATCGATTTCAAGCTGGGCTGACCCGCCGGGCCGCCCGCCACATTTTTCAAGGAACTCACATCATGAACGGTATTCCGACCACCTTCATCGTCCAGGGCGCGCTCTGGCTGCTCGTCGTCTTCTCCGTCGTCACGTGGACGCTGATCGTCGTGAAGGCGATCCAGAGCCTGCGTTCGAGCGCGCGCAACCGGCGCTACGTCAGCGCATTCTGGGCCGCGAACAGCTTCCACGACGCGGCCGCGCTCGACGGCGCGAACAGCCCGGTGGGTCAGCTCGCCGCGACGGGCTTCGACGCGCTGCGGCGCGCCGACGAGAGCAGCGCGCACGATCTCGAACACAGCTGGAGCCGTCACGACCTGCTCGAACGCCATCTGCGCCAGCAGATCCACAACGCGCGCCGGCGCGAGGAAGCGGGGCTCGCGGTGCTCGCGTCGATCGGCAGCACCGCGCCGTTCGTCGGGCTGTTCGGTACGGTGTTCGGCATCATCCATGCGCTGACCGCGATCACGCACAGTGCGTCGGCGAGCATCGACGTCGTGGCCGGTCCCATCGGCGAAGCGCTCGTCGCGACCGGGATCGGCATCGCGGTCGCGGTGCCGGCCGTACTCGCGTACAACTTCTTCGTGCGCCGCGTGAAGGCTGCGTCGGCCGATCTCGACGCGTTCGCGACCGACTTCGTCACGCTCGCGCAGAAGGCCGGCTTCCGCGTGCCGGCCGCCGCGCCCGCGGCCGCCCCGGCGCGCCGTTCCGACGACACCCGCCAGGAGGCGTTCGCATAATGGCCTTCTCGTCCTCCTCCGACAACGATGACGTGCTCAGCGAAATCAACATCACGCCGCTCGTCGACGTGATGCTCGTGCTGCTGGTCGCGTTCATCGTCACCGCGCCGCTGCTGAACAACGCGGTGCACGTGAATCTGCCGAACACCGTCGCCACCGCGCCGGCCGACCGCAAGCCGAACGTCACCGTGAGCGTCGACGGCAAGGGCGTCGTGTATCTCGACAAGCGCGCGGTCGCGCTCGACACGGTGCCGGCCGAGCTGGCCGCGCTGAAGGCCGGCCGGCCCGACGTCGCGCTCGACCTGCAGGCCGACGAGCACGTGCCGTACGGCACCGTCGCGAAGCTGATGGCGGCGATCGAGCACGCGGGCATCACGCGACTGTCGGTGCTCACCGCGCCGCGCGGCTGACGCGCCCTTCACGACTCCTTTCTGCGAACGCATTCATGAGCACCACGGCTTCACACAACGTCCAGTCGATCTGGTACACGCGCTGTCCGGTGCCGACACCGCTCGGCATCGCCGCCCATCTCGGCTGGCTGGATCACGAATTCGCCGGCGACGGCATCACCGTGCGCGCGCTGCAGGAAAGCCAGCACGCGGCACTGCATCACGCGCACGTCGACCATTCGCTCGACAACGCGTTCCGCCAGGGCGGCAGCATTCCGGCGCTGTGGGCACGCGCGTCCGGCGCCGACACGCGCGTGATCGCGCTGACCTGGGTCGACGAGGCGCAGGCGATCGTCGCGTTGCCGGAAGCCGGCCTCGCGCGACCGAAGGATCTGCGCGGGCGCCGCATCGGCCTGCCGCGCCGCGACGGCGAGCGGATCGACATCTTCCGCGCGGCGGCGCTGCGCGGTTTCGTCAGCGCGTTGTCGCTCGACGGGCTCGGCCCCGGCGACGTCGACTGGGTCGACGTACCGGCCTCGAACCTGCGCGCGCCGGTGTCGACGCCCGCGACCCGCGACGCGGCATTCAGCCACCCCGCGAGCCTGTCGAGCCGGCGGCTCTATGCGGCCGAGGCCGCCGCGCTGGTGCGCGGCGACGTCGATGCGATCTACGTGAAAGGTTCGCTCGGGCTCGAAACCGCGCACCTGATCGGCGCGCAGCCGGTGATCGACATCGGCTTTCATCCCGATCCGCAGATCCGCATCAACAACGGCTCGCCGCGCCCGCTGACCGTCAATGCGTCGACGCTGGAGCGCCACCCCGATATCGTCAGCCGCTTTCTCGCACGCGTGACCGACGTCGAAGGGTGGGCCCGCGAGCACGAGCACGAAGTGCTCGGCTATCTCGGTCGCGAGACGGGCTCGGGCCACGACTGGCTGCGGCTCGCATACGGCGCGAACGTCCACCGGCGGCTGCGCACGGATCTCGACGAAGCGTCGATCGCCGCGCTCGACGATTTCAAGCGCTTCCTGGTCGACTGGCGGTTCCTGCCCGTCGACTTCGACGTGCGCGCGTGGATCGACCGGCGCGCGCTCGACGGCATCGCGACGCTGTCGCGGTGAGCACGCCGGCACGCGTCGCCGACGCATGGCGGCGCGAGCGCTTCACCGGCGGCTTCATGCTGCTCGCGCTCGCGAGCGGCACGACGATCAGCATGGCGCAGCTCGCGACGACGCTGTATGCGCTGGCGCTCGGCGTCGACGACGCACGGCTCGGCATCATCGTCGCGATGGAGCCGCTCGGCATCGCGCTGATGACATTGCCGGCCGGGCTGCTGGTCGCGCGCTACGGTGCACGGCGCGTGTACTTCGCCGCGAGCATGGGGCCGATGCTGCTCAATCTCGTCGTGCCGTTCACCGGCGCATGGCCGCTGATCGCACTCACGCAGGGGCTGATCGGGCTGTGCATTCCGTTCCGGATCGTGTCGATCAACGGGGTGTTTCTCGCGCGTCTCGCGCAGATCGGCCTGGCCCGCGCGGGCTGGTATCGCGCGGCGATGTCGGTCGGAACGGGGATGGCGGGGCCGTGGCTGGCGAGCTGGCTGATCGGCACGCACGGTGCGGTCGCGACGTTCTGCGCGGCATCGGCGAGTTTCGCCGGCATGGCGTTGTTCAGCCGCGCGTTGCTCGGCGATGCACCGCCGCCGCCGCGTGGTGATCGAACCGGAACCGGCAGCCTGCGTACGTTGCTCGCGCTCGCATGGCGCCGCGACATCCGCGAGCAACTCGTCGCGGAAGCGGTGAACAGTGCGACGCGCGCACTCGTCGGCACCTATACGGTCGTGCTCGCGATCCAGTCGCTCGGCCTCGCGCAGACGCATGCCGTCGCGCTGCTGACGTTGCAGGGCGTCGTCGCGGTGCTCGCGCTGTTCGGGCTCGGGCACGTCGCGCAGCGAATGACGGAACGTCGTTGCCATGCACTGAGCGTCGCGGGCGGCGTGGCCGGGCTGCTCGCGCTCGGCCTCGGGCGCGACGCATGGACCGTCGGCGCGGGTCTCGCCGCGCTGTGCGCCGGGTCGTCGCTGCTGCATCTCGTGAACATGCAGCATCTCGGCCGTCATCCGGCCGACAAGAGCCAGGTGTCGAGCCTCTACAACCTCGCGTCGATGACCGGCGCGTTCTGCGGTCCGCTGATCGGCGGCGCGCTCGCGCCACTCGTCGGGCTGCGGGCGGTGTTTCTGTGCTGGCTGCCTGTCGTCGTGCTGGGCGCGCTTGCACTGCGGTTCGCGCATGGACGTCGCGACGCGACGCAGCCGGCGCCTGCGAAGCTGTCCTGACGATTTCGGCGTCGGCCGGTGTTGCGTGACCAGCAGTTTGACGTCGTTCACAGATGCGCATGCAGCAACACCGGCGCGGCATGCCCGCCGCAAGCCCCGTGCGACGGGCATGTCGACGCTGGCATCCGAATTGCATGAGAGAACCCGTGCGTCGCGCACGCACGTGCGTTCAACCGATCAAACAGGATGACTCATCGATGTTCAGGAAAAAACTAATCGTCACCGCGCTGGGGGGACTGTTGACGGGCGGCGCCGTGTCGTTGCCCGCGTGGGCAGAGGACGGCGCGGCGACGGCGGGCGCGCCGGACGCGCAGCCGGCGCAACAGGCATCGGACGATGCCGCCGCGGCCGCGCCGAAGGCGGTGCGTGCGAACCGCGGCGCGGCCGCACGCGAAACGAACCTCGGCACGGTGACCGTGACGGCGCGCCGGCGCAAGGAAAGCATCCAGGACGTACCGGTCGCGGTCACCGCGCTGAGCGGCGATGCGATCAGGAACAACGAACTGCGCGTGATCAACGACGTGACGAAGTACGTGCCGAACTTCACCGGGCAATCGACCGAAGGCCGTGAGCGGCCGCGCTGGTTCCTACGCGGCGTGGGCAGCAACGATCCGTCGGACCTGTCGCTGAGCCCGATCGGCGTGTACTTCGACGACGTCTATATCAACAGCGTGTTCGGGCAGGGCTTTCCGCTGTTCGACCTCGACCACATCGAAGTGCTGCGCGGGCCGCAAGGCACGCTGTGGGGCAAGAATACGGTCGGCGGCGCGCTCAGCATCACGTCGCAGAAACCGACGTTCGACGTGAGCGGCTACGGAAAAATCGGGCTCGGCCAGTACAACAGCCGGCTCGCGGAAGCGGCGATCGGCGGGCCGATCGGCAAGAACGACGTGCTGGCCGCGCGCGTGTCGGTGTATCACGAGAATGCCGACAGCTTCTACACGAACACGGTGCAGCAAGGGCGCTTCGGCGGCTTCCACGACAACGCGGTGCGCTTCCAGGTGCTCGCCGTGCCGACGTCGGATACCGATTTCCTGTTCAACATCCACGGCCGCAACTATACGGGCGGCGGCAACGCATGGCACGCGGAAGGCGCGGGACGCGGCGGCACGAACCAGTTCGGCTTCGTCGGGTCGAGCGATCCGTATACGGTGTCGCTCAACGCGCCGTCGAGCGATCACATCTCGACGTGGGGTACGTCGCTGACCGCGCACTGGCGCATCAACCCGGCCGTATCGCTGACGTCGATCACCGCGTTCGAGGGGCTGCACCGCTGGTACCAGGATGACGAGGACTATTCGCCGGTCGATGCGGCGCGCTCGCACGACCGCCTGTCGAGCCGGCAATTTTCGCAGGAATTCCGGCTCGAATCGCCGCAGAACGACCGGCTGAGCTGGATCGTCGGCACGCACCTGTTCACCGAGCAACTGGCCGAGCAGGGCGCCGGCGGCGGGCTGCCGGGCTCGCCGTCGCCCGCGTACTACCATCTGACCGACCTTACGCAGCACACGCAGAGTGCGGCGATCTTCGGCAGCGTCAAATACCGGTTCACCGACCGCTTCAACGTGACGGGCGGGCTGCGTTACACGATCGAGCGCAAGACCATCAACCTGACCGGGCTGCAGGATACGGGCAACGTGACGTTCAGCGATCCGAACAGCTGGTGGTCGCCGGCGTCGGTATCGTCGCCGCTCGCGGTCAGCGCGCAACAGCACCAGACCAACACCTGGCGCGCGCCGACCTGGGACCTCACGCCCGAATATGCGCTCAGCAGCAATGTGCGCGCGTATTTCCGCTATGCGCGCGGCTTCCGCTCGGGCGGCTACAACGGCAACGCGTATACGCAGAGCACGGTGTCGACCGTGTCGCCGGAGTACCTGAGCGATTACGAAGTCGGTATCAAGAGCGAATGGTTCGACAAGCGGCTGATCGTCAACGCGAGCGTGTTCCACTACGACTATCGCGACATCCAGGTGTTCGCGCTGGCGCCGAACCCGTTCGGCGGCCCGCCGGTGTCGACGCTGTCGAATGCCGGGCAGGGGCGCACGGACGGTTTCGAGCTGGAGCTGAAGGCGCAGCCGGTCAACAGCCTGTACCTGTTCGCGAACCTCGGGATGCTGAACACGCGCTACACGGAATTCCGCAACGTGCCGACGGCCGTCGGCAACTCGTTCGCGCGTTCGCCGCATACGACGCTGAACGCGGGCGTCGACTATCGCGTGCCGGTGTCGTTCGGCACGCTGACGGCGGGCGGCGACGTGAACTACCGCAGCCGCGAGTACTTCAGCGCGACGCGGCAGACGATGCCGCAGCTCTGGCAGGGCGGCTATACGGTGCTGAACGCGCATGTGTCGTACACGACGCCGAACCAGAAGTACATCGTGACCGGCTACGTGACGAACCTGACGAACAAGGTCTACAAGAAACTCGAGTTGTTGCCGTCGTATGGCGCGTATCCGGTGCTGTATGGCGATCCGCGCACGGTCGGGATCACGCTGACCGCGAAGATCTGACGGCGATGCCTGCCGCGGCGCCGGCGCGTGGAGCGCCGGCCCGCGGCGGGCGGTCCTTGCGCGCGTCACGAGGCGACGCGAATTACCACCTTGCCGAAGTGCTGCCCCGATTGCAGGTGCGCATACGCCTGCGGCGCTTCGTCGAAGCCGAACACCCGATCGACCACCGGCTTGATCCGTTTCGCGTCGACGAGCCGCACGACGTCGTCGAGCATCGCGCGGCTGCCGACCATGAAACCGTGCAACCGCCGGAAGCCGCCGATCAGCGACAGCAGCCCGAGTTCCGGCCCGCCGAAGCTGCTGAGGCCGCCGATCACCGACACGATGCCGCCGATTTTCGTCGCGGCGACCGAGCGCGGCAGCGTATCGCGGCCGCCGACCTCGACGACCAGATCCGCGCCGGCGCCGTCGGTGAGCCGCAGCACCTCGTGCTGCCATTCCGGCGTCGCGCGATAGTTGATCGTTGCGTCCGCACCGAGTGCACGCGCGCGTTCGAGCTTCGCGTCGCTCGACGACGTGACGATCGTGCGCAACCCGGCGGCCTGCGCAAGCTGCAGTGCGACGATCGACACACCGCCGGTGCCGAGCAGCACGACGGTCGCGCCCGGCTCCAGTCCGCCGTCGACGAACAGCGCGTTCCATGCGGTGATGCCCGCGCACGACAGCGTCGCCGCTTCGTCGTAGTCGAGATGCGCGGGAATCGCGACCAGCGCGGTTTCGTCGGACACGAAGCGTTCGGCGAGCACGCCGTCGAATTGCGCGCCGGGCGACCCCGCGACTTTCTGCGGCGTCGGCGGCCCGTCGATCCAGCGCGGGAAGTAGGTGTTGATCACGCGGTCGCCCGGCTTGAAGCGCGTGACGTCGCGGCCGGTTTCGACGACTTCGCCGGCGCCGTCGGCGACGGGGATCAGCGCTTCCTTGCCGATACCCAGATAGTCGCCGCGCGCGAACATCAGGTCGCGATAGTTCAGCGCGGCCGAGTGGATCTTCACGACGACGTCGGTCGGCCCGACCGGGCGCGCTGCCGCGTCGACGCGCCGGAGCCCGGCCAGGCCGTCGCCCGGTTTGATTTGCCATGCATGCATGTCGACTCCTTTTCGAGATAGTCCGGACTATCATAGTGTCGCGCGGGTGGACGCATTGGCGAGAATTTGGCCAACGATTGTTGCCGCCATGGACACAACCCCGTCATCGCATTTCATTGGAGCGGAGCGGAACGGCATGGACGAACGGCTCAGAGGCGTCGCCGAATTTGTCGACGTGGTGGAATCGGGCAGCTTCGCGGCGGCGGCGCTGCGCCTCGGCATGACGCGCTCGGCCGTCGCGAAGATCGTCGCGCGGCTCGAACTCCGGCTCGGCGCACGGCTGCTGCAGCGCACGACGCGCCAGCTCGGCCTGACCGACGACGGGTTCGTCTATTACGAGCAGTGCCGGCGGCTGCTGGCCGAACTGGGCGAGACGGAAGCCGCGCTCGACGCGGGCCGCCGCGAGCCGGCCGGGCGCGTGCGCATCAGCGTACCCGTGCTGTTCGGGCGGCAGTGCGTGGCGCCCGTCGTGCGGCGGCTCGTCGAGCGCCATCCGCGGCTCGAAATCGACATGTCGTTCAGCGATCGCGTGGCCGACCTCGTCAACGACGGTTTCGACCTGGCCGTGCGCATCGGCGAGCTGGCCGATACGAGCGCGCTGGTCGGCCGCAAGCTGGGCGTGCAACGCATGGGCATCTGCGCATCGCCCGACTATCTCGCGCGTCATGGACGGCCGTCGGGGCTCGAGGCACTCGCGTCGCACGTCGGCATCGCGTATTCGCGCGGCGGACAGCCGACACCGTGGCGGATCATCGGCGCGGATGGCGCGGTGCACGACCATCGCGCGGCCGGCCGCCTGCGGTTCGACGACCTGCAGGCGATCGCCGACGCGGCCGCCGCCGGCGCGGGCCTCGCGTGGCTGCCGTGCTGGCTGATGGCGCCGTACGTGCGCGACGGCCGCCTCGCGCTCGTGATGGACAGCGACAGCGTGTCGGGCGCCGAAGTGTTCGCGGTGCGGCCGGCGGCGCGCCACGTGCCGTCGAAGGTGCGGGTCGTCGTCGATGCGCTGGTCGACGAGATTCCGCACATGCTGGCGTCCGACGACGCGAGCGGCGAGCGTACGTGACGGCGACGCCATTCCGACGACGACGCGACAACCCGGCTGGCTGCGCATCGCGCCCGCTCGCGTCTCACATATCGAGATGACGTCCCGGTAATTGACGCGAATTTCACGCGGCTCCTAGACTGGCCTGCATGACGCCGCGCCTCACGCGAGACGATCCAGGAGACATGCCGATGACCGCCCCCGCCCCGCAGTTGCACGCCGCGACGATGCGGCGCCTGAACCTGCGCCTGATTCCGTTCCTGATGCTGCTGTACCTCGTCGCGTATATCGACCGCTCGAACATCTCGGTCGCGGCGCTGCAGATGAACGCCGACCTCGGCCTCAGCGCCGAAATGTACGGGCTCGGCGCGGGGCTGTTCTACGTGACCTACATCCTGTTCGAGGTGCCGAGCAACCTGTTCCTCGCGCGGGTCGGCGCGCGTCGCTGGATCGCGCGGATCATGATCACGTGGGGCATCGTCGCGGCCGCGATGAGCGCGGTGCAGACGCCGGGGCAGCTCTATGCGATGCGGCTGCTGCTCGGCGCGGCCGAAGCCGGCTTCACGCCGGGCATCATCTACTACCTGTCCGCGTGGTATCCGCAGAGCGACCGGGCGCGGGCGATGTCGTTCTTCTATATCGGCGCGACGCTCGCGTCGGTGATCGGGCTGCCGCTGTCCGGCGCGCTGCTGAACCTGAACGGCGTGCTCGGCGTCGAAGGCTGGCGCTGGCTGTTCCTGCTCGAAGGCGTGCCCGCGTTGCTGCTCGGGTTCGTCGTGCTGTGCCGCCTGCCGGACACGCCCGCGCACGCGCGCTGGCTGCCGGCCGACGAACGCGCGTGGCTCGAAGCGACGCTGCGCGACGCCGCGCCGCGCGAACATCTGTCGCACGGCGTCGCATTGCGGCGTGCGTTCGGCGACGGCAAGGTGTGGGCGCTCGCCGCGTTCTGGTTGCTGCAGGCGTTCGGCACGATCGGCCTCACGCTGTTTCTGCCGCTGCTCGTGAAGAGTCTGTCGGGACAGTCGAGCTTCGCGGTCGGCAGCCTGTCCGCGCTGCCGTTCCTGTTCGCGTGCGTCGCGATGTACCTGAACGGCCGGCATTCGGATCTCGGCGGCGAACGCGCGCTGCATCTCGGCGTGCCGATGCTGCTGGCCGGTGCGTTGCTGATCGCGGCGATCTATACGCCGGTGCTGCCCGTCGCGTATGCGCTGCTGGTGCTCGCGGTCGGCTTCAACTGGGCCGCGACGCCGGTGTTCTGGGCCGTGACGACCGAGTACGTGTCGGGCCTCACGGCGGCCGCGTCGATCGCGCTGATCAACGCGGTCGCGAACATCGCGGGGCTCGCGCTGCCGCCGGTGATGGGGCGGATCAAGGACGTCACGCATTCGTACGATCTCGCGCTGCTGCTCGTCGCGGCCGCGTTGCTGGCGGGTGGTGTGCTCGCGTTGCGGATCGCGTCGCGGCGCGTAATGCCGGTCGTGGCGGGGCGGGTGGGGTGAGCGACGTGTGTCGGCCGGCACCGGCCGTACGCGTTTCGCGTTGCTGGGGCCCAATCGGGAGAGGTTGCTCACACGGCGCGCCGCCCGTGTTGTGGCCGCACGCCTATTCGAATTCGAGGCTCTTGTTCGGCGCGTGCTCCTCATCGATATACGTGCCTTGAAAATCGGTGTCGCTGCCGTGACCGAGCACTTTGCCGCATTGACCGCGCTGCTCGACCGCCATCTGCGCGCCGTGAATGGCGAAATCGAGCTGGCAGCCGCCGGCGCCCACGTGGAATGCCTTTCCGTCGGCTCGCACGACGGCATTTGCCTCGTATTCCCGCCCGCTGTTTTGACCGTTCCATGTTGACGCGTTGAAGGTCAGGCGTGCCGCGTCGGCATACGGGTTGACGTGAATCATGATGATTCCGCCTCGATTGCGTGGGAGCGGCTTGGACGCTATCTCGATGAGCGTCCAGGTTTGCGACCAATGGAAGTCGTTGATGTCGCTTACGGCATCGGGTTGGGGCTGAGCAAGCTGCTGCAGCCGCCGAAGATAGCTCGTTCGCAGGCAGTCAATGTCTTTTCCGCACGCATCCCGTTGCAATCGCCAGCCGCGCTGATACGCCTTCAAAGCGTTGAGGCCGGCGTTGCCGCCCCCCATATCCAGTCGTTCGGGTGCGAGCGACCAGGCAATCGCGAGTTGATCGTCGAGTTTCGACAACTCGGGGGTGGCGCATATGGTTTGCTCTGCCGGCTGCCTGGCCAGATGGCAATTGAAGGCGGCGGCGTGTGCCGCGCCCGCGATCCAGAACGAGGATGGCAGGAGTACGGCACGGACCAGCATCCTCAGGGTAGGCGTTGTTTTCATGTCGAGATCGATGAGGTGGCGTTCTCCGACCGTTGCATGTGCACCTGCGTCTCCAGCGCCCATCCTCGCGAAGGCTTGCGAAAGACGTTGGTCGTTGAGAAAAGGATCGTTGGAACGGGTATATGCAACGCGGTCATGTTTGCCTGGAAGGCTTGAAAAAACCGGGCATGTCGACATCCGGGCTTTCTCCCAGATCGGCCATGTAATTTTTGCATATTCCCTTCTCCGAATGGACCGGTAACTCTGGCAGGGTGTCGAGCAGATCGACGCGAAGCCAGCGCCGGCCATGCGCGTTTCTTGCTGCTGCGGCACAATCGGGCCGAGCACGCGCGCGCCGGGTGAACATGGGCGCGTCGCGCCGTTTCCTCCGGATTCCTTGCCAAGGGCACACGCATGTCATCCCGCACTTATCTCGTCACCGGCGCATCACGCGGCATCGGCCTCGCGATCAGCACCACGCTCGCCCGACGCGGCCATCGCGTCGTCGGTCTCGCGCGGCACGCGCAGGGCATCGACTTCCCCGGCGAATTGCTCGCGTGCGATCTCGCCGATATCGAGCAGACCGCCGCGACGCTCGCACGGATCGGCGAACACCACCATGTCGACGGCATCGTCAACAATGCGGGCATCGTGTTGCCGCAACCGCTCGGGAAGATCGATTTCCAGTCGCTGCAGACCGTGTTCGATCTCAACGTGCGGGCCGCGATCCAGGTCACGCAGCACTTTGCCGATGCGATGAAGGCGCGCGGCCACGGGCGCATCGTCAACATCTGCAGCCGCGCGATTTTCGGCAGCCTCGACCGCACTGCGTATTCCGCCGCGAAGAACGCGCTGGTCGGCTGCACGCGCACGTGGGCGCTCGAACTCGCCGAGCACGGCGTGACCGTCAACGCGGTGGCGCCCGGCCCGATCGAGACCGAGCTGTTCCGACAGACGCGGCCGGTCGGCAGCGAAGCCGAGCGCAAGGTGCTCGCGACGATTCCCGCGCGCCGGCTCGGCACGGCCGACGACGTCGCGGCCGCAACCGCGTTCTTCCTGTCCGACGAAGCCGGTTTCGTCACCGGGCAGGTGCTGGCGGTGGACGGCGGCGGCAGCCTCGGCGGGCGCAGTTGACGCACGGCGGCGCGACGCGTGGCGGACGATACGCGTCGCATATTCCCCCACCCCGTTAGCATGTGACGAATCCGACTTTGGGCGCTGCGCGGGCGACGCTAAGATCGCCGCTCCCGTAGATCGAGCGTCAACAAGAATGAAAAAGTCGGCTTCGCCGTTGCATGCCTTTCGTTTCCGTGTCGTCTGCGCCGCGATTGCCGGCGCGGTGTCGCTCGCATCGTGCGGCGGCGTCGACAGCGATGCGCCGCCGTCGCAGGCCGGCGCCACGCCAGCGCCCACCCCGACCCAGGCCGCGAAGCGCCCGAACATCCTGTACATCATGGCCGACGATCTCGGCTACTCCGACATCCATGCGTTCGGCGGCGAGATCAACACGCCGAACCTCGACGCGCTCGTCGCATCGGGCCGCATCCTGTCGAACCACCACACGGGCACCGTCTGCGCGATCACGCGCGCGATGCTGGTATCGGGCACCGATCACCATCTCGTCGGCGAAGGCACGATGGGCGTGCCGACCGACGAACGGCGCGGGCTGCCCGGCTACGAGGGCTACCTGAACGATCGCGCGCTGTCGTTCGCGCAACTGCTGAAGGACGCCGGCTATCACACGTACATCGCGGGCAAGTGGCACATCGGCTCGGGCATCGTCGGCAGTACGACGGGCAGCGGGCAGACGCCCGACCAGTGGGGCTTCGAGCGCAGCTACGTGCTGCTCGGCGGCGCGGCGACGAACCACTTCGCGCACGAGCCGGCCGGCTCGTCGAACTACACGGAAGACGGCCGCTACGTGCAGCCGGGCCAGCCCGGGCAGCCGGGCGGCGCGGGCGGCAGCCCGGCCGTGTTCTATTCGACCGATTTCTATACGCAGAAGCTGATCTCGTACATCGATGCGAACAAGCAGGACGGCAAGCCGTTCTTCGCGTACGCGGCCTACACGTCGCCGCACTGGCCGCTGCAGGTGCCCGATCCGTGGCTGCACAAATATGCGGGCGTGTACGACGCCGGCTACGATGCGATCCGCAACGCGCGGATCGCGCGGCAGAAGGCGCTCGGCCTGATTCCGGCCGATTTCAAGCCGTTCGACGGGCTGCCCGAGACGACGGTCGCCTCGCCCGCGACCGCGAACAACGGCACGGCCGGCGCGAAGTACATCAACGCGGTGCATTCGGCCGCGGACGGCTACGGCGACTACGGCCCCGGCAAGGTCGACAAGCTGTGGTCGAGCTTGTCGCCGGCCGAGCGCAAGGCGCAGGCGCGCTACATGGAGATCTACGCGGGGATGGTCGAGAACCTCGACTACAACATCGGCCTGCTGATCCAGCACCTGAAGGACATCGGCGAATACGACAACACGTTCATCATGTTCCAGTCGGACAACGGCGCGGAAGGCTGGCCGATCGATTCCGGCGCCGACCCGACCGCGACCGACACCGCGAACGCACAGGAGCCGACCTATTCGGCGCTGGGCACCGACAACGGCAAGCAGAATGCGCAGCGCCTGCAGTACGGGCTGCGCTGGGCGGAAGTGAGCGCGGCGCCGTTCCGGCTCACGAAGGGCTATTCGGGCGAGGGCGGCGTGTCGACGCCAACGATCGTGCACCTGCCGGGCCAGTCGCAGCCGCTGCCGACGCTGCGCGCGTTCACGCACGTGACCGACAACACGGCGACGTTCCTCGCGGTCGCGGGCGTCACGCCGCCGTCGCAGCCGGCGCCGCCGCTGGTGAACACGCTGACGGGCGTCGACCAGAACAAGGGCAAGGTCGTCTACAACAACCGCTACGTGTATCCGGTCACGGGCCAGTCGCTGCTGCCGGTGCTCACTGGTTCGGCGACGGGCGAAGTGCACACGACGCCGTTCGGCGACGAAGCGTACGGCCGCGCGTATCTGCGCAGCGCCGACGGCCGCTGGAAGGCGCTGTGGACCGAGCCGCCGCTCGGCCCGCTCGACGGCCACTGGCAGCTGTACGACCTTGCGTCGGATCGTGGCGAGACGACCGACGTGTCCGCGCAGAATCCGTCGGTGATCGGCACGCTCGTCGACCAGTGGAAGGCCTACATGAGCAACGTCGGCGGCGTCGAGCCGCTGCGTCCACGCGGCTACTATTGAGCGCGGGAGCGACACGATGCGGTTCCGCTTCTGGACGATCGGCGCGGCGCTGGCCGCCACGCTGTTCGCCGCCGCGTTCGCGGCGGGCTATGCGAATCCGGCGGCGCCGGCGGACGGCGCATTCGACGACCTGAATCGCGGCCGCGCGCTCGCGCCGCTCGGTTCGGAGCGCGCGTGCGAACGCTATTCGGGGCTGCCGTCGAAATGGCGCGACGATCCGAAGGCCGGGATGGTGCACCTGCGCGGCGGCGCGTTCGTGTTCGGCAGCACGCGCGGCTATGCGGACGAGCGTCCGGTCGGCGACGGCCGCACGCGCGTCGGCGGCTTCTGGATCGACCAGACCGACGTGACGATCGCGCAGTTCGCCGCGTTCGTGCAGGCCACCGGCTACGTGACCGAGGCCGAGCAGCAGGGCGGCGCGGCGGTGTTTCATGTGCCGACGCGCGACGAGATGAACGCGCGCGACGTCGCATGGTGGTCGTGGGTGAAGGGCGCGTCGTGGCGGCATCCGCGCGGGCCCGGCAGCGACGTGACGGGGCTCGGCAACCTGCCGGTGACGCTCGTCACGCAGCGCGATGCGCTCGCGTATGCGCACTGGCTCGGCCGCGATTTGCCGACCGAGGCCGAATGGGAATACGCGGGCAAGGCCGGCCGCGACGACGCATCGCTCGATGCGGCGCCGCGCGATGCGCAGGGCAAGCCGGCCGCGAACTACTGGCAGGGCGCGTTTCCGGTGCTCGACTCGGCCGAGGATGGCCACGCGGGATTGGCGCCCGTCGGCTGCTATGCGGCGAACGGTTTTCGCCTCTACGACATGATCGGCAATGCGTGGGAATGGACGAAGGACGCGTACACGGGCCCGCATCAATCGCACACGAACGGCGACACGGCGGCCGTCGCACCGCCGACGCGCCGGCACGATACGCCGATGGTGATCAAGGGCGGTTCGTTCCTGTGCTCGCGCGATTACTGCGTGCGCTATCGCGCATCGTCGCGCGAACAGCAGGAAGCCGATCTCGGCGCGTCGCATATCGGGTTTCGCACGATCCTGAGGGACGCGTCATGACGGCGGGCATCGGGCGATTCGTGTCGGCGTGGCTGCTGGCGGCATGCGGCATCGCGCATCATGGTGCGGCGATGGCTGCCGACGCCACTGCACCGGCCGTGCGCGTCGGCGTCACGCGCGGCGTGCATGCGCAGATCCTCGACGAAGTGAAGCGGGTGGCTGCCGCGCGCGGGCTCGGTGTCGACGTCGTCGAATTCGACGATGCGTCGCGCATCGACACGGCGCTGGCCGACGGGCGGATCGACGCGGCCAGTTTCGAGGATGCGCAACAGCTGGCCGCGACTCGCGCACGCCAGCGCGTCGCGCTGACCGAAGTCGCGCCGACCGTCACGCTGCCGATGGCGTTCTATTCGCGCAAGCTGAAGAACCTGAACGAACTGCAACCCGGCGCGACGGTCGCGCTCCCCGCCGATCGGCGCGGGATGGCGCGTGCGCTCGTGCTGCTGCAGAACGACACGCTGGTCACGCTGCGCGAAAAAGCCGGTCTGCATGCGACGCTGCGCGACGTCACCGGCAACCGGCTCGGGCTGAAATTCGTCGCGCTGCGCCGCGACCGCCTTTAC
The DNA here is from genome assembly GCF_015712225.1 of Burkholderia sp. 9775_39. Taxonomy (NCBI): domain Bacteria; kingdom Pseudomonadati; phylum Pseudomonadota; class Betaproteobacteria; order Burkholderiales; family Burkholderiaceae; genus Burkholderia; species Burkholderia sp. 9775_39. The sequence goes on along the minus strand of NZ_JACCQC010000015.1, from coordinate 90,241 downwards.
GCGGCGCTCGATACGGCCGCGTTCGTCGCGATCGACAGCGACGACGCGGCCCGCTTCGGGCTGCAGCCCGCGCGCGACAGCATCAGCCTGGAGGATGCGCGCTCGCCGTATGCGAACGTGCTGACGGTGCGCGACGCCGATCGCGCGAAGCCGTGGGTCGCACAGCTCGTCGCCGCGTATCACTCGGACGACGTCGCGCGCTTCATCCTCACGCGCTACCAGGATTCGGTGCGGCGCCCGTGGTAGACACCTACCAGCTCGCGTGCAACGCGTGCGGACGCTGCTGCAACAGCGCGCCGACGCTGTCGTTGCGCGAACTGTTCCGGCATCGGCATCGCTTCGTCGGCGCATTGACGCTCCGCCGCGTGCCGAAGCGGCGAACGGGCGAACGCTGGCAGGCAGGCGGGCGCGAGCAGACGCTCGATGCGGACGACGTCGCGGCCGCCGATGCGCTGGCGGACCGGCTGTTCCATCGCGGCGGCGGCATGAACGGCGAATGGCTCGCGCTGACGCTGCAAGGCTACGACTATCCGTCGCTGGGCCGCTGCGCGGCGCTCGCCGACGACGGCCGCTGCGGCGTGCACGCGAACAAGCCGTCGATCTGCCGCGCGGTGCCGCTCGATCCGGCGCTGCCCGACCGGTTGCAGGCCCGCGTGCTCGCGGCGCGGCGCGACGATGCGGCGTGGCTGGGCGCGAACTGCATCGTCGAAGCGGGGCGCGTGCGGTCTGCCGATGAATCGGTGTTCTCGATTCCGCTGGTGACGGCCGGACAGGTCGCGGACCGTGCGGCGCTCGACGCGCATCGCGCTGCGCTCGTGTTCGAGCGCGCGGTGTGGCGCGACGCCGTGTTCGCGTCGTTGACCGATGGCGGGCAGGACGTGCGTCATGCGCTGTCGCGGCTTGCGCCGGGCGGCTACCTGACCGTGTCGATCGTGCCGGTCCTGCTGGCCGTCGCGCCGGTTTCCGCGCATTGCCGCGCGCTGTGCATCGACTTCATCGACGCCCAGCTCGCGTTGATCGGCGCGAACATCGAAGCGGCGCTCGTGCGCCGGCAGGCGGCCGACCGGCCCGCGACGCACGAATTGCGCGGCTTCGCGCAGGCGCTGGAACGGGCGCGACGGGCGCTCGCGGCCATGCCCGCATCCGCGGTTGGAACGCGTGACGATGCGCCACGCATCGACGCATGGCTCGACGATCGCGTCGACGCCGATCCGCTCGCCGCGTGACGATCGCGGCACGCCGCGCGTGCCTTACACTTGGCGCTCTTTCACTCGTTCGGATGGAGCGGCATGTACGCGTCGACCTTCATTTTTCGTGCCGGGCAGTACGACGACGAATTCCACCGGCTCGACCGGCAGATCGCCGACATGGCGCGTGCGACGCCCGGCTATCTCGGCGAGGAAACGTGGGAGAACGCGGAAGCGGGCCTGATCCAGAACGTCTACTACTGGGAATCCGAGGCGGCGCTGCGGCAGTTGATCCAGCATCCCGCGCATCTCGAAGCCAAGGCGAAGCAGGCGCGCTGGCTGGACGGGTATCGCGTCGTGATTTCGCAGGTGCTTCGCGAGTATGGCGACGGCAAGCTGACGCCGCCGCATGCAGGGGCGTCAGCGTAAGCGTTGCCGGTCAGGCCGCTGCGCCGGCTTCTCCCGGCGCGGCCGGCTCGTTCGCCCTGCGCTCCCAGATCGGGAGCGTCGCGTTCTGGATCGACGTCTGCGCGTCGATGACCTTGCGGTGATCGATGCCGGGCAGGTCGAGCAGCCGGTCGATCGCCGCCTTCGCGCCTTCTGCATCCTGCGGGAAGGCGCAGGCGAATTGCCTGTTCGTCTCGAACAGAATCCACCAGACATCCGACGCGAACGGCCCCTCGTCGTTGGTCTCGATCACGATCGCGCCGAGGTCGGACAGCGCGATGCCGCGCATCGCCCCGGTGCCGTCGGTCGCTTCGATGCGCGTGTCGGTTGCCGTTACGGTCCAGCCGTTTTGTCGGGTCGACGATCGCGCGGCATTCGATCGGGCCGTGCTGCCGGCAACTGCGCCAGTGCCGGTGCCGGTGCCAGTGCCAGTGCCAGTGCCAGTGCCAGTGCCAGTCGGCGCGGCCCCACCCGCGGCACCGGCCGCAACGCTCGGCGCCACGCCATCCTGCCGTTCGCGCCCGTCGATCCACGGCAGCGCGGCGGCGCCCACCATCGCCGCGATCCATAAGTAGTACCCGGCCCCGAACGTGCGGATCGTTTCGTAGTTCGCATCGGTCGGGATCGTATGCCACCCGAGCGCAAAGACCACGACCCCGGCCAGCAGTGCGGACACGGTACGGCTCGGCCTGAGCAGCGCGACGACGAGCAACGGGTTGCCGAGCCACGCGAATTGCAGGTCGAGGATCGCGAGCCCGCCGAGCGCGAGCACCGTGTAGCCGTGCCACCAGCTCACCGCGCCGGCCGCATTCGGCGGTTCGGCCGCGACGGGCAGCAGCAGCGACGCGATGTACGACGCGACGATCACGACACGCGCGAGGTTCAGGCGGGGCGAAGCGGAGCGAATCTGCATGTTGCCTTCTCGTTGTGCACGATCATGCGAAGCGACGAAGGGCGGATGGCCGGGCCGTCATTCACGATGCGCGGGCCGACGTGGCGACGCGCCGAACGCGATTGTGGGCGATTCGCGCGGCGATGTCGAACGTGCGTCGTGCACCGCTGCGCCGTCACAGCGCTTCGACCAGCAACCGCGTGCTCTTCTCGCAATACTCGTGACATGCCGCGCGCGCGGCGATCGACGCACCGTGCACGAACCTGGGCGCGTCGGCCCGCCGCGACATCGACACGACGATCGACGGCGGCGACGGCTGCAGCGGCAACTCGACGACTTCGCCGCGCTCGATCAGCGCATCGACGAACAGCACCGGAATCGCGGCGACGCCGAAACCGTCGCGCACCAGCTGCACGATCACCGAGATCGACGGCGATCCGGTGATGCGCGTCTCCGACAGCGGCACGCCATGCGCGTGCGCGAGCGTGCGGACGATGTCTTCCAGCGCGCGATGGGGCGCGGTGCCGCGCCCGTAGGTGAGGATCGGCTGGCGCAGCACCTGCCGCGCGAGGCCGGTGCGCGTGTTCGGCAGCAGCCCGGCGCGGGCGATCCAGCGTACCGGGTAGTTCGCGAGCGCGTCGCACACGACCGACGCTTCGTCGCTGCCTTCCACGCGGATGATCAGGTCGAGTTCTCCCGCCATCAGCCGGCGCTGCAGCACGACGCTGACGTCGACGGTCAGATCGATCTCGAGCTGCGGATAGTCGGCCGCGAGCTGCCGCATGTAGTGCGGCAGCCAGCTGTGCACGACCGTCTCGATCACGCCGAGCCGCAGCTTGCCGCGCAGCGCGCTTTCGCCGGACGCGGCGGCCTGCAGTTCCTGCGTCGCCTCGACCACGGCTTTCGCATAACCGAGCAGGTATTCGCCGTTCGGCGTGAGCCGGAACGCGCGGCTGTCGCGATCGACGAGTACCGTCTGCAGTTCGTCCTCGAGCGCCTTCAGGCGCTGCGAGATCGCGGCCGGCGTCGCATGCAGCGCCGCCGCGGTCGTGCGGAAGTTGCGCAGCTTCGCGAGCGTGACGAAGGTTTCGAGAAAACGTGTGTTCATGGCGGTCGGGCGAGGCAGTGGATGCGCAGCTTGCCGGCGACGAAAAGTGAACGGGACCGGGGAAAACCCGCAGATCCGTTAAGAAATTCTATACAACAGGCGCAAAAAAACTCGTTGGCGACAAAATTTTTTCCTTTCTATTCTTCGCCATATCCAATGACACACCACCGTCATCCCCACGCCATCCCGATCTGCGACCGACCATCATGACGCCTTCCGAATTCCGCCAGTCCGTGCGCCGCGGCGCGTTCCGCGGCCCGACCGCCGGCCATTGCGGCCCGTTTGCCCAGGCGAATCTGGCGATCCTGCCCGACGCGTACGCGCACGATTTCCTGCGCTTCTGCCAGGCGAACCCGAAGGCCTGCCCGCTGCTGGGCGTCGGCGAACCGGGCGCGTTCCGGATCGCCGCGCTCGGCGAGGATCTCGACATTCGCACCGACGTGCCGAGCTACAACGTATACAGGGACGGCCGGCTGACCGAGCGCGTCGAGTCGCTCGAAGCGCTGTGGCAAGACGATTTCGTCGTATTTGCGATCGGCTGCTCGTTCTCGTTCGAGGACATGCTGGCCCGCGAAGGGATCGGGCTGCGCCACGTCGAGGAGGGGCGCAACGTGCCGATGTACCGCACGTCGATCGCGAACCGCCGCGCGGGGATCTTCGGCGGCCAGCTGGTCGTGTCGATGCGGCCGCTGCGCGGCGCCGACGCGATCCGCGCGGTGCAGATCACGAGCCGGTTCCCGGGCGTGCACGGCGCGCCGATCCATATCGGCCACCCGCGGGAACTGGGCATCGACGATCTGAACGCGCCCGAATTCGGCGACGCGGTGACGATCCGCGACGGCGAGCTGCCGGTGTTCTGGGCGTGCGGCGTGACGCCGCAAACCGCGCTGATGGACGCGAAGCTGCCGATCGCGATCGCGCATACGCCCGGCCACATGCTGGTGACCGACATCACGAACGCATCGCTGGCCGTGTTCTGACCGGCCGGCCACCCCGTACGCGACATACCGCGACATACCGCACCACAAGCCATTTGACGGCGCATCACGACAGGAGCACCACCATGGAAAGCAAGACCCTCGCGGCGCCCGCCGCCGAGCCCGCGAGCCGCGAGCGCAGCGGCCTGTTCTCGTGGTACGCGGATGCGCAGCCGCGCGAGCGCCGCGCATTCTGGAGCTGCAAGGTCGGCTACATGCTCGACGGGATGGACACGCAGATGCTGTCGTTCGTGATCCCGACGCTCGTCGCGACCTGGGGCATCTCGCTCGCCGACGCGGGCTTCATCGGCACGATCACGCTGCTCGCGTCGGCGCTCGGCGGCTGGATCGCCGGCATCCTGTCCGACCGGATCGGCCGCGTGCGCACGCTGCAGCTGACGGTGCTGTGGTTCGCGGTGTTCACCGCGCTGTGCGGGCTCGCGCAGAACTACCACCAGCTGGTCGCGGCGCGCGCGCTGATGGGCTTCGGCTTCGGCGGCGAATGGACGGCCGGCGCGGTGCTGATCGGCGAAGTGATCCGCGCGCGCGACCGCGGCAGGGCGGTCGGCCTCGTGCAGTCGGGCTGGGCGATCGGCTGGGGGCTGTGCGCGCTGCTGTATGCGCTGCTGTTCTCGGTGCTGCCGGCCGAGCAGGCGTGGCGCGCGCTGTTCCTGGTCGGGCTCGCGCCCGCGCTGCTGGTCGTCGCGATCCGCCGCTACGTGAAGGAGCCGGACGTCTACGAGAAGGAGAAGGCCGCGCAGGCGAAGGTGGCCGACGCGCCGCGCCTCACCGAGATCTTCGCGCCGAAGCTGATCACGACGACGCTGCGCGCGGCATTGCTGACGACCGGCGCGCAGGGCGGCTACTACGCGATCACGACGTGGCTGCCAACCTTCCTGAAGACCGAACGGCACCTCACGGTGATGGGTACCGGCGGCTATCTCGCGATGATCATCTTCGGCTCGTGGGTCGGCTACCTGACGAGCGCGTACCTGACCGACCGCCTCGGCCGCAAGCCGAACTTCATCCTGTTCGCGGTCGGCTCGATGGTGATCGCCTTCGCGTACACGTCGCTGAACCTGACCAACGCGTCGATGCTGTGGCTCGGCTTTCCGCTCGGCTTCTTCGCATCGGGCATCTTCTCGGGGATGGGCGCGTTCCTCACCGAGCTGTTCCCGACCCGCGTGCGCGGCTCCGGCCAGGGTTTCTGCTACAACGTGGGCCGCGCGATCGGTGCGCTGTTCCCGTTCCTGATCGGCGCGCTGTCCAAGCAATACGGGCTCGGCATGAGCATCGGCATCTTCGCGGTCGCCGCCTACGGCGTGGTGATCGTCGCCGCGCTGACGCTGCCCGAGACCCGTGGCCGCGAACTCGACGCCGCCTGACCGACGGCAGCGGCGGGGCGGCCCGCCCCGCGTGTTTCTTCCCTCTTCATCGACCCCGTGACACGGCGCGCGACGCGCGCCGTGCGGCGGCGTTCGTCCCTCGATTCAACGACGCATCGACCGACACCATGACTGACCGACACCTTTCCTCCGTTCCCTCCGACGCCGCGCGCTGGCAATTCTGGATCGACCGCGGCGGCACGTTCACCGACATCGTCGCGCGGCGGCCCGACGGCACGCTCGTCACGCACAAGCTGCTGTCGGAGAACCCCGAGCAGTACCGCGACGCGGCCGTGGCCGGCATCCGCCACCTGCTCGGCCTCGCGGCCGGCGAGCCGATCACGCCCGCGCAGGTCGACATGGTGAAGATGGGCACGACGGTCGCGACCAACGCGCTGCTCGAACGCAAGGGCGAGCGCACCGCGCTGGCCACGACGCGCGGCTTTCGCGACGTGCTGCGCATCGCGTACCAGAACCGGCCGCGCCTGTTCGATCTCGACATCGTGCTGCCCGACGCGCTGTACGAGACGGTCGTCGAGATCGACGAGCGCGTCGGCGCGCATGGCGACGTGGTCGTGCCGCTCGATGTTCAGGGTGCCGAAGCGTCGTTGCGCCGCGTGTTCGACAGTGGCGTGCGTGCGCTCGCGATCGTGCTGATCCACGGCTACCGCCATACCGCGCACGAACGGATGCTGGCCGAGCTCGCGCGCCGCATCGGCTTCACGCAGGTGTCGGTGTCGCACGAGGTGTCGCCGCTGATGAAGATGGTGTCGCGCGGCGATACGACCGTGGTCGACGCGTACCTGTCGCCGATCCTGCGCCGCTACGTCGAGCAGGTCGCGCACGAGATGCCGGGCGTGAACCTGCAGTTCATGCAGAGCAGCGGCGGCCTCACGCGCGCCGATGCGTTCCAGGGCAAGGACGCGATCCTGTCGGGCCCGGCCGGCGGCATCGTCGGGATGGTGCGCGCGGCGCGCGCGGCCGGCTTCGAGCAGGTGATCGGTTTCGACATGGGCGGCACGTCGACCGACGTGTCGCACTACAACGGCGAATTCGAGCGCGAGTTCGAGACGCAGGTGGCCGGCGTGCGGATGCGCGCGCCGATGATGAGCATCCACACGGTCGCGGCCGGCGGCGGCTCGGTGCTCGGCTTCGACGGCGCGCGGCTGCGCGTCGGCCCCGAATCGGCCGGCGCGAACCCGGGGCCGGCCGCGTACCGGCGCGGCGGCCCGCTGACGGTGACCGACTGCAACGTGATGCTCGGCAAGATCCAGCCCGATCATTTCCCGCGCGTGTTCGGCCCGCATGCGGACCAGCCGCTCGACCGCGACGGCGTGGTCGCGAAGTTCGCGGCGCTCGCCGATGAAATCCACGCGGCGACCGGCCGGCGCGAGACGCCCGAGGCGCTCGCCGAAGGCTTCCTGGAAATCGCGATCGGCAGCATGGCGAACGCGATCAAGAAGATTTCCGTGCAGCGCGGCCACGACGTGTCGCGCTACGTGCTGACGACGTTCGGCGGCGCGGGCGGCCAGCACGCGTGCGGCGTGGCCGATGCGCTCGGGATGACGCAGGTGTTCGCGCATCCGCTCGCGGGCGTGCTGTCCGCATACGGGATGGGGCTGGCCGACCAGACCGCGATGCGCGAGCGCGCGGTGGAAGCCGTGTTGTCCGACGCATCGCTGCCGGCGCTGAACGCGGCGCTCGACCGGCTCGCCGACGAGGCCATCGGCGCACTGCTCGAACAGGGCGTGGCGCCGGAGCGGATCGCGACCGAGCGGCGCGTGCACCTGCGCTACCAGGGCACCGATTCGGCGCTCGACGTGCCGGCCGGCAGCGTCGCCGCGATGCAGCAGGCGTTCGAGGCCGCGTACCGGCAGCGCTACGCATTCCTGATGCCCGGCACGCCGCTGGTGGCCGAACTGGCGTCGGTCGAGGCGATCGGCCGCTCGGACGCGCCGGTCGACGTCGCGCCGCTCGCGCCGCGCGAGGCTGGCGCGGCGCCGCAAGCGCACGCGGCCGTGCGCTTTTATTCCGGCGGCCGGTGGCACGACGCGGCGCTGGTCGTGCGCGACACGCTGCGCGCCGGCGACGCGATCGACGGCCCGGCGATCGTCGCGGAGCAGAACGGCACGACCGTCGTCGAGCCCGGCTGGCGCGCCGCGATGACCGCGCAGGGCAACCTCGTGCTGACGCGCACGACGCCGCTGCCGACGCGCCGCTCGCTCGGCACCGACGCCGACCCGGTGCGGCTCGAGATCTTCAACAACCTGTTCATGTCGATCGCCGAGCAGATGGGGCTGCGGCTGCAGAACACCGCGTACTCGGTGAACATCAAGGAGCGGCTCGACTTCTCGTGCGCGATCTTCGACGGCGACGGCAACCTGATCGCGAACGCGCCGCACATGCCCGTGCACCTCGGCTCGATGGGCGAAAGCATCCGCACGGTGATCGAGCGCAACCGCGGCCGCATGCGCGACGGCGACGTGTTCATGCTGAACGACCCGTATCACGGCGGCACGCACCTGCCGGACGTGACGGTCATCACGCCGGTGTTCGCGGACGGCTCGGACGCACCGCTGTTCTACGTCGGCTCGCGCGGCCACCACGCGGACATCGGCGGCACGACGCCGGGCTCGATGCCGCCCGATTCGACCCATATCGACGAGGAAGGCGTGCTGATCGACAACTGGCAGCTCGTGTCGGCCGGCGTGCTGCGCGACGCCGAGACGCGCGCGCTGCTGGCATCCGGCCGCTACCCGGCGCGCAACGTCGAGCAGAACATGGCCGACCTGCGCGCGCAGGTCGCCGCGAACCAGAAGGGCGTCGACGAACTGCGCCGGATGGTCGCGCAGTTCGGCCGCGACGTCGTGCTCGCGTTCATGGGGCACGTGCAGGACAACGCGGAAGAAGCGGTGCGGCGCGTGATCGGCGCGCTGCAGGACGGCGCGTACCGCTATCCGCTCGACAACGGCGCGGAGATTCGCGTCGCGATCCGTGTCGATCGCGCGGCGCGGCGTGCGGAGATCGATTTCACCGGCACGTCCGCGCAGCTCGGCAACAATTTCAACGCGCCGAAGGCCGTCTGCATGGCCGCGGTGCTGTACGTGTTCCGCACGCTGATCGGCGACGACATTCCGCTGAACGCCGGCTGCCTGAAGCCGCTGACCGTGATCGTGCCGGCCCGCTCGATGCTCAATCCCGAGTATCCGGCGGCCGTCGTGTCGGGCAACGTCGAGACGTCGTCGGCGATCACCAACGCGCTGTACGGCGCGCTCGGCTGCGTCGCGTCGAGCCAGGGAACGATGAACAACTTCACATTCGGTAACCATCAGTACCAGTACTACGAGACGATCGCCGGCGGCAGCGGCGCGGGCAACGGCTTCGCGGGCGTCGGCGCGGTGCAGACGCACATGACGAACTCGCGGCTCACCGATCCGGAGGTGCTCGAATGGCGCTATCCGGTGCGGCTCGATTCGCACCGGATCCGCGCCGGCTCGGGCGGTGGCGGGCGCTGGCGCGGCGGCGACGGCGCAGTGCGACGGATCCGCTTCCTGGAGCCGATGACCGCGTCGATCCTGTCGAACAACCGGATCCACGCGCCGTTCGGCGCGGCGGGCGGCGAAGCCGGCGCGCTCGGCCGCAACACGATCGAGCGGGCGGACGGCACGGTCGAGGTGCTCGATCACATCGGCCGCGCGCAGATGGCGCCGGGCGACGTGTTCGTCGTCGAAACGCCGGGCGGCGGCGGTTACGGCGCGGCCGGCTGAGCCGCGTACCCCGCGCCCGGCGCGGACGTCCCGCTCCGGGCGCGGGGAGACTATTGCAACGAACTGTGGAATAAAGCCGCGCATTCACGCGCGAACGGAATCAAAAATGGCGGAAAACCGGATGGCGGCATGTGATTCGACCCTGCCGCGACGGCCGCCCCGAAGATCCGTCCCCTTATCCATGAATCGGCTGCAAATGCTCGCCACTCGGGGCTTCCGGGGCGTCTCGCCGGCCCCGATTCGCCGCGCGTCATCCGCTCCGTCGCATGCTGCCAATCATGAAAAATCCGGCTTGCCAATCGAGTCCCGATTCCTTGACACTCTGCTCTAAATGTGAGTGCCAATCCTCATCGTCATTTGATAAGATGGCTCTCATCATTCGTAAGGCAGAACCTGCGCGTCACGCGCGAACGCCGGTCGCATTAGCTGGAAACAAGGACGGGACGAGGCCCGCTGTCACGGCAATCACGGCTGCCCTGCCGGGCACGCGCACGGCGCGGCCCGGGAAGGCGGTCGGCCCACTCGCCTCCGACTACACTGTGCGTTTTTTCTGGATCGGGGCGTGTCCATGGATGACGAAAACGATAGCGCGGTGCTCGAGGCGCACGTCGGTACGCGCAGCCCCTGCTGGCGTCTCGGCAGCGACAGCAACGCGCTCGAACTGGCCGCGGTCCGCGGCCTGACCAACGTCGCGATCGCGCTGACGGTCGAGCAGGCCGCGCGCATCCGCGCGCTGACCGGCGTCACGTCGCACCTCGTGCTCGACATCGTGCTGTTCGGCAACCCGGTCAGCCTCCATCTCGTCGGCAGGAAGGTCAATACGGTCGACTGGGCCGGCACGGCGTCCGCCTATTCCGATACCGAATCCGTCGCCGGCGACCTGTCGCACGGGCTCGCGTTCGCCGAGCAGGTCGTGTCCGAAGTGAATTCGCTCGTCGTGATCCTCGACCGCAACGGGATGGTGCAGCGCTTCAACCGCCTGTGCGAGGAAGTGACGGGCAAGCGCGAGGTCGACGTGATCGGCCGCAGCGCGTTCGAGCTGTTCATGAGCCCCGAACAGGGCGCGCAGTCGCGCAGCAACATCACGGGCTTCTTCGCGAGCAACCAGTCGTTCGCGGTCGAGCGCTACATCAACACGGTCAACGGGCCGCGCCTGTTCCAGTTCCGCAACAAGTTCGTGCAGAGCGGCAGCGGCGTCGACGAGCAGTACCTGATCTGCTCGGGCATCGACATCACCGAGGAGCGCAACGCGCAGCAGCGGCTCACCGAGCTCGCGAACACCGACGTGCTCACCGGGCTGCCGAACCGCCATGCGATCAGCGAGCGCATCCACGCGGCGATCGCCGCGGAGAGCGAGCAGACGCGCGGGCAGGTCGGCATCCTGTTCCTCGATCTCGACAACTTCAAGCGCGTCAACGATCACTACGGGCACATCACCGGCGACCGCCTGCTGCAGGACGTGTCGGCGATCATCAGCGGCTGCCTGCCGTCCGGCGCGACGCTCGCGCGGCTCGGCGGCGACGAATTCCTCGTGCTGTTCGAACAGGGCACGCGCCCGCTGCTCGAAGCGACCGCGCAGATCATCCTCGAGCGGCTGCGCACGCCGATCCATCTCGGGCTGATGGAGGTCTACACGAGCTGCTCGATCGGCATCGCGATGCATCCGCAGCACGGCGATTCGCTCGAGACGCTGATCCGCAGCGCCGATACCGCGATGTACGTCGCGAAGGAAGAGGGCAAGCATACGTATCGCGTGTTCTCGCTGGAGATGAACCAGAAGGTCGCGAAGTACATGTGGCTCGACACGAACCTGCGCAAGGCGCTCGAGGAAGAGCAGTTCGTGCTGCATTACCAGCCGGTCGTCGATATCGCGACGGGCGACGTGCACGGCGTCGAGGCGCTGATCCGCTGGCAGTCGCCCGATCGCGGGCTCGTCGCGCCGGTCGAGTTCATCCGTTTCGCGGAAGAGTCGGGGCTGATCGCGCCGCTCGGACGCTGGGTGATGCGCACGGCAGCCGCGCAGGCCGCCGCGTGGAAGGCGAAGGGGCTCGGCATCCGGATCGCGGTGAACGTGTCCGCGCGGCAGTTGCAGGACATGAACATCGTGCATCAGTTCGCGTCGATTCTCGACGGCGCGGGGCTCAAGCCCGGCCTGCTCGACATCGAGCTGACCGAGAGCTGCTTCATCGAGGACGAGGACGCGGCCATCGGGCTGATGCGGCAGTTCCGCCAGCTCGGCGCGGAGATCCATCTCGACGATTTCGGCACCGGCTATTCGTCGCTGTCGCAGTTGTCGCGGCTGCCGCTCGACGCGATCAAGCTCGACCGCACCTTCATCACGGCGATCGACCGCAATCCGCGCTCGCAGGCGCTGGTGCGCTCGGTCGTGTCGCTCGCGAAGGCGCTGAATTTCGCGGTGGTCGCCGAAGGCGTCGAAACGCATGCGGAAGCCGAATTCCTCAAGCAGCTCGACGTCGATCACGCGCAGGGCTACTACTACGCGCGGCCGATGCCGGCGCAGGCGTTCGAGGCGTGGCTCGCGGAGACGAGAAAGCTCAGGCTGATCGCCTGAGCGTCGTTCCGGACAAGGCGCCGCCGGCCGTCGGCGGCGCCCGTCGCATTACACCGTGCGCAGCTTCGACACGCGCCGGTTCTGCAGCATCACCAGGCGTTCCATGTACGCGAGGTCCTTCGGCTCGATCGTGAACGCCGCATGGACCCACGCTTCCGTGATGTCCATCAGCTCCGAGCGCGACAGCTGGAACACGCGTTCGCGGGCGCGCAGCATCGCACGGATGCCGTTCAGCTTGGGTTTCGTCACGTCGATGAAGGTGCGCGTCGCGAGATACGCGTCACCGGCGTCGAACGTCTCGTCGATCAGCCCGCAGTCTTCGTACCACTCTGCCGCATGCGCTTCGCCGGTCGCGATCAGCGATTCCGCGAGGCCGCGGTTCGCCTTGCGCGCGACCAGCGAATAGCCGCCCATGCCCGGGAACAGGTTGAACGCGATCTCGGGGAACCCGAGTTTCACGCCCTTCTGCGCGAGCACGTAGTGATGCGCGAGCGCGGCCTCGAAGCCGCCGCCGAGCGCGCTGCCCTCGACCATCGCGATCGAGATCGCGCCGGTGCCGAAGCCCGTGTAGATCTCGTACACGCCGTCGATGCACGAGCGCGCATAGGCCATCAGCTGGTCGCGCCGGCCGCTGCGGATCGCGTCGACGAAGAAACTCAGGTCGCCGCCGACGTTGAACAGCTCGGGGACGAGCGAGCCCGTCACCCAGAAGTCGAACGTGAGGCCCGAGTCGCGTGCGACGCGCGCGAGATGGATGATGTCGGTGACGAGTTGCTGGTTGAAACACGGCCGCGGCTCCGATCGCAGCATCATCCACATGACGTTACGGCCTTCTTCGTAGAAGGCCGTCAGTTGCGAGAGTTCGCCGGCTTCGTAAAACGGCCGGCACGCCGGATGGGATTGGAGTTGCATGGTATGTCCTCGTGAGATGTGGTTTTAAAGACCGTCGCGCCATGCGCCATGCGGGTATCGGGTTGCCCGCCGGGGCGCCTGGCGCGAGGCATCGCCATTGTTGCGCGCGCACAAAAGTCGAATTGCGGGGAACAACGCACGAACGGAAAACCCGTGCGGCTTGCGTTCGAACGAAAGGGCGGGTGACGACGAAGGGCGGGACGACGGGTTGAGGTCGGTGGGGGAGGGGACTCGAGTGGAGCGGGCGCGCCGGCGTCGCCGGTCGCTTACGCGCTGAAAGCGACGTCAGGACGCCGATCCGCTGTTGCGGATCGGGTCGACCGGCGTGGGGGCGATTCGTCTCGTCGTGAGCGAGAGGGCGCGCGCGGCGCGCATGGCCGCTCGGCGTCGATCGGCTTCGGATGCCGCCGTTCGGGATGCAGCACCGTTGGCAGCGTGCCGAACAGGATCACACGCAGCCACGCGAACGCCATCACGCGGTCACCGGTTGCGCAAGCGTCACCGACCGGCATGAGGTCTCCTTCCCGCTGGCGCGGCTTGACGCTCGCCGGCCCGTCGCCCACACTGGGCCGCACGACGGCCCCGCGTGCGAGTGCGCGCGAGAGGCTTGTCATGCGCGCGTCATGCGGTACGACTCCCGCTCCGGCGCGCGGCGCTGACGCCCGGCAACGAACGCGCGGAGAGCTTCGACGTGGTGCGTTTTTATTCCCGATGGACCGGCTGCCTGTTCGCGTGCGCCGTTGTGCTCGGCGCGGGTACGGCGGTGGCCGATACGCGCGGCGCGGACGATTCGCACGACGCGGGCGAGACGGCACCCGTCACGCTCGTCAGCGACGTCCACGAATTCGTGATCCAGCACGACGGTTCGCTCGACGAGCACGACGATTCGACACTGCGCGCGAACGACGCGAACGGGATCGACGCGGTCGCGCAGCGCTACGTGTGGTTCGACAAGCATCTCGAGAAGGTGGAACTGCTCGCGGCCGAGACGATCGACCGCGACGGCGTCGCGCATCCGGTCGGCGCGGACGGCATCCGCGACGTGCAGGAGCCGCGTTCGGCCGGTGCGCCGACGTTCCAGGACGGGCTGCTGCGCACCGTCGTGTTTCCCGGCGTCGAAGCCGGGTCGAGCACGCGCGTCGCGTTCCGCAAGACCCGCACGAAGCCGGTCAATCGCGGCTACTTCGGCTACACCGTCGAGCCGTCACGCGAGCCGGTCGACAGCCAGCGGCTGATTTTCGACGTGCCGGCCGACATGCCGCTGTACGCGGATGCGCGCGGCTACGTCGCGCTGCCGCCGGTCACGGCGAACGGTCGCACGCGTTACGAATTCGACTACCGGCACGGCGCGTACGATCGCATCGAGAGCGGCGCGGTCGGCTATCCGACCTACGGCGACCGGCTCGTCGTGTCGACGCTGCCCGACTACGCGGCGTTCGCCGCGCGCTACCGCAACGCGGCCGTCGACCCGGGCGCGAACGATCCGGCCGTCGTGCAACTGGCGCGCGTGCTCACGGCGGGTGCCGCCGAGCCACGCGACAAGGCGCGCATTCTGTACGACTGGGTGCAGGCGAACGTGCGCTACGTCGGGCTGTTTCTCGGCGAAACGGCCGCCGCGCCGCATCGCGTGACCGACATCCTGCGCAACCGCTACGGCGACTGCAAGGACCACGTCGCGCTGTTCGGCGCGTTGCTCGCGGCGGTCGGCATTCGCAGCGAACCGGTGCTGATCAACCTCGGCTCGGTGTACACGCTGCCGTCCGTCCCCGGCTACGGCGCCGGCGCGATCAATCATGCGATCACGTGGCTGCCCGATCTCGGCCTCTACGCGGACACGACGACGGCCGGCATCGCATTCGGCTACCTGCCGCCGATCGTGATGGATCGCCCGGCGCTGCTGGTCGATACGGGCGTGCTGTCGCGCACGCCGGCCACGCAGCCGCGCGGCCGCACCGCGCGCATCGCGATCGATGCCGCGCAGCCCGGCGCCGCGCGTGTTCAGGCGTACGTCGAGGACGACGGCTGGACGGCCGAACTCGAGCGCACCCTGTTTCGCCGCGCGTCGCGCGAGCGCATCGAACAACTGGCGAACGAGCGCCTGCGGCAAAGCGGCCTGCGCGGCCGCGCGCAACTGTCGACCGGCGACCGGCGCGTGTCCGACGGCCCGTTCGACGTGACCGTGACCGGCACGCTCGATCATTTCGTGTGGCCGGACGGCACGACCGCGTTGCCCGCGCTGTCGAGCCTCACGGGCGGTATCGCGACGCAGGTCGAGGCCTGGCTGGCCGAGCCGGTGCGCACGCAGCCGTGGGGCTGCGTCGGCGGCACGTTCGACGAGACCGGCCAGATCGCGCTGCCGGCGGGCGTCGCCGTGACCGACCTGCCGGCCGATACGGCCGTGCACGACCGGTTCGTCGACTTCACGTCGCATTACGTGTTCGATGCGGCCGCGCGCGTCCTGCAGGTCACGCGGCGGATGAAGGCGGATTTCGGCCGGCAGGTCTGCACGCCGGACGAGTTTGCCGCGCTGCGCGCGTCGCTCGAGCGCATCGAGCGCGACACACAGGCGCAGATCGTCGTGCGGGCGAAGCAGCGTTGAGCGGCGCGGGCACGGCATTCGCTCCGAAGCGGCGAATGACCGCAATTGCCGACGCGCAGGAGGACATCATGACGGAGCGGGATCGCGAGATCGCCGAACTCTCGAAGGAATTGCTGGGCCGGATCGTGCAGGGCGCCGTCACGAACGGCGCAGCCGTGGATGCGCAGCAGTGCGCGGCGCTCGCCGTGCAGTGCGCAACGGCGCTGGTCGACAGGCTCGATGCGTTGAAGTGACGCGCGGCAGGCCGTCGCCGTCGCCGCACGTTACGCTTCGGCGGGCACGTCGCCGTCCGCGCGCACGGCGCCCGGCGGCTTGCCGACCACGCGCTTGAACGCCCGGCTGAACGCGGCGAGCGAACCGTAGCCGAGCCGGTACGCGACCGCTTCGATCGTCTCGCGGTCGCGTGCGATCCACTGCGCGGCGAGCCGCATCCGCAGCTCGGTCAGGTAACGCACGGGCGTCATCCCGGTGGCCGCGAGGAAGCGCTCGGCGAACACCGAGCGCGATACGCCCGCTTCGGCCGCAAGCTCCGCGACGCTCCAGTTGCGGCCCGGGTCGCGATGCAGCGCGACGATCGCGCGGCCGAGCTTCGGCTCGCGCAGCGCCTGTACCCAGCCGGTCGCATCGCCGCATCCGCACTCGACCCAGCCGCGCACGATGAACGCCGCGACCACGTCCGCGAGCCGCGCGAGGATGCCCGCGAAGCCCGCGCGCGCGGTGCACGCTTCGCGCTCCATCGCATCGAGCATCGGGCGGATCTCGGGGTAACGCGCGAGCAGCGTGCCCACGTGCATGAACGCGGGCATCGTGCCGACCAGCGGCTGCATGCCGCCGAGGTCGAGTTCCATGCACGCGCTGAAGATCAGCGCATCGCCGGCGCCGGGCTCCTTCGTCGCGCAGCTCGTGGGCGACACGCCGGCCGACGCCACCGACGCGACCGTATCGCAGATCTTCGCGATCTCGAAGCCGTTGATCTCGCGGCTCGGCACATCCGGATCGGACACCAGCGCGTGCATGCCGCCGTGCGGCAACAGGATCGCGTCGCCGGCCTCGAGCCGCATCGTGTCGCCCGACGCGTCGCGCAGCAGCACGGGCCCGCGCACGACGAAATGGAACTGCGCGCGGCCCGGCGCATGGCCGAAATTCAGCCCGAACGGCCGCGCGACCTGGATGCGGCGGTACTGGACGCCGCTCAGGCGCATCCCCAGCAGCAGCTCGCTGACGAGGTCGTGCGCGTCGGGAATCGGGGGCAGAAGGGGCTCGGACATATCGAGATACGGACGTTCGATCAACAAGAACGGATTGTATGTCATAGACCGTCCTGCCGCCGTTCCTTACGATACGCGCTCATCAGTACTTTCCCTAACCGACACGGAACCCCGCATGAATCCCGGAATCTCCTCGGCCGCCTCGACGGCGGCCCCCCGCGAACCGGCCTGGGGCGCGGTATTCGCGATGGCGCTCGGCGTGTTCGGGCTCGTCACGGCCGAATTCTTGCCGGCGAGCCTGCTCACGCCGATGGCCGAGAGCCTCGGCGTGACCGAAGGCGTGGCCGGACAGGCCGTCACGGCCACCGCCACGGTCGCGCTCGTCACGAGCCTGCTGATCTCGGCGCTCACGCGCACGATCGACCGGCGGCGCGTGCTGCTGGTGTTCTCGGTGCTGCTCGTCGCATCGAATCTCGCTGTCGCGTTCGCGCCGAATCTGGCGATGCTGCTGATCGGCCGCGTCGTGCTCGGCATCGCGCTCGGCGGCTTCTGGACGATGGCGACCGCCACCGCGATGCGACTCGTGCCGACGGCGATGGTGCCGCGCGCGCTGTCGATCATCTTCAGCGGCGTGGCGGTCGCGACCATCGCGTCCGCGCCGATGGGCAGCTACTTCGGTCACCTGATCGGCTGGCGCAACGTGTTCCTGATCGCGGCCGTGCTCGGCGGCCTCGCGTTCGTGTCGCAGCTTCTCACGCTGCCGTCGATGCCGCCGAGCGGCACGACGCGGCTGCGCACGCTGATCGACGTGCTGCGCCGGCCGACCGTCGGCCTCGGGATGTTCGCGACGATCCTCGTGTTCACCGGCCATTTCGCGTTCTTCACGTATCTGCGGCCGTTCCTCGAACAGGTCGCGGGCGTCGGCGTGAACGGGCTGTCGGCGATCCTGCTCGGCTACGGCATCGCGAACTTCGTCGGCACGTCGCTCGCGGGCCGCGTGCTCGAACACCGGCTGCGGCCGATGCTGATCGGCATGCCGGCGCTGATGGTCGTGCTCGGCATCGCGCTCGTCGTGCTCGGCCGCGCGCCGATGATCGACGCGGTGCTGGTCGCGTTGTGGGGAATGGCGTTCGGCGGCGTGCCGGTCGCGTGGTCGACGTGGGTCACGCGCACCGTGCCCGACGAAGCGGAGAGCGCGGGCGGGCTGATCGTCGCGGCGATCCAGCTCGCGATCGCGACGGGCGCGGCGGCCGGCGGCGTCGTGTTCGACGCGAACGGCGCGGCAGGCGTGTTCGTCGGCGCGGCGATCGTGCTGGCGGTGGCGGTCGCGACGATCGTGACCGGCGTGCCGAAGCGGGTGGGCGTGGTCGCGTCCTGACCGGCCCGGCGGCCCGCGTGGTACGGGCCGCCGGCCGATCGTCCGCGCGTCAGGTGGCGCTGGCGCCCGCGATGCGGTCGAGTGCCGCGAGCGCGTCGGCCGGCAGAGCGAGATCGACTGCCGCGAGATTCTCGCGCAGATGCGCGACCGACGACGTGCCGGGAATCAGCAGGAGATTCGGCGCGCGGCGCAGCAGCCACGCAAGCGCGACCTGCATCGGCGTCGCGCCGACGCGGGCGGCGACGTCGGACAGCGTCGACGACTGCAGCGGCGAGAAGCCGCC
This sequence comes from Burkholderia sp. 9775_39, assembly GCF_015712225.1. Classification (NCBI taxonomy): domain Bacteria; kingdom Pseudomonadati; phylum Pseudomonadota; class Betaproteobacteria; order Burkholderiales; family Burkholderiaceae; genus Burkholderia; species Burkholderia sp. 9775_39. Next base: position 71,526 of record NZ_JACCQC010000015.1, on the reverse strand, counting down.
GAGCGGGAAATACGGCACGTACGCGATACCGTCACGGGCCAGCGTGTCGATCAGTGCATCGTCGCCGCGATGCGCGATGTTGTAGTGGTTCTGCACGCAGACGATGTCGCAGATCCGCCGGCCTTCTGCAACCTGCGCGGGCGTGACGTTGCTCAGGCCGATGTGCCGGACCAGCCCGCGCCGTTGCAGTTCGGCGAGCGTGGCCAGCGGCGCTTCGATCGATCCCTCGGCCGGCCCGTGCGTGTCGAACATGATGCGCAGGTTGACGACGTCGAGCACGTCGAGCCCCAGGTTGCGCAGGTTGTCGTGCACGGCCCGTTCGAGTTCGTCGGGCGCGAAGGCGGGCAGCCACGACGCGTCGTCGCCGCGTCGCGCGCCGATCTTGGTGACGATCACGAGATCGTCGCGATATGGATGCAACGCGTCGCGAATCAGCCGGTTCGTCACGTGCGGGCCGTAGAAGTCGCTGGTGTCGAGATGGTCGACGCCGGATTCGACGGCTTCGCGCAAGACCTTCAATGCGGCGTCGCGGTCTTTCGGCGGGCCGAATACACCGGGGCCGGCGAGCTGCATCGCGCCGTAGCCGATCCGTCTGACGTGGCGATCTCCGAGCCTGAAGGTGGCGGTGTGGCGAATGTCGGGCATGACGTGCTCCTGTCGATGAGATGAATGAATGCGTTCAGCATAGGGACGAGTCGTCTGCGCGATAAGCCGGCATAATTCGCACGGGTTGTACGAAAAGGCGAACAATGCAAACCGATCTGGGCGATCTGAACGCGTTCATGGCCGTGGCGCGCGCCGGCGGATTCCGCGACGCCGCGCGCATGACGGGCCTCAGCGCGTCGGGGCTGAGCGAGGCTGTGCGCCGGCTGGAAGCGCGGCTCGGCGTGCGGCTGCTGCATCGCACGACGCGCAGCGTCGTGCCCACCGAAGCCGGCGAGCGCCTGCTCGCGCGCCTCGGGCCCGCGCTGACCGAAGTGGCGGCGGCGCTCGACGGTATCGACGAATTCCGCGGCCGACCGGCCGGCACGCTGAAGCTCAACGTGCCGGTCAGCGCATCGCGGCTCGTGTTGCCCGCGATCGTGCCGCGCTTTCTCGATGCGTATCCGGACATCCGGCTGGAAGTGACCGCCGACGAAAATTTCGTCGACGTGCTGGCGGCCGGATGCGACGCGGGCATCCGCTACGACGAACGGCTCGAACAGGACATGATCGCGGTGCCGATCGGCCCGCGCGTCCAGCGGTTCGCGACCGCGGCGGCGCCCGGCTATCTCGACCGGCACGGCCGGCCGCGGCATCCGCGCGACCTGCTCGACCATCGGTGCCTGCGCGGGCGTTTCGCAAGCGGCGCGATGCCGCCGTGGGAGTTCGAGCGCGACGGCGAGGTCGTGCGGGTCGAGCCGGCCGCCGGTCCGCTGCTGGTCCAGATCGGCGGGGCGACGGAGCTGATGGTCGACGCGGCGATCGCCGGTACGGGTATCGTGCATCTGTTCGAAGACTGGCTGCGCCCGCATGTCGACAGCGGCGCGCTCGAACCGGTGCTCGAACCGTGGTGGCGGCCGTTCTCGGGCCCGTTTCTGTACTATCCGGGGCGGCGTCTCGTGCCGCCGGCACTCCGCGCGTTCATCGATTTCATTAAGGCGTCCTGAGCGCGGGTCGGCGCACCGGCGCGTGCGCGTCGAGCCGCTGCCGGTGGTACGCGCCGGTCGCGTCGTCGGCCGGAAACATGCACGCGATGCGCGGTTCCTGCGCGGCCGCGCGTTGCGGCGTACCGACCGTCGTGATCGGCGAGAAGTAGCGCAGCACGACGCCTGCGTGAACAAAGCCGATCGGGGTGACCGGCAGCGGCGGCGCGGCGGCCGCCCGCCGCCCCGCGAATCCGTCAGCCGCCTTGCTTGACCAGCGCCGCCAGCGTCTTCATTGCCTGCAGATACGGATACGGCCCATGGCTGATGCGCGCCACGCCGTACTCCGCGAGTTCCGTGAGCGTCGGCGTTTCCGCGACGCGCATCACGTTCACCGGCAGCGGCGACGCGGCCGTCAGCGCGCGAATGAGCGCCGGCGAGCGCAGGCCGGGCACGAACAGGCCGTCGGCGCCGGCCGCCGCGTACGCGCGGGCGCGCGCCAGCGTCGCGTCGAGCAATCGTTCGTCGTGCGTCTCGGTTGCCGCCTTGAAGAACACGTCGGTGCGCGCGTTGATGAAATAGTCGACGCCCGCGCGATCGGCCGCCTGCCGGGCCGCCGCGATACGGGCCGCCGCTTCGTCGACGTCACGCAGTTCGCCCGTCGACGGAAAACTGTCTTCGAGATTGCAGCCGATCGCGCCGGCCCGGATGCTCATCGCGATCGTCTCGGCGACATCCTCCGGCCGCTCGCCGTAGCCGCTTTCGAGATCGACGGTGACGGGCAAGTCCGTCGCACGCACGATCCGCTCCAGCACCTCCATCATCAACGCGCGCGGCATCTGCTCGCCGTCGACGAAACCGTTGGCTGCCGCGACCGACCAACTGCCGGTGGCCAGCGCGACGGCGCCGGCGTCGGCCACCGCGCGCGCACTGCCGGCGTCCCACACGTTGAACAGCGCCAGCGGCTGGCCCGCGCGGTGAAGCGACCGGAAAATCGCGCCCTTCTCGTTGTTGCCCATGCTCGTCTCCTTATGGATACCGGATCGGTTGTCGTGCCGAGCGATATTGCCATCGAATCGGGCGGTGCGACGGACGCCGGCAATGTCTGCTGACAGCGCGTGACAGGAAGTGCGCATGATCGCCGCCGCTGGGCGATCCGCGCGCCGCCTCAGTCGCGCGAACCCGGATCGATCGACAGCGTGCGCAACTGGCCGCGCAACTGGTCGACTTCGCCCGGCGCGAACGGCCGCTCGATCTCGGCATGCGCGCGCTGCCACAACGGGAACGCCTCGGTCAGCAGGTCGTGCCCGGCCGGAGTCAGTTCGAGCAGGCGGCTGCGCCGGTCGTCCGGATCCTGCGCGATCGTGACGAGGCCGCGCCGCTCGAGCGGCTTGAGCGCCGCGGTGAGCGTGGTGCGATCCATCGCGAGCAGCGACGCAACCGATTTCATCGGGGCCGGTTGCGGCCGGTTCAACGACATCAGCAGCGAAAACTGGCCGTTGGTGAGGTCGAGCGGGCGCAGCACATCGTCGAAGATGCGCGCCAGATTGCGCGCCGCGCGCTGCATGTGCAGGCACAGGCAGCAATCGCGCACCATCAGCGTCGTTTCGAAGGGAAGCTTTTCTTTTCGTGCCATGTTGCAATTGTGTTGATATCAACCTATCTTGTCAAGGTCGAGGCGCGGCAACCCGCCGCGTCCGTCATCGGAGGAGAAGGCATGAGTGCGCAACAACAGTTGTATCTCGCCGTATTTCTCGGGACCCAGGACAGCCCGGCGATGAAGGCATGGATGGCGCTGCCGGAGGACGAGCGGCGCACGCGCGAGCGCGACGGCATCGCCGCGTGGCATGCGTGGGTCGAGCGCCATCGCGACGCGATCGTCGAGCTGGGCGGCCCGCTCGGCAAGACCAAGACCATCGACGCCGGCGGCATCCGCGACACGTCCAATGCGCTGAGCGGCTTCAGCGTCGTGCGGGCGGCATCGCACGAGGCGGCCGCCGCGCTGTTCGAAGGTCATCCGCATTTCACGCTGTTCCCGGGCGTGTCGGTCGACGTGATGCCGGTGCTGGCGATTCCGGGCGCATGAGCGACGCGTGAGGCCGGACACGATGTGTCGCCCGACGCGATGCGCGTGGTCCGGATGCAGACATTTTCCCGACATTCTGGATGGAGATGGGCGATGAAGCTTTACGGATTTGCCGGCACCCGCTCGCAGCGGGCGCTGTGGGGGCTGAAGGAACTGGATGCGGATTTCGAATTCGTGTCGGTCAACCTGCTCGAGGGCGAGCACAAGCGGCCCGAATTCCTGCGCCTGAATCCGGCCGGCAAGGTGCCGGTGCTGGTGGACGGCGACCTCGTGATTCCCGAGTCGGCCGCGATCGTGCTGTATCTCGCGGACAAGTACCCGGAGAAGGCGCTGCTGCCGGTCGAGCCGGCGCTGCGGGCGGAGGCCTATCGATGGGTCATGTTCGCGGTGACGGAGCTCGAGCAGCCGCTGTGGCGGATCACGCGGCATACGTTCATCTATCCGCCGGAGAAACGCTCGCCGGCCGATATCGAACTGGCGCGCGAGGATTTCACGACGATGGCCGCGATTCTCGACAAGCATCTCGAAGGGCGCGAATTCATCGTCGGCGATTCGCTGACGGTGGCCGATTGCGTGACGGCTTACCTGATCGACTGGGCGAGCGAATGCCACCTGATCGAACCGTTCCCGCAACTGCGCGCGTATCTGGAGCGGCTGTATGCGCGGCCGAAGGCGCCGCAGCGGATCGCGGAGGCGCGGAAGGCGGCGTGACAGTGAAACGGGTGCCGGGTCATGCGCCGCATCGGCGTGACCCGCCGCGTCCGCGTGCGATCACGACACCGTGTCGGGCCCGCCGAGCGCACGACACAGCATCGCCAGATCGCGCAACGTGAGATGCGGTGTCGCCGCCTGCGGCGGAGCCGGTTCCCCGCCCGCCCGAGGTTCGCGCACGACCCACGCGGCCTGAAGCCCCGCATTCAACGCGCCGACGATGTCGAGGTGGAAGTCGTCGCCCACATGCAGCAATTCGGCCGGCCGCACGCCGAGTGCGTCCGCCGCCGCATGGAAGATTTCGGGTTCCGGCTTGGCGAAGCCGAATACGCGCGCGCTGAGCGTCGTGCGGAAGAATTCGCCGCCGCCGGTCAGCCGGAGATCCGCGTTGCCGTTGGTGACCGCGATCAACGGAAAGCGGGCGCTCAACCACGCCAGCGCCGGCAGCGCGTCTTCATAGAACTCGACGCGATTGCGCGCCGCATAGAAGACGTCGTAGGCCCGGTCGGTCAGCGAGACATCTTCGTTCGCGCGTTCCAGCGCCAGTCGGATCGAGCCGATTCGCATCGCGCGATAGTCGCTGGCGAGATCCGGATACAAACGTTCGTATTCCTCACGGAGCGCGCTCAGCGCCTGCTGCGTCGGCAGCACGCGCGCGGTATTCGGCGCGTGCTCGAGCAACCATGCGCGAAGCGTCGCTTCGGCCCGGACGACGGACGGCCCGAACGGCCACAGGGTGTCGTCGAGGTCGAACGACAGGGCGGAAACTTGGGTGAGACGCATGGCGGTTGAAAGCGGGAAGTCGTGTTACCAGGGCCACGGAACGGCGGTTCCGGTGCCGTTGTCGACGGCGTGCCGATACAGGAAGCGCGCGACGGTCAGGTCCTGAAGCGCGAGGCCCGTCATGTCGAAGACGGTGATCTCGTGCGCGGCACGGTCGACCGATGCCGCACCCGCGAGGATGTCACCGATTTCCGTGCGCGGCAAATCCGGCGCCCACTGGCACTCGCCGATGCTGCGCGCCTGATCGTGATCGTCCACGACGATGCGCGCGCGTTCCAGCACGCCAGGCGGTAGTTCGCGCTTGCCCGCGGTATCGGCGCCCACGCAGGTCAGGTGGGTGCCCGGCCGAACCGCATCCGCGTCGAACAACGGCCCGCCGCCGGGCGTGGCCGTGATCACCACGTCGCTGTGGGCGACCGCATCGTTCCGGTCGCGCGCCACGCCGATCGTGCATCGTTCGACGAAGTGCGATTCGAACGCCGGGTCCGGCTCGCCGCCGACGTTCACGTATTGCACCGTGCACCGCTGCGGCAGCAGCCGGAGCGCGTAGTCGAGCTGCACGCGCGCCTGCACGCCCGTGCCGAACACGCAGATCCGCGTGCTGTCGCGGCGTGCGAGCTGTTGCAGCCCGAGGCCGCCCGCGGCGCCGGTCCGCGCGGTGGTGATCGCGTTGCCGTCCATGATGCACAGCGGGCGGCCCGTCGCCGGATCGAACAACGCGACGGTCGCCTGATGCGGCTCGCCGCCGCGTGTACGGTTGCCGGGCCAGAACCCGGCCGCCTTGAAACCGAGCAGATCCTGGCCGGCGACGTCGCCCGACTTGATGCCGAACACGCCGCCGGTATGCAGCTTCTCGCGCACCACCGGGAATACGCGTCCGGCCCTTTGACTGTGCAGCACGAAGGCTTCGCGCACGGCCGCCATCACTTGCCCGGCTTGCAGGGCGGGCTCGACGGCATCGCGGTCGAGGAGAAGGAGGCGGGCGTCGGTCGGCATGGTCGGGGGTGCCTGTCCGGCACGAGACGAATCGAGGGTGTTTAAAGTTTGTCCAGAACTGGATAAATAGTCAATGCGCGGATGGCGCGGCATGGGCGCCGGACTTCGCTCACCACCCGTAGAAGCGTGGCCACGTCTGCGCGGCGTCGTCGTCGCCGATCGCGTGGTAGTCGGGATGTTGCGCGCCGGTCGCGCACGCGTGATTCGGCAGGATGCGCAGGCGCGTGCCGATCGGAAACCGCCGCGCGATGTCCGTATCCGGCGTGCCCGCGCGCGACACGATCCCGTGTTCCTGGTTGGCGGCGCTCATCAGGTAGTCGTCGAGCACTTCGCCGGCTTCGGTGCAGATTTGCCCGTAGCCGAAGTCGCGTGCCTGGCGCTGCGTGCCGCGGTCGCGGCTCATCGCCATCCAGCCCGCGTCGACGATCGCCCAGCCTTTCTTTTCCTGATGACCGATGACCGTGGTCAGCACCGACAGCGCGATGTCGGACTGTTCGCACACGCCGATGTTGTGCATCACGAGGTCGAACATCACGTACACGCCGGCGCGCACTTCGGTCACGCCGTCGAGCCGCTCCGCCGCAAGCGCGGTGGGCGTCGAGCCGATGCTCACGACCGGGCACGGCAACCCGGCGGCCCGCAGGCGCTCCGCGGCCCGCACGGTGCGGCTGCGCTCCTGTTCGGCGATCGCGGCCAGCGCGTCGGGCGTGTCGTATTCATAGCTGGAGCCCGCATGAGCGAGCACGCCGCCGAGCAGCATGCCGCCGCCGGTCAGCGCGCGGCCGACGTCGATCAGCAGGTCGGCTTCGGGCGGGATGCCCGAGCGGTGGCCATCGACGTCGACTTCGATCCATACGTCGAACCGTTCGCCGTGCTCGCGCCCGAAGGCGGCGATCGCCTGCGCGGCCGGCAGGCTGTCGGCGACGATCTTCAGGTCGCAGCCCTGCCGGCGCAGCGCGAGCGCCTGCGCGAGTTTGGCGGGCACCATGCCGACCGCATAGACGATGTCGCGGATGCCGTGCGCGAAGAACTGCTCGGCTTCCTTGAGCGTCGACACCGTGATGCCTTGCGCGCCCGCCGCGATCTGCGCGTCGACGACGTGCCGGCATTTGGTGGTCTTGACGTGCGGCCGGAACCGGACGCCGAGTGCGTCCAGATGCGTTTGCATGCGCGCGATGTTGCGCTGCATGCAGCCGACGTCGATCAGGGCGGCCGGGGTATTGAGCGTATGAAGGTTCACGAGGTGTCCGATGGCGTGGTTGCCGATGCGGACACTGTAGGGCGGTTGGGCTGCCTCGTGTTTAATGCGCGGCTAATCTGCCATTAAGCCGCATTTAACACTCATGCCTTGCCGCGCCACGGCGGCGGATCGAGAAACCGCCGCGCGGCGTCGAGAAACACCCGCTGCCGCGCGGAGCGGCCGGTACGCGACGGCAACAGCGCGGTCACCGGCGCGGCCGGCAGGTTCCAGCCGGGCAGCAGCCGCACGAGCTTGCCGTTCGCCAGCAGCGGCGCGACGTCCCACTCGGAGCGCTCGACGATGCCGAGCCCGGCGAGCGCCCATTCGGTGATGACGGTGCCGTCGTTGGACGACAGCGCGCCGCTCACGCGGATGACGGTAGCCCGCCGCGATTCGCCCTCGATGCCGCTGCCGGGCGAGAAGCGCCAGCGCGGGATGTCTTCGTCGTTCTCGCGCAGGCACAGGCAGTCGTAGCGCGTCAGGTCGGACGGATGCTTCAGATCCTTGAGGCGGCGCGCGTACGCGGGGCTCGCGCACAGGAAGCGCTCGTTGGGGGCGAGCGGATAGCCGATCCACGACGACGACTTGAGGCTGCCGACATGGACGACCACGTCGGCCCCCGCCGCGCTCGTCAACGGGCTTTCCGACAGATGGAGCGAGATGTCGAGTTTCGGATGCGCGCGCTGCAGGTCGCGCACGATCCGTGCGACGTATTTGCGGCCGAAGCCGAGCGGGGCGACGACGCGCAGCGTGCCCTGCACGTCGCCGTGGTCGCCCGCGAGGCTGCCCGGTAGCGCTTCCACGCGCTCGAGAATGCCGACGGCTTCCTGGTACAGCCGCTGCCCTTCGTCGGTCAGCGCGATCCCTTTCGGCTGCCGCACGGCGAGCCTTGCGTTCAGCCGTGCCTCCATCCGCTGCAGGCGAATCGTGACCGCGGGCGGCGTGAGGTCGAGCAGCCGGGCGGCAGCGGCCAGGGAGCGCGACGTGCCGATCGCGCGGACGAGTCGAAGGTCGTCGAGGTCGAGCATTTCATGGCTCTTAATGCCGGTGATGTCGAGCATTAAACCGCACATCGTGCGGCGAAGCCATCGACGCGGCGTCGAGGGGCGGCGACAAGCTCGACCGGAACGCGCCTGTCACATTCGCCCGATACATTGAATTTTTCGATGCCATCCGGCATTCGGCACGTATTTCCCGATCGATTCGACCGCCCGTCATGACACTGACCCAGCTTCGCAGCTTCATTGCCGTCGTCCAGCACGGCGGTTTCACCGCGGCCGCCCGCGCGCTGTCCACCAGCCAGACGACGATCACGTCGCAGATCCAGACCCTCGAACACGAACACGGCGTCGAGCTGTTCCACCGCCGCGGCCGGCGCGTCGAGCTGTCGGCGGTCGGACTCGAATTCCTGCCGATCGCGCGCCGCATCTGCAGCGACGAGAGCGATGCCGCCGCGCTGCTGCGCGACAGCGGCGCATTGCAGCGCGGCTCGCTGAAGATCGGTGCGGTCGGCCCGTTTCACGTCACCGAGATGATCGACGCGTATCACAAGCTGCATCCGCACATGCACCTGTCGGTCGCGCTCGGCAATTCGGAAACCGTCTTGCGCGATCTCGACGAGTACGTGTGCGACGTCGGCGTGGTGGCCCGCGCGTTCGAGGACGCGCGCTACTTCACGCAGCGCTATGCGAGCTTTCCGGTGATCGCGTTCGTGCGCTCGACGCACCGCTTCGCGACGCGCGACGCGATCACGCTGCACGAACTGGCCGGCGAGCCGCTGCTGATGCGCGAACCGGGCTCGACGACGCGCCGCGCGCTCGAAGACGCGATGGCGGCGGCCGGCCTGACGCCGCGCATCGCGATGGACATCGGCAGCCGCGAGGCGTTGCGCGAGGCCGTCGCGCGCGGGCTCGGCGTCGGCACGGTATCGAAGGCCGAATACGTGCCCGACGAGCGGCTGCGGCCGCTGCGCATCGACGGCGACCCGGTCGAAACCCATATCCACGTGTGTTGCCTGAGCGAACGGCGCGGCAGCCGGCTGGTCGCGTCGTTTTTCGATGCGGTCGCGCGGTGCCGGCCGCTCGACGCGTGACCGCGGGCAACGACGCACCGGCATGCGGCGGCGATCGATCGAAAAATTCGGTCGATCCATAGCCGATGACCGGGATTTTCGATCATGAACGCGTCATCGCGGATGCCTAACCTGATGCTCGTCCCCATTCCATTCAGGTGCGAGCATGTGTTGCGCGGCAGATCGGTTTTTCGTGTTGGTTCGTCATGCAGAATATCGGGTCGTGAACGGACAAGTGTGCGATACGCGGCGTCGCCCGGGAGCGGCGGCATGAGCGACTGGCACTTCCACAATCCCGTGCGGATCCGCTTCGGCGTCGACGCGCTCACGGATCTGAGCGATGCGCTCGGCGGACGCAGCTATGCGATCGTCACGTATCCCGATGCCGTGTTCGCGCGGCTGGCCGACCGTGTCGAAGCGCAGCTCGGGCCGGCGCTCGCGCGGATCGACTGCGTCGAGGCGAACCCGTCGGTGCCGATGCTGCGACGCGCGTGCGAGCGGCTCGCCGCGCTGCCCGCCAAACCGGACGTGCTGATCGCGCTCGGCGGCGGCTCGGTGATCGATTCGGCGAAAGTGCTCGCCGCCGAACACGGCGATTTCGATCGCGTGCTGCGCATCCTGTCCGGCGCCGCGGGCACGACGGGCGACGCACCGGTGCGGCCTGCGCTGCCGATCGTCGCGATCCCGACCACGGCCGGCACCGGCAGCGAAGTGACGCGGTGGGCGACCGTCTGGGATCCGCACAACGCGCGCAAGCTGTCGCTGTCGCGGCCCGATCTCTTTCCGGAAACGGTGATCGTCGATCCGCGCCTGATGGTCGGCCTGCCGATGCAGCCGACGCTCGCCAGCGGTCTCGACGCGTTGTCGCACGCGCTCGAAAGCATCTGGAACGTCCATGCGAACCCCGTCACGCGCGGCCTTGCCGTGCAGGCGGCACGCGAACTGATGCACGGCCTCGGGCGCGTGAATGCGCACCCCGACGATCTCGACGCGCGCAGCGACATGGCGCTCGGCGCGCTGCGCGCGGGGCTCGCGTTCTCGAATACGCACACCGCGCTCGCGCACAGCATTTCCTATGCGATCACGCTGACGCGCGGCGTCGCGCACGGCATCGCGTGCTCGTTCTGCCTGCCGGCCGTGATGCAGGCGGCGCTCGGCGTCGACGCCGCGTGCGACGCCGCGCTGCGCGAGATCTTCGGCGATACGGCGTCCGCCCCCGCGCAGCTCGTCGCATTGCTCGACGCGCTCGGCGTCGCGAGCCACCCGGCCGCGTACGGGATCGACGCGCCCGAATGGGCGCGCATCGTGGATCACGCATTCGACGGCGCACGCGGGCGCAACTTCATCGGCACCCGCGCGCGCTTCCCGCATTTCGACTTCAGCCCGGAGCAGCCCGAGCGGGCGCTTCACTGACGAGGAGCCCTCATCATGCAACCGTCTCATCCGATCGAAACGGACGCGCTCACGCGTCTCGACAACCTGCCGTGGACCCGCTTCCACACGCTGATGCTGGTCGCGCTCGGCGTCGGCTGGGCGCTCGATTCGTTCGAAACCAACATCATCGGCAGCGTGTTCGGCGTGCTGAAGTCGCACTGGCACCTGAGCGCCGCGCAGGGCTCGCTCGCGGTCAGCATCTGGGTGTTCGGGATGCTGGTGGACGCGATCGCGTTCGGCTATCTCGCCGACCGCTACGGCCGCAAGCGCCTGTTCCTCGCGACGCTGCTCTGGTACGCGTGCTTCAGCGTCGCGACCGTGCTGTCGTGGAACTACGAATCGTTCCTGTTCTTCCGCGCGATGACGGCGCTGGCCGTCGGCGGCGAATATTCGGCGGTGACCGCGACGATGGGCGAATTCATTCCGACGCGCCATCGCGGCCGGACCGACGCGCTGATCCTGTCGGGTTTTCCGGTCGGCGCGCTGCTGTCGGCGGCCGCGTCGTATCTGGTGCTGAACCAGTTGCCGCCCGAGTGGGCGTGGCGCGTGGGCTTCGGCCTCGGCACGACGATGGCGCTGGTGTTCTTCTGGATCCGCCGCGTGATTCCGGAATCGCCGCGCTGGCTGATCCAGCAGGGGCGCGTGGCGGAAGCCGAAGCGATCGTCGAGCAGATCGTCGCGAGCGTGGCGCGCGCGCCGCGCGCGCAGGCCGACCGCGCGCCATTGACGAAGCGCTACACGCCGACCCGCTTCGCGCACCAGGCGCCCGCGTTCTGGCGCAACGTCGGCGAACTGTTCGGCGCGTATCGCGCGCGCTGCGCGCTGGCCGGCGCGCTGAACTTCTCGCAGGCGGCCGTCGTGTACGGCGTGCTGTCGCTGATGGCGCTCGTGCTGCTGCCGTACCTGAAGGTGGCGTCGACGGACATGCCGATCTACTACATGATCGGCAACGCCGCGGCGCTCGCGGGCGGCATCGTCGCGGCGTTCCTGGTCGAGGCCTGGGGCCGGCGCGCGTCGTTGTTCGCGAGCTATACGTTCACCGTCGCGGCGATCGTCTTCATCTATGTGATGCACGCGTTGCCCGGCATGGTGTTCGGTTACTGCCTGATCCAGTTCGGCGTCACGTGGGCGTACATCTCGGGCTATGTGGTGTCGTCCGAAATCCTGCCGACGCGGATTCGCGCGACGGGGCTCGGCGTGTCGGTCGCGATCGGCCGGCTCGGCGCGGTGATCGCGCCGCTGATGCTGACGAATGTTTACGCAATGTCGGGCTCGCCGTCGGCCGCGCTGGTCGTGCTGCTGGTGCTTGCGCTGCCGGGGCCGCTCGCGGCCGGCCTGTGGTGGCTCAACGGGCGCGAGACGCGGCGGATTTCGCTGGAAGCGTGCAGCGCCGAGGGGGACGCGCAGCCGGCGGTGGACGCCGCGCCGCGCGCGGCGTGACGCCCGGCTGCCCACCCACCTACGCGTCCAGCCCGAAAACCAGCGACCGGTGCGCGCCCACGCCGGCCGCCACGCCCGATGCCGACGCGAACGTCGCGTTGGTCATCAGGCTCGACGCGTCGCCGGCCGCATACACGCCGGCGACGCTCGTTCGCTTCCACGTGTCGACGCGAATCGCGGTGCCGAGCGGCCCGTCGTCGAACGCGCAGCCGAGCTGCTGCGCGAGGTCGCTCGCCATGTCGGTGCGCGCGCCGATGAACAGTGCGTCGATCGGCACGACCTGACCGTCCGCGAGCCGCAGCGCGTCGATACGCGGCGCAGCGCCGAGGATCTCGACGACCGGCGAGCGCTCGATGCGCACGCCGCGCGCGGCGAGCAATGCGGCTTCTTCGTCGTTCGCTTCGACCACGCCCTGCGTGAACCACGTCGTCGGGCCCCAGTCCGGAATCAGGATCGCCTGATGGACCGACAGCGGATGCGTGGCGAGCACGCCGAGCCGCTGGCCGCTGACTTCGTACCCGTGGCAGTACGGGCAATGCAGCACGCTGATGCCCCAGCGTTCGGCCAGCCCCGGCAGCGCGGGCAACGCGTCGCGGATGCCGGTCGCGAGAATCAGCCGGTCGGCGCTCGCGCGGCTGCCGTCGGCCAGCGTCACGTGAAAGCGCCCGTCCGCGTCGCGCTCGGCGGTGCGTGCCTCGCCGTCGATGCGCTGCACGGTCGGATACGCGGCGAGCTGCGCACGCGCTTCGGCGATGATCTGCGCGGGCGGCTTGCCGTCCTGGCCGAAGAAGCCGTGCGCGTGTTCGGCAAAGCGGTTGCGCGGCCGACCGGCGTCGATCACGAGCACGCGGCGGCGTGCCCGCGCCAGTTGCATCGCGGCCGACAGCCCGGCGAAGCTGCCGCCGATCACGATCACTTCATGATGGGAATGCATGCATCAACTCCTTTCTGGACCTGCGTGAATGATCCACGTGTTCCGCTGGCGGCCAACTCATGAAACACGAGAAGTTGCATGATAGGGCGATGGTATCATTCATGCAACTTCAAAAGTTTCGAGAGAGGGGGAGCCCCGCCCGTGAGAACCGACAGCCGTTTGTCGCGCATGCTGCATGCGCTGATCCACATGGACCAGGCCGACGGCCCGCTGACGTCGGAGACGATCGCGACGATGCTGTGCACGAACCCGGTCGTCGTGCGGCGCCTGCTCGGCGGGTTGCGCGACTGCGGCTACGTGCAGTCGGAGAAGGGGCACGGCGGCGGCTGGGCGCTGAGCGTCGCGCTCGACGACATCACGCTGCTCGACGTCTATCGCGCGGTGGGCGAGCCGCCGCTGTTTTCCGATCTGGTGCCCGAGGACGAGCCCGAATGCCTGGTCGAACAGGCGGTCAACGCGCATCTGTCGGCGACGCTGAAGGAGGCCGAAGCGTCGCTCCTGGCACGCTTCGGCGAAGTCACGCTCGGCATGCTGTCGCGCGATTTCGAGGCGAAGGCCGCGCTGCGGGGGTACACGCGCTGACGTGGCGCAGCATCCGGATCGAGCGCGCCTGACATGCAATCTGGCACGATCCGGCGCGGCCGAAATCGCCGCGCCGCCGTGTTCTGTCCCCCGACTTCTGCCCGGTTCGTCCGCCACAGGGCAAAATACGGGTTTTCCGCACCCGCGAGGGTGCGTTCGAATCACGCGCCGGGCGGCGCCGGTGCGCATGCCGCACGCCGCCGCCGGGCGCCCAGGCAAGAAACGCTCGCCGTGCTGCGAGCCCACAGGAGTCCAGACCCCATGCCCGAATCCAACCTGTCCTTCTTCGGCCGGCTGTCGCTGGCCGTCGGCACGTTCTTCTCCGTGCTCGGCAATCGCGAGTTCGCGGCCGAAGTGCTGCGCGTGCGCGATGGCGCGCCGGCCCCGGTCGCGCCGACGCCGGCGCCCGCTGCCGCGCCCGTCGCACCGGCGCCCGTGAAGGCGCCGGCCCCCGAGCTGCGCGAAGCGAGCCCGCAGGCCGCCCTGCAACTGCTCGGCCTGCTGCAACGCGATGCGCGCTTCATCGATTTCGTCGAGGAAGACATCGCCGGCTACGCGGACGCCGACATCGGCGCGGCCGCGCGCCTCGTGCACGACGGCTGCCGCGCCGCGCTGCGCGAACACTTCACGATCGTGCCGGTGCGCGACGAAGCCGAAGGCAGCCGCGTGACGCTGCCGGCCGGCTTCGACGCGACGGCCGTGCGCGTGACCGGCAACGTGGTCGGCTCCGCGCCGTTCACCGGCACCGTCAGCCATCGCGGCTGGCGCGTATCCGACGTGCGCCTGCCGAAGCTGACGGGCAGCCACGACGCATCGGTGATCGCCCCGGCGGAGGTGGAACTGTGAGCGATCCTCGCTATTCGATCGGTATCGACCTCGGGACGACCCATTGCGCGCTGTCGTACGTCGACAGCAGCACGAGCGACGGCGAAAAGATCGTGCAGCAGGTGCTGCCGATCGCGCAGCTCACCGCGCCCGGCGCGCTGGAATCGCGCGACCTGCTGCCGTCGTTCCTCTACCTGCCGCATGAAAGCGAACTGACCCAGGGCGACCTGACGCTGCCGTGGACGGCCTCCCGCGCGTTCGCGGTCGGCGAGATGGCGCGCACGCGCGGCGCCGGCACGCCGATCCGCCTCGTATCGAGCGCGAAGAGCTGGCTGTGTCACCCGGGCGTCGACCGCCGCGCGGCGATCCTGCCGAGCGATGCGCCGCCGGAAGTGGCCCGCGTGTCGCCGCTGGAAAGCTCGATCCGTTATCTCACGCACCTGCGCGAAGCGTGGGACCACGCGCACCCCGACGCGCCGTTCGCCGACCAGGACGTGACGGTCACGATCCCCGCATCGTTCGATCCGGCCGCGCGCGAACTGACGGCGGAAGCCGCGCGCGCCGCCGGCTACTCGCGGATGACGCTGCTGGAAGAGCCGCAAGCGGCGCTCTACAGCTGGATCCAGAAGAGCGAAGGCGGCTGGCGCAAGCAGGTGCAGGTCGGCGACCTGATCCTGTGCGTCGACGTCGGCGGCGGCACGACCGACCTGTCGCTGATCGCGGTGGTCGAGCGCGACGGCAATCTCGAACTGCATCGCGTGGCCGTCGGCGAGCACATCCTGCTCGGCGGCGACAACATGGACCTCGCGCTCGCGCACGTGGTCGCGCGCAAGCTCGCGCAGCAGGGCACGCAGCCCGATCCGTGGCAATTGCGCGCGCTGACCTACGCGTGCCGCTCGGCCAAGGAAACGCTGCTGTCCGACCCGACGACCGACGCGGTGCCGCTCGTCGTGCCGAGCCGCGGCTCGAAGCTGATCGGCGGCTCGATCCGCACGGAGCTGACGCGCGCGGAACTCACGCAGACGATCCTCGAAGGCTTCTTCCCGCAAGTCGATGCGGCCGCGCGCCCGGTGAGCCGCGCGCGTGTCGGCCTGACGCAGCTCGGCCTGCCGTATGCGCAGGACGCCGGCATCACGCGCCATCTCGCGGCGTTCCTCGGCCGCCAGGTCGCGGCGCTCGACACGCTCGAAGGCGTGCAGCGCACGCTGCCGCAGGGCGCGACGTTCCTGCATCCGACCGCCGTGCTGTTCAACGGCGGCGTGTTCAAGTCGACGCTGCTCACGCAGCGCGTGCTGGACACGCTCAACAACTGGCTCGCCGCCGAAGGTGCGCCGCCCGCGCGCCTGCTCGAAGGCGCCGATCTCGATCTCGCGGTCGCGCGCGGCGCGGCGTACTACGGCTACGTGAAGCGCGGCCGTGGCGTGCGCATTCGCGGCGGCACGGCGCGTGCGTACTACGTCGCGATCGAATCGGCGATGCCCGCGGTGCCGGGGCTCGAGCCGCCGGTGCAGGCGCTGTGCGTCGCGCCGTTCGGGATGGAGGAAGGCTCGGACGCGGCGCTGCCGCCGCAGGAGTTCGGCCTCGTCGTCGGCGAACCGGTGCAGTTCCGCTTCTTCGGGTCGTCGGTGCGCCGCCAGGACCAGGTCGGCACGCTGCTCGACTACTGGTCGCCGGAAGAGCTGCAGGAGCTGGAGGAAATCCAGGCGACGCTGCCCGCCGAAGGGCGCACCGTCGGCGAAGTCGTGCCGGTGAAGCTGCATGCGCGCGTGACCGAAGCCGGGACGCTCGAACTCGAGGCGATCCCGAGCGGCACGAACGAGCGCTGGAAGGTCGAGTTCGACGTGCGCGGCGCCGCCTGAGCGCGATGAAGCGTTATACGGTCGGCATCGACCTCGGCACCAGTAATACGGTCGTCGCGTACGTCGAGGCCGGTTCCGACGCGATCCGCGTGTTCGACGTCGAGCAACTGGTCGGGCCCGGCGCGGTGGCCGCGCAGCCGCTGCTGCCGTCGGTGCGTTATCACCCGGCGGCGGGCGAGCTGCCGCCGGACGCGCTGCGGCTGCCGTGGGCGGCTGATCCGAAGGCGAACGCGCAATCGGCCAAGACCGATGTGCCGCCGGCCGTGATCGGCCGCTACGCGCGCACGCTGGGCGCGCAGGTGCCGGGCCGGCTCGTGTCGAGTGCGAAGAGCTGGCTGTCGCACGCGTCGGTCGATCGGCTCGCGGCGATCCTGCCGTGGGGCGCGGCCGACGGCGTCGACAAGGTGTCGCCGGTCGAGGCGAGCGCGAGCTATCTCGCGCATGTGCGCGACGCGTGGGACGCGCATTTTCCCGACGCGCCGCTCGCGCGGCAGGACGTGATCCTGACGGTGCCCGCGTCGTTCGACGACGGCGCGCGCGCGTTGACCGTGGAGGCCGCACGGCGCGCGAAGCTGCCGGCGCTGCGGTTGCTGGAAGAGCCGCAAGCCGCGTTCTACGACTGGCTGTACGGCCAGCGCGACACGTTGCGCGAGACGTTCGCCGCGGCGCGGCGCGTGCTGATCTGCGACGTCGGCGGCGGCACGACCGACCTCACGCTCGTCGACGTCGCGCCGGGCGACGATGGCGAGCCGACCTTCACGCGCGTCGGCGTCGGCAACCACCTGATGCTCGGCGGCGACAACATGGACCTCGCGCTCGCGCGCCTGGTCGAGTCACGGCTGACCGAGCCCGGTACGCGGCTGTCGGCCGCGAGCCTGTCGCAGCTCGTCGAGCGCTGCCGCGCGGCGAAGGAGCGGCTGCTCGGCGACGACGCGCCGGCGTCCGCCACCGTCACGCTGCTCGGCGCGGGCAGCAAGCTCGTCGGCGGCGCGCGCTCGGCCGAGCTGACGCGGCAGGAAGTCGAGCAGATCGTCGTCGACGGGTTCTTTCCGCAGGTCGAGGCCGGCGAACTGCCGCGCCGGGCGCGCGCGGCGATCGTCGAATTCGGCTTGCCGTATGCGAGCGACGCGGCCGTCACGCGCCACGTCGCCGCGTTCCTGAATCGTCATGCGGAAGGCCCGCTGCCGGACACGCTATTGCTCAACGGCGGCGTGTTCCGCGCGGGCGCGCTCGCCGGCCGGCTTGCGCAGACGCTCGGTGCGTGGCGCGGCGCGCCGCTCGACGTGCTGCACAACGCGCATCCCGACGTGGCCGTCGCGCGTGGCGCGGTGGCCTACGGGCTCGCGCGTGCCGGCCATGCGCCGCGCATCGGCGGCGGCTCCGCGCGCAGCTATTTCCTCGTGCTCGACGACGGTGCGGACGATTCCGCCGCCCGCGGCGTCTGCCTGCTGCCGCGCGGCGCGGAAGAGGGACGCGAGATCCGGCTCGACGATCGCACGTTCGCGCTGCAGCTCGGGCAGCCGGTGCGGTTCCACCTCGTATCGACGGTGGCCGACACGAAGTACCGGCCCGGCGATCTCGTCGATCTCGACGGCGGCGATTTCGTGCGGCTGCCGCCGATCGCGACGGTCGTCGACGCGAAGGCGGGTGGCGACGCGCGCGAAACGCCGGTGAAGCTCACCGCGTCGCTGACCGAGGTCGGCACGCTCGAAATGCATTGCATCGCGACCGACGACGCGGCGCGCCGCTGGCGGCTCGAATTCCAGTTGCGCGGCGATGCGCCGGGGCACGGCGACGATGCGGCGTCCGCGCGGCATCCGCGGCTCGACCAGGCGATCGAGCTGATCGAGCGCTCGTTCGGCAGCAAGGCCGCGGGCGTGACGCCGAAGGACACGCGCCGGTTGCGCGCGCAACTCGAACAGGTGCTCGGCGCCCGCGAAGACTGGGACGTCGCGCTCGCGCGCGAACTGTTCGACGCATTGCTCGCACGGGCGCGGCGGCGCCGTCGCTCGGCCGATCACGAGCGCGCGTGGCTGAATCTCGCCGGCTATTGCCTGCGTCCGGGCTTCGGTCATCCGCTCGACGCGTGGCGCATCGAGCAACTGTGGCCGCTGTTCGACGACGGCATTCAATACGTGACCGATGCGCAGGTGTGGTCCGAGTGGTGGACGCTGTGGCGGCGCGTGGCCGGCGGCCTCGACGACGATGCGCAGACGCAGGTGCGCGACGCGATCGCGTTCCTCGAACCGTCCGACGACAAGCGGCGCAAGCTGCCGTTCGATCCGGCCAAGGTCGGGCCGGCCGACATGACGCGGTTGTCGGCGTCGCTCGAACGGTTGCCCGTCGAGCGCAAGGTCGAGCTCGCCGAGCGCCTGATCGTGCAGCTGCAGAAGCCGGCCGAACGCGCGTTGTGCGCATGGGCGCTCGGGCGGATCGGTGCGCGGCGGCCGTTCTATGGCAGCGCGCACAGTGTCGTGCCGGCGGAAATCGTTGGCGGCTGGCTCGATGCGCTGTTCGCGCTCGACTGGAAGCAGGTCGAGCCGGCCGCGTTCGCGGCCGCGCAGATCGCGCGGATGACGGGCGACCGCTCGCGCGACTTGCCGGACGACACGCGCGAGGCCGTCATCAAGCGCCTGTCGGCCGCGAATGCATCGGCGGCGTGGATCGACATGGTCCGTGAAGCGATCGCGTTCGACGAAGCCGATACGGCGCGCGTATTCGGCGAAACGCTGCCGGCGGGGTTGAAGTTGCTGGCCGATTGAAGGCACGACCGGATGCTTCGATCTCGTTCGCAGATCGAAGCATCCGGTCGCGTCAACGGTAGCGCGACGTCAGAACCCGCTACAGTCAGGCGTGCGACACCGCTTCACGCTCCCGTTCCATCGGTTCGATTGCCGCGCCGTCGCGTGCCGCCATCGAACGCCGGGCGAGATGTATCCCCGCGAGCATGCAGCGCACCGACCCGCCGGCCAGCTCGATCGTCGGCACGTCGAGCGGCAGCAGCCGCGCGGAGCGTTCGATCACCGCGCGCTGGTCGTGCGTGAGGCAGTCGAACGCACGCCGCGACAGCGCGAGCACGCGCCCATCCTTCCCCGACAATTCCAGCGTATTGCCCGCGAAATTCACGATCTGCGCGTGGTCGAGCGCGATCACCGCACGCCCCGTTTCGGTCAGGCGTTGCGCGATCTCGCCACGGCGGCGGCTGTCGGCGATCAGGTCGAGGCCGACCATCGCGAACTCGGTCGCGACGCTCATCATCACGTTCGTGTGATAGATCGGCTTGCCGTTCGCGTCGGCCGTGTCGAAGCAGATCGGCTCGAAGTTGAAGTGCGTGCAGAAGCGTTCGAGCGCGACCGGATCGGCACGGCGCGAGCGCGCGGTGTACGCGATCCGCGCGACGTGGTCGAGCGCCATCGCACCGGTGCCTTCGAGGAACACGTCGTCGTATTCGAGGCCCGAGTAGTCGATCACGTCCTGCACGCGGTACTCGGCCTTCAGCATCTCGATCACGTCCGCCCGCCGCTCGCGGCGACGGTTCGGGCTGTGCATCGGATACAGCGCGACATGGCCGCCCGGATGCGTCGAGAACCAGTTGTTCGGGAACACGGAGTCGGGTGTGTCGCGCTCGCCGTGGTCGTCGAACACGTGCACGCGCACGCCCGCATCGGCGAGCGTGCGCGCGGCGGCCGTGACTTCGTCGCGCGCGGCGGCCGATATCGACGAGGTGTCGCACGCACCGCCTGCGGCCGTGCACTGGAACGCGTTGTCGGCCGCGGTCTGCGGGTTCGGCAGGAAGCGGTGCGGCCGGATCATCACGACGGCGGATGGCGCCTGGATCGATACGAGATTCATGAAGGGCGGGAGCGGAGGGAGGAAAACGGGCGGCGCAGGGGCCGCCCCCAGCTGACGGTCAGCGCGCGAACGCGGCGACGGCTTCGGTCACGAACGCCGCGTGGCCGTGCGCGATCGCGGCCGGGTCGTCGATCAGCGCGAACAGGTTCTTGGGATCGACGGCCGGCGGAATCAGCGCGATCTCGACGCCCGCGTTGTGCTGCTGCGCGAGCGCGTACAGGTAGCGCAGCGCCGAGTAATCCTCGAGCGCGAAGCCGACCGAGTCGAACACCGTGACTTCGTCCGCGCGCTCGCGGCCAGCCGTTTCGCGCTGCAGCACGCGCCACAGCTCGGTCACGGGGAAGTCGGCCGGCATCTGCTGGATCTCGCCCTCGATGCGCGACTGCGGCTCGAATTCGACGAACACGCGGCCCGCGTGCAGCACGCCCGCCTCGAGTTCGGTCTTGCCCGGGCAATCGCCGCCGACGGCGTTCAGATGCATGCCGGGCTCGATCATGTCGGCCGTGACGATCGTCGCATATGCCTTGTCGGCGGTGACGGTCGTCACGATGTCGGCGCCGCGCACGGCGTCGGCGGTCGAGGCCGCGCGCACGACCCGCAATTTCGGGTACGCGGCGAGATTTCGGACGAGCTTGTCGGTTGCGCGCGGATCGACGTCGAACACGCGGATTTCGTCGATGCCGAGCAGCGTGTGGAACGCGATCGCCTGGAATTCGCTTTGCGCGCCGTTGCCGATCAGCGCCATCGTGCGCGAATCGGGCCGGGCGAGCGCCTGCGCGGCGAGGACCGACGTCGCGGCCGTGCGCAGCGCGGTGGTGAGCGTGAGTTCGGCGAGCAGCAGCGGGTAGCCGGTATCGACTTCGGCGAGCGCGCCGAACGCCATCACCGTGTGCATCCCGCGCGCCGCATTGACGGGATGGCCGTTCACGTACTTGAACGCGAACAGCGACGCGTTCGCGACGGGCATCAGCTCGATCACGCCGTCGCGCGAGTGGCACGCGACGCGCGGCGACTTGTCGAAATCGGCCCAGTGCAGGTAGTCGGCGCGCAGCGTGTCGACGAGTTCGCGCAGGAACGTCGTGACGCCGGTCCTGGCGATCAGGCGGGCGGTGGCGGGAACGTCGAGGAAGCGAGTCATCGGTCTGTCTCCATATTCGGTGCCGGTACGGGTGTCCGGGCGTTCTGGTCGACCGGGCGGGGTGTCGGCGCGAATCCGGGCTTGCTGAGAAAGCAGCGGCGCGGCGGGTCGGCCGGTCGATGGAGTCATTATTTCCGTGAGTCGAGCCAACAAAAAGACGGCAAAAGTGGCAGATTTCTCGATAGACTTGACAAATTGCCAGCCATTTCCGGCACTTTGAACAGTTCACGCTGGCCGGAACGGGCGGCCTCCGGCACGCTGGCGGCCGGTTCACGCTCAACAGGAAAGCCGTTCATGATCACGCTCGACGACGTCGACCGTCAGCTCATCGCGCTGCTGCGCGACAACGCGCGACTGCCCGTCGTCGCGTTGGCGAAAGAATTGCGCGTGGCGCGCGCGACCGTGCAGAACCGCCTCACGCGGCTCGAGAAAAACGGCGTGATCGTCGGCTATACGGTACGGCTCAAGCCGGCCGCCGAACGGCACCGGATTCGCGCGCTGATGTCGATCGCGGTGCAGGGCAATCGCGGCGCGGAGGTGGTGAAGGTGCTGCGCGGGCATCCGAACGTCGCGTCGATCCACAGCACGAACGGGCGCTGGGATCTCGTCGCCGAACTGCATGCCGATTCGCTCGAACACTTCGATCGCGTGCTCGGCGCGATCCGGCTGATCGACGGAATCGCCAATACCGAGACGAGCATCTTGTTGTCGACGCACAAGGCGTGACGCGGGCGGGGGCCCGCGCCACCTCTTTCGCTGCGGTCAGGCCGTGGCCGCCGGTGCCGGGAACACCGGCTCGCCGAGCGTCAGCATCAACCGGTTCGCCCACGCGAAGATCGCGATGGCGTGCGACAGGTCGAGAATCTCCTCGTGCGTCAACCCTTCGACTTCGAGCGCCGCAATGTCATCTTCGCCGATCGCGTCGGGCCGTTCGGTCAACGCGATCGCGTAGCGGACGATCGCGCGTTCGCGCGCCGTCGTGCCGGCCGTCGCCGGATCCTCGAACACCTGTTCGATCGCATCGGTGCGTTTCGCGAGCTGCGCGAAGCGCTGCGCATGCACCGATGCGCAGTACACGCAGCCGTTCACGCGCGATACGGCCGTGCTCGCCAGTTCGCGCTCCGCGCGCGACAGCCCGCCGGGACCGTACATGATCGCGTTGAATACGCCCGAGCGTTGCCGCAGGATGTCGGGAAGGTGGACGAGCAGCAGGTAATAGTCGGACGTCTTCGCTTGCGGGTGGCTCGCTTCCAGCACCGCGAGCTGATCGGGTGTCGCCGTGTCGAGCGATACCGTGTCGAGCCACGCACGCCAGCCGAGCGTGTCGGACGTGAAGCCGTGGGCTGCCGTCGTCATGCGGCCTCCCTGGCGGCACGTGCCTGAAGTGCCCGCGCGGCCGCGGCGACGCGCAACTGATACGCGACGAACGCGACGAGCTGCGACAGCGCGACGATCGCGGATGTCGTGAGCCCGGCCGATTTCAGCGCGTCGAGATCGGATGCGCGCGCGTCGGCCGGGGCGTGCGTCAGGCGCTTCGCGTGCAACAGGATCGCGCCGAGGCGGCGCGGCAGTGCGTCGAGCGCGTCGGCATCCGCCCGTTCGATGTCGTCGAGCGTGCCGCCCGCGTCGAGCAATCGGGCGCGATAGATGTCGGCCAGCGCGTGCGCATTCGACTGCCGTGCGACATACCGCGCCGCATGCAGCCGCTCGATCAGCGAAAGATCGGGTAACGCGGGATCGAACAGCGCGGCTTCGCTCAGTTGTGTCGGCAGCAGCACCTTGTCGCGGGCGCGGCGCAGCGCGGCGACGGCGTCGCCTTCCCGCAGGCCGGCTGCCGCGTCGATCGTATCCGGCCCGACGGCCGGCGTGATGGAGTCAGTCATCGTTTCGGTGTTCCTTCGTCGTCAAAGTGATCGAGGGCGTCGGCGTCGCGCCATTCGTCGCCCTGCAACTCCGCGTTCGCGTAGGCGACGAGCGCGTCGTAGTGGCGGTCGCGATCGGCATCGAACAACCGGCTCGCAATTCCGCGTGCCAGCCGCTCTGCGCCCGCGCTGATCGCCGGGATGTCGCCGGACAGCTTGCCGTGGCTCAGGCTCGCCGCATGGTTGAAGCAATGAATCCGCGTGACGGCCGGGCACGCGCCGCGCTCGCGCTCCTGGAACGCGAACGCGGGGCCGAGATCGGGCGACTCGGCGAGCTCGTCGAGCCGCAGCGCCGGGTCCGGCTGGTAGCGATCCTTCCAGCGCCGCACGTGCGCGCCGAACGACGCGAATTCGTCGCGCGTCGTCCAGTCCGAATGAAAACCCGTCGCGAAGATCAGGAAATCGACCGTGTAGCGGCCGCGCGGCGTCGTTACTTCCAGCCCGTCCGCATGGTCGGCGAGCGTCTCGATCGGGCTGCCCGCATGAAAGTGCGCATGGTCGTGGCGCGAGACGCGCAGCACGCTGTCGCGCGGCGGCGGCGTTTGCGACGTCAGCGCGTAGTGCATGAAGCGCCACTTCGTTGCGTCGTCGAGATCGGCGTAGCCGTGCACGAGGCCCGGGCTGCCGATGCCGGTCAGCTTGTTGATGCGCGGAATGTCCGCGCGACGGAAGAACAGGTCGACGCGCGCGGCGCCCGCTTCCAGCGCGGTGCCCGCGTTGTCGAACGCGGACGCGCCCGCGCCGACCACGCCGACGCGCTTGCCCGCGAGCGCGGCGAAGTCGATCGGCTCGGACGAATGGGCCCAGCGCGTGCGCGGCGCACGTTGCGCGACGGGCGGCACATACGGGCCGCCGAGCCCGTCGCGACCGGTCGCGAGCACGACGTGCCGCGCGAGCAGCGTCTGTGCTTCGCCGTTGCCGCGCACGTCGAGCGCGAGCAGCCCGTCGTCGCGCGGGCGCAGCGCGACGAGCGTCGTGTCGTTGCGTACCTGCAGGTCGAGCACGCGCCGATACCAGCGCAGGTAGTCCATCCATTGCGGGCGCGGGATCTTGTAGAGCGCGTCCCACGCGTCGCGGCCGTATTGCGCTTCGAACCAGGCGCGGAACGTCAGCGCGGGCAGGCCGAGCGCGGGGCCCGCGAGCTGCTTGGGCGAACGCAGCGTCTCCATCCGCGCGAACGTGACCCACGGGCCTTCGTAGCCGGCCGGCGCGCGGTCGATCACGCACTGGTTGTCGATGCCGAGCAGGCGCAGCTCGGCGGAAGCCGCGAGCCCGGCCATTCCGCCGCCGACGATCGCGACGTCGAGCACGCGTACGCCATCCGCTTCGCGCGGTGGCACCCACGACGGCGCGGGCAGGTCGAGCCAGCGCAGGTCCTGCGCGAGCCGCGCTTCGAGTGCGTCGAGCTGGGCCGTCATGCGGCCTCCGGGCGCGCGCGGCGCGCACGGGTCGGGCGAGGCGGGCGCGCGGTGCGGTCGGTGCGCAGCCGGTCGCCGCGCAGCAGCGCATCGTGCGCGGCGGCGTCGTGAAAGATCACGTCGTCGAGCAGCGCGCGCGTCGTGCGATGCAGCGCGTCGAGCAGCGCCTCGACGGCCGCCGTGCGCGTCTTGCCGGCCGGCGTCGCGACGCCGAACGCGAACGGGATGTCGACGTCGAGCGGGCGTGCGACGACGCCGTCCACCGGCAGCGCGACGCCCGTGGCCGGATCGACGATGCCGATCCCGATGCCCGCGCGCGCGGCCATCACCGCATTCAGCGACGCATTGGTTTCGATGAACACGCGCGCATCGACGCGCGCGGCCGCGAATGCCGCGTCGATCCGCTGACGCAGCCGATGCCGGTTCGCGACCGTCACGATACGGCGCCGCGCGAGGTCGCGCAGTGCGATGCGCGGTTTCGCCGCGAGCGGATCGTCGGCCGGCAGCACGGCGACGCACGGCGTTTGCGCGATCCAGTGCACGTCGAGCCCGGCATGCGCCATCGGCAGCGTGACGACGCCGACATCGGCCGTGCCGGCCAGCACCTCGTGCACGACGTGCTCGGCCGATTCGCTGCGCAACTGATAGTGCGGCGCATGCGCGTCGTCGGGCAGCGCGGCGAGCGCGGCCGGCACGAGCGTGGCCGCGAGCGACGGCGTGGCCGCGATGCGCACGGGTTCGGCGGTTTCGTCGCCGAGCGCGCGCGCCCGCGCCTCGATCGCACGCAGGCCGACCAGCGAGCGTTCGACTTCCTCGTACAGCAGGAACGCGCGGCGCGTCGGCGTGACGCGCGGACCATGCCGGTCGAACAGCGCGTAGCCGAGATCGGCCTCGAGTTCCTGGATCTGCCGCGTGACGGCCGGCTGCGAGCGGCCGAGCAGTTCGCCCGCGCCGGTCACGCTGCCGGCCGACATGACCGCGGAAAAAGCTTCGAGTTGATGCAGCTCCATGACGCGTTCCGATGATGCAATTTGCGCATTGTAGGAGCGCGAGCATGCGTGATTCATATAATGATTTTTGCTATCGACAGCGGGAAAACTGCGAAGGGCGCGATCGTCGCGGCGGCCGGTGGTGCGCGTATGCGCGCCGGTTGCGCGAGGTCGCGAGAACGAAACGCCAATCGAATCAATGCGATGCGATGCAGGCCCGTACTTCGCCTGATGCGCGACGGACAGACGACCGTTCGCGAGCGTCGCTTGCTTCGCGCCGCATGCGATATCGATATGCGCAAAACTTCGTTGGATCGTCCTGAACCGGATGGTTACATGCCCTCACTCTTTTCGATTGACTGAAGCTGGGGGACGCATGAACGTTTCGGGGAACGACGCACGCGGCGCATGGCGGCGCGTGCTGGGCACGGTGGCGGCGCTCGCTGCCGCATGGGGGCTGTCGACGGGCGGCGCGCTCGCGGCCGGGGTGTCCGGTGAGCCGGTGGTGATCGGCGTGAGCGGACCGCTCACGGGCCAGGACGCGCAGTACGGCGAGCAGTGGAAGCGCGGCTTCGATCTCGCGCTCGACGAGATCAACGGCAGCGGCGGCATTCACGGCCGGCCGCTCGCGATCGACTTCCAGGACAGTCGCAGCGATCCGCGCCAGGCGGTGGCGATCGCGCAGAAGTTCGTCGCCGATCCGCGTATCGCGATCGAGCTCGGCGATTTCTCGAGCGCGACGTCGATGGCCGCGTCGCCGATCTATCAGCGTGGGCAATTGATCCAGTTCGGCTTCACGAATTCGCACCCGGATTTCACGAAGGGCGGCGATTATCTGTGGAGCACCGCGCTGAGCCAGGCCGAGGAGCAGCCGCTGCTCGCGCGCTATGCGGTGAAGGAACTCGGCTTCAAGCGGATCGCGGTGCTGTACCTGAACACCGACTGGGGCCGCACCAGCAAGGACATCTTCGCGAAGGCGGTGGCGGGGCTCGGCGCGCAGGTCGTCGCGGCCGAAGGCTACCAGCCGGCGGAGAAGGATTTCCGCTCGACGCTCGTGCGGATCGGTGAATCGAAGCCCGATTCGATCGTGTTGATCTCCTATTACGCCGACGGCGCGCAGATCGTGCGTCAGGCGCGCACGTCGGGCGTGGCACTGCCGATCGCGGCGGTGGGCTCCGTGTATTCGCCGAAGTTCCTCGAACTGGGCGGCACGGCCGTCGAAGGCGTCTACACCGAATCGAACTTCTTCCCGGCCGAACCGCGCCCCGAGGTGCAGGCGTTCGTGCAGCGCTATCGCGCGAAATTCCACGCGGATCCCGATTCGTTCGTGGCGCGCGCGTACGACGCGCTGATCCTGTCGGCGGAAGTGCTGCGCCGCTACGGCACGACGCGCCAGGCCGCGCACGACGGCTTCGCGAAGATCAGCGACGTGCCGAGCGTGATCTTCGGCAAGGTGCGCTTCGATCCGCAGACGCGCCGCGTGGCGGGCGCGCGCACCGTGTATCTGGTGGTGAAGCAGGGGCAGTGGGCGCTGTGGGACGGCGCGAAGCCGCAGCTCGCGGCGCGCTGACCCCGACCTGAACCGCCTGCACCTGACGGACGCATCGTAATGGCTTCCTGGCTCGACTACACGCTCAACGGCCTCATCGTCGGCAACATCTACGCGCTGCTCGCGGTCGGGCTCGCGCTGATCTTCGGCGTGTCGCACCTGATCAACTTCGCGCACGGCTCGGTGTACATGGTCGGCGCATTCATCGGCTGGCTGTGCCTGACGCGCTTCGGGCTGCCGCTGCCCGTCGCGCTCGTGGCGGTCGTGGTCGGCTGCGGCGCGCTCGGCATCGCGATCGAACGGATCGGGCTGCGGCCGCTGCGCCATGCCGCGCGCATCGCGCCGCTGCTCGCGACGATCGGCATCAGCTTCATCCTCGACCAGCTCGCGCAACTCGCGTTCGGCGCGGACCCGCGCGCGGTGCCGACGCCGCTGCCCGACTGGCACGTGCGGATCGCCGGCGCGACGCTCGGTTCGCTCGACCTGCTGATCGCGGGTATCGGCATCGCGGCGGCCGCGCTGCTGTACGGTTTCCTGCGCTTCACGCGGCTCGGCTGGGCCGTGCGCGCGACCGCGCAGGATCGCGACGCGGCGCTGCAGATGGGCGTCGACGTCGATCGCGTGAACCAGACCGTGTTCGCGATCGCGTGCGCGCTCGGCGGCGTGAGCGGGCTGCTGGTCGGCATGTACTACAACAGCATCGATCCGGCGATGGGTTTCCAGGCGACGCTGAAAGGCGTCGTCGCGCTGCTGATCGGCGGCCTCGGCAACGTGCCGGGCGCGATCGCCGGCAGCCTGCTGCTCGGTCTCGTCGAAAGCTACGGCGTCGCGCTGTTCGGCACCAGCTATCGCGACCTGTTCGCGTTCGGGCTGCTGATCG
This sequence comes from Burkholderia sp. 9775_39, assembly GCF_015712225.1. Lineage (NCBI taxonomy): Bacteria > Pseudomonadati > Pseudomonadota > Betaproteobacteria > Burkholderiales > Burkholderiaceae > Burkholderia > Burkholderia sp. 9775_39. Next base: position 43,192 of record NZ_JACCQC010000015.1, on the reverse strand, counting down.
TATTCCTCGTGTGGCGGCCGAACGGCTTGTTCAGCGCGAATCGCGCGCTGCCGCCCGAGCCGATGACGGGCACCTTCCTCGCCGCCGCGAAAGCGGTGCGCGTGCCGCGCCCGCTGCTCGTCGCGCTGATCGCGGCGGCCGCCGTGCTGCCGTGGCTCGGTGCATCGCCGTACGTGTTGCAGACGCTGACCAACGCGTGGCTGTACGGGCTGCTCGCGCTGAGCCTCACGCTCGTCGCGGGCACGGTCGGGCAGATCTCGCTCGGCCACGCCGCGCTGCTCGTGATCGGCGCGTATGCGTCGGCGCTGCTGTCGTCGGATCTCGGCTGGTCGCCGGCCGTGACGATTCCGTGCGCGGGCGTGATCACCGCCGTGCTCGGCACGCTGCTCGTCTATCCGGCGTTCCGGCTGCGCGGGCACTACGTGTCGATCGCGACGCTCGGCATCGGCGAAGTGGTGAGCCTCGTGATCCTGAACTGGGACGGCCTGACGCGCGGCCCGCTCGGCATCACCGGCATCGCGCCGCTGCCGTGGGCGACCACCGCGCGCGCCGCGTACTGGTTCACGTTCGCGGTGCTCGTCGTGTTCGCGCTCGTGCAGGTGCGGCTGCTGCGTTCGCATCTCGGCCGCACGCTGCGCGCGGTGCGCGAGGACGATGTGGCTGCGCGTGCGCACGGCATCGCGCCGAACCGCTACAAGGCGATCGCGTTCGCGGTCGGCGGCGTCGCGGCCGGGGTGAGCGGCGGCATCGCCGCGCATCTGTACAGCTACATCAATCACCAGACCTTCGATTCGCAGGTGTCGATCCTCGCGCTGACGATGGTGATCCTCGGCGGGCTCGGCAACGTGCTCGGCGGCATCGTCGGCGCGATCGCGCTGATCGGGCTGCCCGAGCTGTTCCGCTGGGCGGCCGACTACCGGATGCTGATCTACGGCCTCGTGCTGCTGCTGCTCGTCCGGTTCCGGCCGCAGGGCCTGCTCGGCACGGTGTGAGGAGGAATGCGATGATCACCACTCGACCCCTGCTCGACGTGCAGGGCCTGACGCGCCGCTTCGACGGCGTGACCGCGCTCGACGGCGCGAGCCTGACGCTGGCCGACGGCGAACTGCTGAGCGTGATCGGCCCGAACGGCGCGGGCAAGTCGACGCTGTTCAACCTGATCGCGGGCGCCGACCGGCCCGACGCCGGCCGCGTGACGTTCGACGGACGCGACATCACCGGCACCGCACCGGAACGGCTCGCGGCGCTCGGCATCGCGCGCACGTTCCAGCACGGTCGCGTGTTCGGCAACCTGAGCGTGCTCGACAACGTGCTGATCGGCGCGCATGCGCGGCTGCGCGCGGCACGGCCGGGCTGGCCGGCGCTCGGCGCGGCCGCCGAAGTGCTGCGCGCGCTCGTGCGGCCCGCGTCGGTGCGGCGCGAGGAAGCCGAACTGCGCGAAGAAGCGCGCGCGATCGTCGCCGGCTTCGGCGAACGGCTCACGCCGCGCATCGATCATCCGGCGCACAGCCTGTCGTATGCGAACCGGCGGCGCGTGGAGATCGGCCGCGCGCTCGCGCTGCATCCGCGCCTGCTGCTGCTCGACGAGCCGACGGCCGGGATGAACGAGACGGAGACGGCCGAGATGCTGCAACTGATCCAGTCGCTGAAGGCGCGCGGCCTGACGATCCTGCTGATCGAGCACAAGCTCGAACTCGTGATGCGCGTGTCCGACCGCGTGATGGTGCTCGACAACGGCGTGAAGATCGCCGAGGGCGCGCCGCGCGACGTGCGGCACGATCCGCGCGTGATCGAGGCCTATCTCGGCCGCCGTCATGCGGGCGGCACGTCGGCCGATCGGACCGTGCAGGCGGCCGCATGAGCGTACTATCCCCGGAACCCGATACGACCATGACCGATGCGCTGCTGAAACTCGAACATCTCGACACGTTCTACGGACCGGTGCAGGTGCACTTCGACGTGAACTTCGCAGTCGGCCGCGGGCAGATCGTCAGCCTGCTCGGCGGCAACGCGAGCGGCAAGTCGACGACGATGAAGCTGATTCTCGGGCTGATGCGGCCGAAGCGCGGCGTCGTGCGTTTCGACGGCGACGACGTGACGGCGCTCGCGACGCCGCAGCGCGTGCGGCGCGGGATCGCGGCCGTGCCGGAGGCGCGGCGGCTGTTCGCCGACATGAGCGTGCGCGAGAACCTGCTGATGGGCGCATACACGCGCGGCGATCGCGCGGCGGTGGCCGACGACTACGAGCGTGTGCTCGACCTGTTTCCGCGGGTGCGCGAACGGCTTGCGCAGCGCGCGGGCACGCTGTCGGGCGGCGAGCAGCAGATGCTCGCGATGGCGCGCGCATTGATGGCGCGGCCGAAGCTGATCTGCATGGACGAGCCGACGATGGGACTGTCGCCGCTCTACGTCGACAAGGTGCTCGAACTGATCGACGCGATCAACCGGCAAGGCGTGACGGTGTTCATGGTCGAGCAGAACGCGAGCCTCGCGCTGGAGATCGCGCACTACGGGTACGTGCTGCAGACGGGGCGCGTCGTGCTGGAAGGGCCCGCGAAAACGCTGCTCGACGATGAGCGCGTGCGCGATGCGTATCTCGGTGGGGAGGCGGTGGCGGTGTAGTGGGCGTGGCGCGTTTCATCGCCCGGCATTCGCTGAGTGCGCGTCGCCGAGCTTGCCTTGAAGCCTGCGCTCGGGCTCTGCCCGATGCAAGTGAACCGCGTACGTGTCCCACGGGAGCTCGATATCCTGTGCCGAGAGCGCAGCCGCCTGAACCATCAGTCTGCCCGCTTCGCCACGATGATAGCCGCCGTGCGTGACGACATGGGTCAGCATCTCTTCGCGCGTCATGTATCCGTTGTCGCCATCGGTAAACAGAAAGGGAATCGATTCCGACAGCATGTCGGGTGTGGCGGTTGCCACATAGTCGAGATACCAGCGATCGAGCGTGGCGAATGCCGCGCGCAGCGCTTCCGGCTCCGGCGTGTCAGGCGTGTTGTCGGACACGAAGCCGTGACGCTCGCCGCTCAGATGCGCGGCGAATATCCGGTTCACCACGAGGCAATGGTTCATCAGCCGCAGCGCGAGATGACGTGCTTGCGCATGCCGCTCCGCGTCGAGCCCCGACATCGCCTTCAGCATTTCGTCATTGGCCCATGCCTGGTAGCGCAGCATGCGGGACAGGAGTGCGTTCGCGCTCATGGTCGTTTCCTCGTCGGGTTCACCTAATATGTGAGCTTCGTCACCATTATTTTCAGTGGGAGCCCGCATGTCCACTCGCGTTTCCAATGCCGCCGCCGCGATGCGCAAAGCCCCGCGCCAGGCTCGTTCGCGTGCGACGGTGGACGTGATCGTCACGGCCGGGGCTCGCGTTCTCGACAAGCACGGATGGGCCGGATTCACGACCAACGAGGTCGCGCAAGTCGCTGGGGTGAGCATCGGCTCCGTGTATCAGTATTTCCCGAACAAGCTCGCGTTGGTCGATGCGATTCGGCGTCGCCATTTCGACGACGTGCTCGCCGTGCTGCAGCGCGCGCATGACCGTCAGGCGAGCGCCGGGCGTCGGCTCGAAGGTCTGATCGGCGACCTGATCGCCGCGCACCGCGATTACCCTGCGCTGCACCGGGTGCTGCTCGATCTCCCCGATCCGGGCGGTGCGAAAGACGCGTATGACGCATTTCAGAAGGAATATCTGCGCCGGTATGCGCTGATCGTTGCCGCGTGTCGAGGGCGTGCGCCGGTCAAGGCCGATACGTTGACCGCGCAGGTGCTGTCGTCCGCGTTCGAAGGTGTCGTGCACAACGCGGCTCGGCGCGGGCTGCTGGGGGATCCAAAACTGAAGCGCGAGCTCGTCAGGCTGGCCGGCACTTACCTCGAAGATCACCGCTCGGCGACGGCGAATGTGCGTTCATGAGCCGACCGGAAAAATCGTAACGGATACCGAAATTCGCGGTAGATTGCCGCTCTCCTGATTTCGAACACCACGGGGTTGCCGCGCCATGTTGACCTGTTCCATCCAGAAAGTCGGCTACGATTTCAATCAGCTCGATCAGCAGGGCGCGACCGACTACGCGTCGTTCGTTCACGCATTCGATGCGTTCCCTTGGGCGGCCCAGCACGTCGAATGGAACGAGACGCAGGACGGCCCGCTGCCGGCGCTCGTGCTGCAGCAGGCCGACGATCAGCGCGAGCTGTGGGTGACTGCGTTGACGGATGCGCATTCGGACGGCTTCCAGCTGAATGTGGTGTCCATGCGGATGAAGAAGGGGCTCTTCGGGATCGGCAAGGGAAAGCTGGAGCAGCACGTCGAGACGATCGACGTGAGAAGGCGCGTCGACGTCGATGCGTTGTGCCGGTTGTTCTGCGACCGCCAGTACGACGCGCTGGATCAACGGGTTGCGCGACACGCGCAGCGCAACGCCGGCGACGATCGGGACAGCGACGACTGAACGCGTGTCGCCCGGCGGCGTTCGATCGAGCGGGCCTGAGCCGGATCCGCGGTTGTCTAAGCGTCGCGTGCGGCGTGCGTCGTCGCCGGCCGCGGAAACGTCAGCACCACCGCGAACCCGCCCGCATCGGGAAACGCGAACCCGACGCGCCCGCCGTGCGCCTTCATCACTTCCTGCACGATCGCGAGCCCGAGCCCGGACCCCGTGCGCCGCTCGCTGCCGTCCGGCGCGATCCGCACGAACGGCTGCAATGCCGCGTCCCAGTGCTCGCGCGGTATCCCGCGCCCGTTGTCGGTGACGGTCAGCGTCACCGCTTGATCCGCGTTGCCCTGGGTCGCGACCGACACGACGATGTCGTCCGCGTGGCCATGCAGCAGCGCGTTGTGCAGCACGTTCGACAATGCTTCCTGCAGGCTGATCGCATCGCCGTCGATCCACGCGTGCGGCGCGTCGCTCGCGAACGCGACGGCCACGTCGCGCTCGCCGGCGAGCGGAATCGTGCGGCCCAGGACCTCCTTCGCGAGCGCGACGAGGTCGACCGGTTGCAGCGGCACGGCCTCGGTGCGATGAATCACCATCGCGTGATTGAGCAACTGCCCGGTGAGCCGGCCGACGTCCGACGAGGTCGCGCGTAGCGCATCGAGCCGCGCCGCGTGACGCGCGGGGTCGGATTCGCCGTCGAGCAGCTCGATCTGCGCGTCGAGCCGCGCGAGCGGTGTGCGCATCTGGTGCGCGGCGTCGGCGATGAAGCGCTGCATCGCGTTGATCCGCTCGGCGAGGCGGTGCATCAGGCCATTGATCGACCCGATGATCGCGTCGATTTCGCTCGGCGTATCGACGGCCACCGGCCGCAGGTCGGCCGGGTCGCGCGCGGCGATGATCGCGCCGATCTGCGCGAGCGGGCGCAGGCCGCGCCGGATCGCGAGGCCGCTCGCACCGACCGCGAGCACGCTCATCAGCAGGATCAACGTCCACACCTTGAGGCTCATGTCGTTCGTCAGCTGCTGGCGCGCGTTGGTTGTCTGCGCAACCGTCACGAGCGCCCAGCCGGGCGTGCTTTCCTCGGGCATGTACCGTGCGATCGTCGCGGTGCGGATCCGGTGCCCCTGGTAGACGGCGTTCGCGAACGCGGGGCCCTGCTTCGCGGCGGCGAGCGTCGCGGGGCTCGCGAGGTCGTCGTAGCCGGCCACGACGACGCCGCGCGAATCGACCACCTTGTAATAGACGAGGTCGTAGCGCGACAGAGTCGACAGCGCGGCCACCGGCGGATTCAGCGCGAGCACGCCGCCTTGCACGTAGAGGTTTTCCGCGACCTGGATCGACGCGCCCGCCAGCAACTGGTCGTACGCGCGTTCGGCCGCGACGCCCGCGTAGTAGCGCGCGATCGCCGCGAGCGCGAGCGCGCCGGTCGCGACGACGAGCGCGATGAACAGCAGCGTGCGCCCGAACAGCGTCTTCGGAAACCAGTCAATGCGCGGCAATCTGATACCCCATCCCGCGGGCGGTGCGGATCTCGACCGAGCTGCCCTGCAGCTTCCTGCGCACGCGCGTCACGTATTGCTCGACCGCGTTCGCGGTCGGCTCGTTGCCGAAGCTGAACAACTGGTTCAGCAGTTCTTCCTTCGAGAAGATGCGCTGCGGGCGGCTCGCGAGGATTTCGAGCAGCGCGAATTCCTGGCGCGACAGCGACAGCGGCTGGCCGTCGAGTTCCGCGAGGCGGCTGCTGCGGTCGATCACGAGGCCGCCGAGCGTCAGCACGTCGTTCGCGTGGCCGCTGTTGCGGCGCAGGAGCGCCTGCACGCGTGCGTCGAGCTCGCGGTAGTCGAACGGCTTCACGAGGTAGTCGTCGGCGCCGAGGCCGAGGCCGCTCACACGGTCGTCGATCGCCGAGCGCGCGGTGACGAGCAGCACGGGCGTCGTGCTGCCCGACGCGCGCAGGTTGCGCAGGACCGTGAAGCCGTCCATGCCGGGCAGATTCGCATCGAGCACGACGAGATCGAAACGCTCGACGCGCAGCAGCCCGTTCGCGGTCGCGCCGTCGGTTTCGAGATCGACGGCGTGGCCGAGCCGGGCCAGGCGGCCGCGGATCGCCGCGCCGATTTCGGCATCGTCCTCCACGACGAGAATACGCATGGTGCCGTTTGCAGGTAGAGGGGTTAGGGGTTTTCCCGAGGCCGGGATGTCAGCATTTTCTCAGACTCGGTCGATAACCTGTGTCGAGCCGGAAGCAGGATGCAAGGACGGCATTAATACCAGAAATATTCAAGGAGACGGCAACATGCAGCATGTCACGGGCACGACGAACGCGCGCCGCGGCGCTACGCCGGCCCGCGCGTGGCGGCTGGCCGTTCGCCGCACGTCGACGGTGCGTGCATGACGACGTCGCCGCGTCGCCGCGCGTTGATCGCCGCCGGGCTCGGCGTGCTGGGCGTGCTCGGGGCGCCGGCGCTGGTGCGCGCGAAGCCGCGCACGGTGCGGATCTCGAAAGGCTATGGCGTGCTGTACCTGCCGCTGCTCGTGATGGAGAAGCAGCGGCTGTTCGAGCGGCATGCGGCGCGCCACGGCGTGCGCGACGTCGCGGTCGAATGGGTGCTGCTCGACGGCGGCAATTCCGTCAACGACGCGATGATGGCCGGCACGCTCGATTTCGCGGGCGCCGGCGCGCCGGGTTTCATCGAGCTGTGGGCGCGGGCGCGCGGCATTCCGAACGTCGAGGTGATCGGCATCAGCGGGCTGTCGACCACGTCGCTGTCGCTGAACGCGAACCGGCCGGGCCTCGTGTCGCTGCGCGACTTCGCGCCGTCCGACCGGATCGCGGTGCCCGGCATCCGCACGTCGCTGTCGGCGGTCGTGCTGCAGATGGTCGCGAGCCGGCAGCTCGGCCCCAGGCATTTCGCGCAGCTCGATTCGATCACCGTGAACCTGCCGCATCCGCAGGCGATGCAGGCGCTGATCCGCCGCGAGAACGGCGTGACCGCGCACTTCACGTCGCCGCCGTTCTCGACGCTCGAATTGCGGCAGCCGGGCATCCATCGCGTGGTGAGCTCGGTCGACGTGCTCGGCCCGATGACGCTCGACGTCGTGTTCGCGCCGAAGCGGCTCGTCGATGCGGAGCCCGCGCTCGCCGTCGCGTTCCTCGGCGCGCTCGACGAAGCGAATCGCCTGATCGCGCAGGACCCGCGTGCGGCGGCGGCGCTGTATGCGACGTCGTCGGGCGTCGGCGTGTCGCACGACGACGTGATGCGGATGCTCGCCGCGCCCGACACGCGCTTCTCGGTGCTGCCGAACCAGCTGATGGACTACGTCGAATTCCTGTACCTGGCCGGCACGATCAAGGCGAAGCCGCGCGCGTGGCACGAGATGTTCGCGCCGATGCTCGACGACTACCGGTCGGGTTGAGCCACGCCTGCGGCCAACCGAATCCATTCATCGAACCCGCTGACGCCGGCGCATTCGTCACGCGCGACGCCGAATCAACCCGCCGATTCAACCGATATGCAACCGATTCACGCAAGGAGCCTGAAGTGAACGCTACCGACACCCTGGACCCCGCGTCCGCCGAAGAACAGCGCATCATGTCGAAGATGGCGCGGCGCTTGCTGCCCATCCTCGTCGTGATGTTCCTGATCGCGTTCATCGACCGGCAGAACGTCGGTTTCGCGAAACTGCAGATGGTGCACAGCCTCGGGATGACGGAAGCCGCGTTCGGGCTCGCGTCGTCGCTGTTCTTCATCGGCTACCTGCTGTTCGAGGTGCCGAGCACGCTCGCATTGCATCGTTACGGCGCACGCGTGTGGCTCGCGCGGATCATGCTGACGTGGGGGCTCATCACGGTGCTGATGGGCTTCACGACGTCGATGCCCGCGTTCTGTTCGCTGCGCTTCGTGCTCGGCATCGCCGAGGCCGGTTTCTATCCGGGCGTGATCTATTACCTGACGCTGTGGTTCCCGCAGAGCTACCGCGCGAAGGTGCTCGGCATCTTCACGCTCGGCAGCGCGCTCGCGAACATGCTCGGCTCGCTCGTCGGCGGCCTGCTGCTGAGCCTGAACGGCGTGTGGGGGCTCGCGGGCTGGCAGTGGGTGTTCGTCGCGACGGGCATTCCGGCCGTGGTCGTCGCGATCGTCGTGTTCCGCGTGCTGCCCGCATCGTTTCGCGAAGCGCGGTTCCTCGACGAGCGCGAGAAGCAGATCGTCGCGGCCGCGCTGGAGCGCGAGAAGCCCGCGCAGGCCGAGCACGGCCAGCCGTGGAAGGCGCTGCTCGATCCGCGCGTGATGCTGTTCGCGGCGACCTACATGCTGATGTCGACGTCGCTGTACGGCGTCACGTACTGGCTGCCGACGATCGTGAAGTCGTTCGGCGTGTCGAGCACGACGAACGGGTTCCTGAGCATGCTGCCGTGGGCGCTCGCGGTGGTGCTGCTGGTGTGGCTGCCGTCGAAGCTGCGGCGCGCGAAGAGCATCCTGCGCACGATCGCGATCGTCGCGGCGCTCGGTGCGCTCGGTTTTCTGCTGAGCCTCGTGCTGCCGTCGACGCCGCTGCGCTTCATCGCGCTCGTGCTCGGCGGCGCGTGCATCCCGCTGCTGTATCCGTGCTTCTGGTCGATGCCGCCGCGCTATTTCACCGGCGCGCGGGCGGCCGCGAGCGTCGCGGCGATCAACTCGATCGGCAACCTCGGCGGCTTCTTCAGCCAGAACCTGATGCCGTTCGCGGGCAAGGTGACGGGCACTGCGTTCGGGCCGATGATCGTGCCGATCGTGTGCCTCGCGCTGCTCGGCGTCGGCGCGCTGGTCGCGTGGACGCGCTCGGAGCGGGGGATGGTGGCGGCGCAGGCGTGATGGACGGCCGGGGTTGTGGCCCCGGGATACGTGGATTAGGCCGAACGGCCGACTGCACGCGAAAAAGCGGGTGCGCTACCATGCATTACATATGTAATGCATGGAGTGTGCGATGAAAACCGCGACCATGCCGGCGCTGCGTGTCGATCCGCAATTGCGGGAGGAGGCAGAGTCGGTCCTTGAAGAAAACGAGACGTTGTCTGCGTTCATGGAGTCGGCGCTGCGCGACGGGATCGCGCGTCGCCGTCTGCAACGCGAGTTTGTAACCCGTGGCCTCGCATCGCGCGACGAGGCGCGTCGTACCGGTGAATACGTCGATGCCGCCGACGTGCAGGCCGAACTCGAGGGCATGCTGAAGGCTGCGCGTGCAGCGAAGGCGGCTGATTGATCTATCGGGTCCGATATACACGTGCGACCCGTGAGGATCTGGTAGGGATGTATCGATACTTGCTCGAATGTGATGTGGATGCGGCGGCGCGGGCTGTGGACGCGATCGAACAAGGTGTCGCCATGCTCCGCATGTTTCCGTTCACATGCCGCAAGGTCGATCACGGAAATCCATTTTTGCGCGAGCTGATCGTGTCCTTCGGCACGTCGGGCTATGTCCTGCTGTTCGAGATTGAAGCAGCCGAGCAAGTTACGATTTTAGCCGCACGACGCCAACGGGAAGATGATTACCACTGATACGTGACGATGCGGTGGTTGTCGTTGCCGCGTTGGTCAGCGATTGATTCGCGAATCCCCGTCCACGCCATGCGCGACCGCCACAGGCGCGGGCACCCGCGGAATCTCCACCTCGACCGTCGTGCCTTCGCCGAGCGTCGTCGCGATCCGCAGCGTGCCGCCGACCAGGTACGCACGCTCGCGCAACCCCACCAGCCCGAATGAACTCGACTTGCGCGGCACCGCGGGATCGAAGCCCGCGCCGTCGTCGCGTATCGTCAGCGCGATCGCTTCGCCGCCGCACACGAGTTCGACGTCCGCATGCGACGCGGCCGCGTGCCGGGCGACATTCGCGAGCGCTTCCTGCGCGATGCGGAACACGGCCGTCGCATACGGCTCGTCGAGCTGCAATTCGGGCGGCTCGACGTGCAGCGCACACGCGATCCCGTGACGGTGCCGGAAATCCTCCACGAGCCATTGCATCGCCGCCGCGAAGCCGAGATCGTCGAGCATCAGCGGGCGCAGGTCCGACGCGATGCGGCGGGTCGCGGCCACCGCGCCGCGCGCGAGCGCATGCATCGCCGCGATCTTGCGCGCGAGCGACGCGTCGTCCTGCGGCACGCGGTCGATCAGCCATTCGAGATCGTTCTTCAGCGTCGCGAGCGTCTGCGCCAGTTCGTCGTGCAGTTCGCGCGCGATGCGGCGCTGCTCGGCTTCGCGCGCGCTGGCGCTGATCGCGGCGATCTCGCGCAACTCCTCGCGCGACGCCTGCAGCGCCCGCTCCGCGCGCACGCGTTCCTCGACTTCGCGTCGCAAGTCGCGGTTCGACGCACTCAGCTGCGCGGTGCGCGCGGCGACGCGCTGTTCGAGCCGTTCGTTCGCCTCGTTCAACTGCGCGCTTTTCTGCGCGACGAGCAGATGCTGGTAGCGCGCGCCGGCCAGCGCGCGCACCGTCTGCGCATGCAGCCGGCCGTTCTCGAACAGCATCGCGAACAGCACGACGCCCGACGCGACGAGACCGTACGCACGCCCCGCATAGAAGCCGAGGTCGAAGCGGCCGTGATTCAGCATCGACGACAGCGCGATGTCGAACAGCCACGCGACGAGCACCGTCATCACCCACAGATCGAGCACCGAATGGCGGCGCCGCTGCCGCCACATCAGCATCAGCGCGACGAGGTTCAGCCCCCAGACGACCGTGATCGCGTTCGTCATCGTCGCGGTCATCCGGTTGCCGCTCATGATGCGTGGCAGCAGGTCGTGGCCGGCGGTCGCGAGCAGCGCGAGCGCGACCGTCGCGCCGATCGCGGCCGCGATGCAGAGAACGACCGGAATCGCCGCGCGGCGCTGCGGGGCCGGAGCCGGGCGCCCGCGCGACGCTGCGCGCAGCAGCGCGTACGCGGCGACCGACAGCGGAAAGCCGCCGTGCCAGAACAGGTACAGCCACGCGGTGGTCTGTTCGCCGGCGCCGAGGAGGCCGCGCGGCGCGAACAGGCCGGGGAAGGTCAGCATGTGCATGCCGGCCATGAACGCCGTGAACAGGTAGCCGCCCGCCAGCACGAGCAGCGGCTTCTCGCGCAGGATCGCGTACTGGCCGAGCAGCAGGCCGGCCGTCACCATGTCGTTGACGACGATCGCCGACTGGTACACGGGAATGAACGCCCAGCCCGGCGCGAGCGGCAGGGTGGCGAATGGTGCGAGCGCAGCGAAGATCACGGCCGAGACGAGCACCGTCGCGAGCGCGAGCCGCCGCTCGCGCCGGCCCGGCGGCAGCGACGACATGAACAGGCGCGACGTATCCGGATCGTCGTCGTTCGGCGGCGGCGGTGCGGACGGGACGCGGAAGGCGGCCATCATGCGTCGTCGGCGCCGAGGTCGAGATCGTGGCGCACCGCGTAGCGGATCAGGGCGGCTTCGTGCGGCAGCGCCATCTTGTCGAGGATGCGCGTCTTGTACGTGCTGACCGTCTTCGCGCTCAGCGCGAGTTCAAACGCGATCTGCGTGACCGTCTGGCCGGCGACGATGCGGCGCATCACGTCGAGTTCGCGCGCGGACAGTCGCTCGTGCGGCAATACCTGAGCCGGCGCGCGCAGCGTGCGAGCGAGGCTTTCGGCCGCGGACGGGCTCACGTAGATGCCGCCCGCGGCCACCTTGCCGACGGCTTCGACGAGCTCGGCGGTCGCACTGTCCTTCGTCAGGTAGCCGGTGGCGCCAGCCTTGAATGCGCGCGCCGCATACTGCGTTTCCGCGTGCATCGTCAGCACGAGCGTGCGCAGCGACGGCGCCTGGCGCTTGACCAGCCGGATCAGCTCGATGCCGGTCGGCGCGGGCATCGACAGGTCGAGCAGCAGCACGTCGGCGACGGTGCGCTCGGCCAGCGCGAGCGTGCCCGAGCCGTCGCTCGCCTCGCCGACGATCTCGAAACCGCCGGCCATCTCCAGGATGTGACGCAGTCCGTCCCGCATGACTGCGTGATCGTCAGCCAGAATTACCCTGATCATCTTCCAGCGATCCTCTTCGGGATGACGCCGCGTGTTGCCGTCCGGTTGTCGCCGCGGCCGTTCTTCTGACCAATATATGCCCCCGGACCCGAAAACGGTACTCGTTCGAGAAATTTTCGGGAGGGTTGAGCGCGGAATGTGCACTGAAACGAAATAATTCACGGGAAAGGGTACGGCGCGACGCGCATCCGGATCCGGGTATTCCCGGGTGATCGTTGCACCCGCGCGGGGCCGGCGCGGCATCACGGCAACCGGTCCGCGAACCGGTCCGATTCGGGACTAAACTGGTGCCCGATGCCACTCGCGTCAATCAAGGAGTCCTGCGATGACCGACCTTGCCGATATCCTGCCGTCCGCATTGCCCGCCGCCGTCGCGTGGGCCGAAGCGGAGGCGGCGCGCGGGCTCGCGCGGGGCGCGCCGCTGACGCCGGCACAAGCCGACGACGCGCGCACGGTGGGCGTCGCGCAACCGGAGCGGATTCGCGTGACGGCCGTCGATCGCATGCCGTTTCCCGACACGCCGACGCTTGCCGCGCTCGCCCGCGACACGGGGCTGCTCGCGCCCGGGACGATCGGCCTCACGCTCGGCCATGCGGTGTACGTGCTGCGCGGGCAGGACACGCGCCGCCTGCTGACTCACGAATTCCGGCATGTGCATCAATACGAGGCCGCCGGCTCGATCGGCGCGTTTCTTGCGCGCTATCTGCACGAGGTCGCGACGGTCGGCTACCACGATGCGCCGCTCGAGGCCGACGCGCGACAACACGAATTCGATTGACCCCTGACCCCGACACCGGCGCGAGCGTGCGCATGTCGCGATGAACGTATCCAATGCCCCTGCCGGCCCGCCGTTCGCGCGCCGGGCCGCACCGTTCGGGAGCGTGTGATGAGCGACACGATCCATGCGTGGATCGGTGCGATCGGCGCGCATCCGCTGCTCGTGCTGGCGATCGTGTTCGTGGCCGCCTGCGCGGAGGCGATCGCGTTGATCGGCACGATCGTGCCGGCCGGCGCCGTGATGTTCGCGGCCGGCGCGCTGATCGGCGCGGGCGCGCTCGACGCGTGGGCGACGATCGGCGTCGCGGCCGTCGGCGCGGTGATCGGCGACGGGATCAGTTACGAACTCGGGCGGCATTACCGCGGGATGATCCGCAACGCATGGGCGCGCTTCGGCTATGCGAACGCCTACGCGCGCGGCGAGGAATTCGTGCTGCGTCACGGCATGAAGAGCATCGTGCTCGCGCGTTTTCTCGCGCCGGTGCGTGCGGTGGTGCCGGTCGTCGTCGGCTGCGCGACGCTGCCGCGCCGGTCGTTCTATCCGGTCAACGTGATCTCGGCGCTCGTGTGGGCGCCTGTCCACGTCGCGCCCGGCATCCTGTTCGGCGCGTCGGCCGCGCTGGCCGCGGCGATCAGCGTGCGGGTCGCCGCGATCCTGCTGGTCGTCGCCGCGCTGGTCGCGCTCGTGTGGATCGGCGTGCGCGTCGCGCTGCGGCGCGGCTGGCCGCTGCTGTGCCGTGCGCTCGCCGAAGCCCTGCATGCCTGCGCGCGCCGCTGGCCGCGGTTCGGCGCGCGGCTGCACGACGGGATCGCGTACCTGCGCGGGTTGCCGGGCGCGGTGCCCGTGCTCGCGCTGCTGTTCATCGGCTGTGTGTGGCTGTTCGCGGGCATCGTGCAGGACGTCGTCGCGAACGATCCGCTGATGCACGCGGACATCGCGCTGTACGCGTTCCTGCAGAACCTGCGCACGCCGCCCGTCGACGCCGCGATGAGCGCGCTCGCCGTGCTGCATGGGCACGACACGGGGCTGATCGTCGCGGCCGCGTTTCTCGTCTGGCTGATGATTCATCGCTGCTGGCTGTCGGCTGCGTGGTGGCTCGCGACGGTCGGCGTCGCCGTCGTGCTCGTGCCGGTGTTCGGCGGGGGCGTGCCGGGCGCGACACCCGCGAGCCTGCCGCCCGGCGCGCCGCACGTGGCGCTGCCCGACGCCGACGCCGCGTTCGCGATCCTCGCGAGCAGCGGCCTCGGCTGGGTGCTCACGCGCGACCGGCCCGCGTTGTGGCGCATTCCGGTCGTGACCGCGGTCGTGCTGTGGATCGTGCTCGGCGGTTTCGCGCGGCTGTACGTCGGCGATACGTGGTTGTCGGGCCTGCTGGGCGGATGGAGCCTCGGGCTCGCGTGGTTCGCGTTGCTCGCCGGTGCCTATGCGTACTGGCGCGTGCGCGAGCATGTGCAGCCGAGAGGCGCGCTCGTCGCGGTCGTCGTCGTGCTCGCGACGGCCGGCGTATGGACGGTGCCCGCGCAATGGCAGCTCGATCGCGCGGCGCGTCCGCATGTCGGCGACGTGGTCGCGATGACCGTCGACCAGTGGCTGCGCGGCGGCTGGCAGCGCGTGCCGACGCGGCGTACCGAGATCGGCGGCGACCGCGAGGAATACCTGCCGCTGCAATGGAGCGCGACGTCGGACACGCTCGACCGGCATCTCGCGCAGGCCGGCTGGCAGCGTGCGACGCCGTGGTCGCCGGCCACCGCGCTGCGCTGGCTGTTGCCGCAGGCGCCGGCGGATACGCTGCCCGTGCTGCCGCGCTATACGCATGGCGAAAGCACGCGGCGCGTGTTCGTCCATATCGACCCGGCCCACCCGGAAAGCCGTTTCGTGCTGCGGCTGTGGCGTTATCCGTACGTGCTGCAGGATGCGCTCGGCACGCGGCCGCTGTGGTACGGCGCGCTGTATCGCGAGACGCTGCGCCGGCCGGCGCGGCTGATGACGATCGTGCGCACGACGACGATCGACGATGCGGCGGCGATCGCGCAGGCGCTGGCGGTCGAGCCGACGATCGCGCATCGGCCGGCGGGAGTGACGGTCGCGCCGGACGAGATGCTGCTGGTGTGGATGGTGAGGCCGTGAGGGGGTGCGCGTGCCGTGCGCCCCTTACGCGTGCGACGGCTGCGCGGGAACGACGGACAGGCGCAGGCCGACGGTCTTGAGCACCGCGAGCAGGGTCTTCAGCGTCGGGTTGCCGTTCGGGGACAGCGTGCGATACAGCGATTCGCGGCTGATGCCGGCTTCGGCCGCGACGGCGCCGAGCCCGCCATACGCTTCCGCGACCGTGCGCAGCGCGAGCAGGCCGGCCGCGCGGTTGTCCGGGTCGTCGAGCGACTCCATCGCGACGCGCAGATAGGCGACCGCGAGCTCGCGGTCGGCGCCGAGTTCGGCGACCTCTGCGTCGTGGTGCGATGCCGCGCCTTTGAGCTTGTTCACATTTGCCTCCGTTTCCAGTTCGACCAGTGTTCCTTTGCGCGCCGGATGTCGTCGGATTGACTCGCCTTGTCGCCGCCTGACAACAGCAGCACCAGGGCGCTGCCGTGCCGGCCGAAGTACACGCGATAGCCGGCGCCGACATGGACGCGCAGTTCGATCACGCCTTCGCCGACCGGCTCGCAGTCGCCGAAATTGCCGGTCTGTACGCGGCGCAGGCGCTCGCGGATGCGTGCCTGCGCGAGCTTGTCACGCACGGCGTTCAGCCATTCGGTGAAAGGCTCGCGACCGTCGTCGCGCTGATAGCGAAGCAGTTCGAACTTGGAGAGCATTGTAACTTATAAGCTACAAAAAATCAATGGAACGAATCGGGTCGCATGCAATGGCTTCACAGCCGACGCGCATGCAGCGTCTTCATGGTTCGGCTGTCAGGGCATGGAGCGGACCTCCCGGACGACGATCATTGTTTCATCCGGTCGGGCGCGCGACGATTCGGCCAAATGGCCGGTATCGATGGCGTGATGAGGGGGGATGCGCTCGGAGACGGAGAGCGAGAGGAACGACTGGGTGGAGGGTTTGCCGGCTCGCGATGTGTACCGCGAGCCGGCAGATTCCCGCGCTACTGCTTCGCCGGCACGGCGGTCGCGACTTTGTCGAGTGCCGCCGGAATGTACGTATCGAGTTGCGCGGTCACCGATTCGTAGAAGTCGATCGGCTTGCCCCATGCGTCGGGCACGTCGACGTGTTTCCCGCTCGCGTACTCGGCCAGCGTGAACACCTTGCCGGCTGCCGCCGGATAGAGCGCGAGCACCTTTTCCTTGTGCTTGTCGGTCATCGTCAGGATGACGTCCGAATGCTTGACGTCGTTCGCGTTCAACTGCGCCGCGCGATGCGCGGACGTGTCGATCCCGCGGCGCTTCATCAGGATCACGCCGTTCTCCTCCGGCTTTTCGTCGTACGGATCCTCGTCGACCGCGCGCGAAATTACCGCGACATGCGCGTGGCGCTGCGCGATCAACTGGCCGGCAATCGCTTCCGCCATCACGCTGCGCCCGGTGTTGCCCGTGTCGACGAACGCGACCTTCTTCGGTTCGTCGGCCCATGCCGACGTCGCGCACTGGATGCCGACGCCGCAGAGCAGCGCAAGCGTGCCGAGGGTGTGCCTTCTTTTCATGATGTCTCCGCCAGGGTGGGGTGGTTGCTCGCCCCGGTGACGCACCGGGGTTTGCGGGAAATCATGACGGCCGCATGCGGCGGAAAAAAATAAACGGCCGGTTTTCGCAAGTCGGTGTCGCTTCGTTGCAAGCGGGTGCGACGCTCGGGCCGGCGCCGAGCGTCGTACGTCGCCGCTTCATCGTCATGCCGGCGAGGCGACACGTTCCGCTGCAAACCCCGCCAACGTACGCAACGCATCCCGCGCCGAGCGCAGATAAAACGCCTGCAGATGAAACACGTGCCAGCGCGCCGCATGAATCTCCAGCCGGCACGGCACGCCGCACGCATGCGCATGCTCCGCGAGCCGCTGCGCATCGGACAGCAGCACTTCCTGGTCGCCGGCCTGGATCAGCATCGGCGGCAAGCCGCGCAGGTCGGTGTCGAGCGGGCCGCGCGCCGCGGCGGACCCCGTGCCGTGATACCAGCGCAGGCCCTGTTCGAGCCAGCCGCGCCGGATCATCGGATCGTCGTGGCGGCGCGAGGCCAGCGTCGCGCCGCCGAGCGCCGGGTCGGTCACGGGCGAGATCAGCAGCAGCGCGGCGGCAGCCGGCTCGCCGCGCTCGCGCAGCGCGATGGCGAGCGCCAGCGCCAGCGCGCCGCCGGCGGAGTCGCCGGCGATCACGATCCGGTGCGGCGCATAGCCCTGCGTGCGCATCGCATCGTATGCGGCCAGTGCATCGTCGAGCGCGGCCGGGCTCGGATGCTCGGGCGCGAGCCGGTAATCGGGCACCCACACCGGCAGGCCCGCGTCGATCGCGAGGCGCGTCGTCACGCCGCGATGCGTATGCGGCCCGCCGAGACAAAACGCGCCGCCGTGCAGACAGAGGATCGCGCCACCCGTATCGCCACGCTTCGGCGCGACGACTTCGACGGGCACGCGTTGCGCCGACGTGCGGTAGCGCAGCGTGCCGCCCGCGCCGGGCATCAGCGGCGACAGCAGCGTGACGACGCGGCGCTGCATGCGCGCGCCGAACGGCGGCCCGATCAGCGGCCGGAACGCGACGCGCAGGAATCCGCGCAACGAAGCGGCCGTGAAGGCTTCGAGTCTGCCGGCGGGCGGCGCGACCATCGTGCCGTGCAGCGGCGCGGCCGCCGCGGGCAGCGGTTGCGACAAGCGGTACGCGGACATGCCGGTGAAGCGCGTGATCCACCGGTAGGTCAGCGTGAAGCCCGGCCAGTTCGTGCTGTTGTGTCCCGACGCATCGACGTACCAGCTCTTGCAATTGCTCCATACCGACCCTGCGAGCCGTTGCTGCACGTGCACGTTGAAACGCCGGTAGCGGCGCGCGTCGACGTCGATCTCGCGCGCGCCGTCGCGACGCATCGCATGCACGCAGCGCATCACGTGCGCGATCTGGCTTTCGAGCATGTAGACGATCGAGTTGTGACCGAGGTTGGTGTTCGGGCCGTACAGCATGAAGAAGTTCGGAAAGCCGGGCACGGTGAGCCCGAGATACGCCTGCGCGCCGCGTCGCCACGCATCGTTCAGGTCGAGGCCGCCGCGGCCCGTGATGCGCATCGGCGACAGGAACTCGGTCGCCGCGAACCCGGTGCCGTAGACGATCGCGTCGACGGGATGATGCACGCCGTCGGCGGTTTCGATCCCGTCCTCGGTCACGCGCCGGATCGGCTGCGTGACGAGCTCGACATGGTCGCGGCTCATCGCGGCGAGATAGTCGCTCGACAACAGGATGCGCTTGCAGCCGACCGGATAGTCGGGCGTGAGCCGTGCGCGCAGCGCGGGGTCCGGCACGTCGCGCGCGAGCAGCTTGCGAAACGGCCGGCCGACCGCGACCTTCATCAACCCGTGCAGGCGCGTGAACGCGATCGCGCGCGCTTCGTAGCGCAGGTAGATCGATGCGCGATGCAGTTTCATCGCCGCCGGCAGCCGGCGAAACAGCGCCTTTTCCCACGGGCGATACGCGCGGTCGGGGCGCGGCATCACATAGGCCGGCGAGCGCTGGAACACGGTGAGGCGCCGCACGTCGCCGGCGATCGCCGGAACGAACTGGATCGCCGATGCACCGGTGCCGACCACGGCGACACGTTTGCCGGCGAGTGCGTAATCGTGATCCCAGTGTGCGGAGTGAAACGCACGGCCGCGAAACGTGTCGATGCCGGGCAGGTCCGGCATGGCGGGGCGGCTCAGCTGGCCGGTGCCGCTGACGAGCAGCGCGGCGCTCAGCGTCGTGCCGTCGCGCAGCGTGACGTGCCACAGCGCGCCGGCTTCGTCGTAGCGTGCGTGTTCGACTTCGGCGCCGAAGCGCAGATATCGCGCGAGGCCGTACTTGCGCGCGCAGTGTTGCAGGTACGCATGAATTTCAGGCTGCGGCGCGAACACGCGCGACCACGCCGGATTGGGCTCGAACGAGAACGAGTACAAGTGCGAAGGCACGTCGCACGCGGCGCCCGGATAGCGGTTGTCGCGCCACACGCCGCCGACGTCGTGCGAGCGTTCGACGATCACGAAATCGTGAATGCCGGCGCGTTGCAGCGCGACCGCCATGCCGATGCCGGCAAAGCCGGCGCCGATGATGATCGCGGCAAGCGGCGTGGCGGAGCCGGCGGAACGGGAAGGATCAGGCGACAGCATGGCGGGTTTCCTCGGGCTGGGCGGTATCGTGCGCGGCGTGGGGTGCAAGGGTAGCGTCGAAATCCGTCGCTGTCCTGACGATTGCTTCGGCATGCGGCTCTACCGCTACGCGGCATACGCCGCGCATCAGGTCGACGGCCTTCTCGGCGATCATGATCGTCGGCGCATTGGTGTTGCCGCCGATGAGCGTCGGCATCACCGATGCATCGACGATGCGCAGCCCTTGCAGGCCATGCACGCGCAGTTGCGGATCGACGACGGCGAGCGCGTCGCGTCCCATCCGGCAGGTGCCGACCGGGTGATAGACGGTGTCCGTGCGCCGCCGCAGCACGTCGCGAATCTCGTCGTCGGTCGTCACGTTCGCGGTGAACAGGTCGCGCGTGGTCCAGCTGGCGAGTGCCGGTGCGTCCATCAGGCGACGCGTGAGGCGGAAGCCCGCGACCATGTCGTCGAGATCGCGCGGATCGTCGAAGAATGCGGGATCGATGCGCGGCGCCGCGAGCGGATCGGTGCCGTTCAGCGTGACCGAGCCGCGGCTGCGCGGCCGCAGCAGGCAGACGTGGCACGACAGCCCGTGACCGGCATGCGGCTTGCGCGCATGGTCGTCGACGAGCGCGACGACGAAATGCAGCTGGATGTCCGGTGCGGCGAGATCGGCGCGCGTTTTCAGGAAGCCGCCGCCTTCCGCGAAGTTCGACGTCAGCATCCCGCGCCGTTCGCGGCGAAAGCGCGCGAATTCGCGCAGCATGCGCAGCCCGCCGCGGACGGATACGCCCATCGTGTCGACGCTGCGCGTGCGGTAGCCGAAGATGAAATCCGGATGATCCTGCAGGTTGCGGCCGACGCCCGGCAGGTCCGCCCGTACCGCGATGCCGCGCTGCTGGAGTGCACTGCCCGGGCCGACGCCCGACAGCATCAGCAATTGCGGTGTCTGCAGCGCGCCGGCCGCGAGCACGACTTCGCGCCGCGCGCGCAGCGTGCGGATTTCGCCGTGCTGCCGCACTTCGACGCCGGTTGCGCGCGTGCCGTCGAACAGGATGCGCAGCACCTGCGCATGTGTCTCGACCGTCAGGTTGTCGCGTCGCCCGACGTGCGGCAGCAGGTACGCGCGTGCCGCGCTCCATCGTTCGCCGTGCTTTTGCGTGACCTGGTAGATCCCGATGCCTTCCTGCTGCGCGCCGTTGAAATCGTCGGTGAGCGGCAAGCCGGCCTGTCGCGCGGCTTCCAGATAGCGCGCGTGAAACGGGTTGCCGGTGCGCAGGTCGCTGACCCACAGCGGGCCGTCGCGGCCGTGCCACGCATCGTCGAAGCGCTCGTTGTGTTCGCTCAGGCGAAAGTACGGCAGCACGTCGTCGTATGCCCAGCCTTCGTTGCCGAGCGCGGCCCAGCCGTCGTAATCGACGCGATGGCCGCGGATATAGACCATCGCGTTGATCGCCGACGAACCGCCGAGCGTCCTGCCGCGCGGCTGATAGCCGATGCGCCCGCCGAGCCCCGGCTGCGGCACCGTGTCGAAGGCCCAGTTGTTCAGGCGGGTGGGCATCATCGCGACCGCGCCGGTCGGCACGTTGACGACCGCGCCGTCGCCCCGGCCGCCGGCTTCGAGCACGCAGACGGTCACGGCCGGGTCCTCGGTCAGCCGCCCCGCGACGACGCAGCCGCCCGACCCGCCGCCAACCACGATGTAGTCGAAAGTCCTGCTCATGGAATCGTCTCCTTTCCTCGGTAATCGGTGGGTCACGCGATGCACGTCGGCATGCGGGGACGGGCGGCGCGCCGGTGGGCGAAGCGGGCGGCGGGATCGATCGGGCGACTCGGTCGCATGGTGTCTCCTCCTGGGGCGATGGCGTCGTTCGGGCGACGACCGGATGACGCCGATGGTGCGGGCCGCGTGGGAAAACACCAATGCTGCTCGGGGACAATTGTTTTAGTATTTGGGCCAAATCGGCGCTTCGAGGGTTTCTCCGCATGAGCTTCTGGGATTTCACCCGGAGTCCGGCCAGCGCCCGGCTGCTGGCCGATTTCGGCGACGAACGCGGCGTGCCGCCTGCCACGTTGCTGGCCGGCACCGGCCTCGCGAGCGCGCAGCTCGACGACCCGAAAGTCGAGGTGACGGCCGCGCAGGAGCTGCGGCTGACCGGCAACCTGCTGCGCGCGCTCGGCCGGGCGCAGGGCCTCGGGTTCGAGGTCGGGCTGCGTTATCACTTCTCCGCGTACGGCGTGTGGGGCTACGGGCTGATCTCGAGCGCGACCGGGAGCGATGCGCTCGCGCTGGCGATGCGCTTTTTGCCGCTCACGTATGCGTACACCGTCATCACGTACCGCGAGGCCGCTGACACCGGCGTGCTCAACTTCGGCGCGCCGGAACTCGACGCCGACCTGAGCCGGTTCCTCGTCGAGCGCGACATGACGGCCGCGGCCGTGCTGCTGCAGGAAATTGCCAGCGGCGATTTCGCGTTGTCGCGCTTCACGCTGCAGGCCGCGCGTTCGCCGGCGCTTGTCGCGCCGCGCATCGCGGGTATCGAGCCGACGTTCGCGGCGCGTGCGAACAGCCTCGAGTTCGATCGCGCGTTTCTCGACCGGCCGCTGCCGCATGCGAATCCGCTGACGGTGTCGATGTGCGAGCAGATGTGCGGCCAACTCGTCGAAGCGCGGCGTGCACGCGTGGGCACGTCGGAGATGGTGCGCCAGTACCTGAACGCGACGCCGGGCAGCGCGCCGTTCTCGCTCGAGGACATGGCGCGGCTGATGAACACGAGCCCGCGCACGCTCAAGCGCCGGCTTCAGGACGAAGGCACGACGTTTCGCGCGCTGCTCGCGCAGGCGCGCGGCGCGATGGCCGAGACGCTGCTCGCCGATGCGCGGCTGTCGCTCGCGGAGGTGGCCGAGCGGCTCGGTTTCAGCGATCTGTCCAGTTTCTCGCAGGCATTCAAGCGCTGGTACGGCGTACCGCCGGGCGCGTATCGCAGCGCGGCGCGGCGAACGGGCGACCCGCGATGAATCGCGGTACGATCGCTCGTTCGCCTGCCTTGCCTGCTGACATCACCCTCACGAGACCCCCCGCATGATCACGATCCGCCCGATGACCGACGACGATTTCGCACGTTTCTGGCCGACCTACCGCGCCATCGTCGCTGCTCAGGAAACCTACGCATTCGATCCCGAGTCGACGCCCGAAGCGGCACGCGCACTGTGGCTCGACGCGCCGCTCTGTACGTGGATCGCCGAGGAGGACGGCGTGGTGCTCGGCTCGTATTACCTGAAGGCGAATGCGGCCGGGCCGGCCAAGCACGTGAGCAACTGCGGCTACATGGTGAACGAGGCCGCGCGCGGCCGCGGCGTCGCGCGCCTGATGTGCGAGCACTCGCAGCAGGTCGCGCGCGAGCACGGTTTTCTCGCGATGCAGTTCAATTCGGTGGTCGCGACCAACGAGGTCGCGGTCGCGCTGTGGCAGAAGCTGGGATTCGAGATCGTCGGCCGGCTGCCGCGCGCATACCGTCACGCGCGGCTCGGCTTCGTCGACTGCCTCGTGATGTTCAAGTGGCTCGGCGACGCGGCCGCCGCCGAAGCCTGAGTCACCTGCGCGCCGCGTCAGACGGCGAACGCGCCGTCGAACACGATCCGCTCGTCGAGCGCGAGCGTGCCGCGCGCGAAGATCAGGTCCAGATGGTGGCTGCCGTTTTCGCCGCCGCCGAGGCCGAGATGCAGGCCCGGATGGCGTTCCTCGAATCCCGCGTTGCGGCCGTACAGGCCGCGGATGCCGAGGTTCGTGCCGATGCCGAATTCCTCGATCCGCCGGTGATTCGCGTGCCGGTCCAGATAGGTCGAGAAATCGCGTCGGAAGCCCGCATCGTCGGTGTCGAAATCGACGATCGTGCTGTGTTCGACATGCAGCGTCGCGAGCCGCTCGGCCACCTTGTACTTGATCGCGAACGGCACGGTGCCGAGAAACGTGCCGCTGAACACGACGGTGCCGTTCAGGTCCGTCACGTGCGTCGCGATCTCTCCGGGCACGACGTCGAGGTTGCCCATGCCGTCCACGCTCGTCCATTTCTGGTCCGGCGCGAGCGCGCCCGTCAGCGCGTTGCCGGCTTCGTCGATGAAGCGGATCTGTGACGCGCGCGAGGCCGCCTCGATCAGGCGGCCGTTGCGGGCGGCGATGTCGTCGAGCGATTCGGCGAACGCTTCGTCGAGATGCGGGCCGTAATCCTTGAATAGAACCGATTTGCTCCAGTGTTCGACGATCGCGGGGCGGATCGCGGCGAGGAACGGCGGCCCGCTCGGCGACGGCGTCGGCAGGCACGACGAGTCGTACAGCAGCACGAACAGGTCGGCGTTGTCGAGTGCGACGGCGATGTCGGCGGGCGCGGTGCTTTCGAGGCAGAGGGTGGTCGCGTCGAGCGAATCGGGCAGGGCGGAAAAGGCGCGCAACGCGATGTCGCGGTTGCGGGTGTCATAGCCGACCAGCAGTTTTCCCGATTCGCCGCGGGCCAGCTTGGCGCGCAGCGCCGGGTGAAAACCGAGCGCGCGGTGCAGGTTCAGCATGCGTATCTCCGGAAGCGGCGGAAGGGCCGAGGCCCTTCCGCGAGAACGGGTGGCCCGCTCAGACCGGCCAGAGCGCGGTGCCGAACGGCACCACGGCGTCCTCGACCATCATGTCGACGGCCTCGGGGTGCGTATCTTCCTGCATCCAGTCAAGCAATTCGATTTGCTGGGTTTCCTGCATGTCAATTCTCCTGTGGTGAACATGAGTGATTCAACATGAAAGCGCGACAAAAAAATTGCCGCTCCTCGTTCGGCATTTTGTGAATCCCGGACAAGTGGCGTCGATATTAGTCTGACGAATTTTCGAATGCAATGCGTTGCCATGTTTTTAGCCGACACGTGCTAAACACGCAGCGTTTGCGCTTCACATACTGGAAAAACCGGATAAAACGGGCGACAGATCACGCATCATTTTTTTAGAGGACGGAATCCGGATCGACGAAATGAATTCGGCTATTTTTAATTCGAATTCAATTGTCCGGATTGCTGCGTTTTATGTCATTGACGAAAGCCGCATACGCATTCGCGTGGCGTTCGAATCCGCGATCGAACCGGTCCGCGATGTCACGCACCGCGCGCGGTTCGCACGCGAGCGTCATCCGAGCAACGCCTTGCCGATCGCCTTGGTCGGTTCGGAGCGCAGCACCAGCGAAGTCGTGACCGCGCCGAAGCGCGCAATCGCGTCGATGAGCGTTTCGAGCTGGCCCGGTGTCGGCACCAGCACCTTCAGCAGAAAGCAATCGTCGCCGGTCATGCGATGGACTTCGATGACATGCGGCATGTCGGCAAACGTGCGCAGCGCCGGTTTGATGTGCTCGTGAGTCGTCTTCAGCCGGATGATGGCCATCATGCCCAGCCCGAGCGCCGCCGGATCGATCCGTGCGCCGTAGCCCGCGATGATGCCGCGTTCTTCGAGCCGCTTGACGCGCTCCGACGTCGCGGGCTGCGACAGCCCGATGCGCCGGCCCACTTCCGACAGCGGCGTTCGCGCGTTGTCCTGCAGGGCCTCGAGGATCGCAAGATCCAGGCGATCCAGTGCTTCGTCCGGCATGACGGTCCTCCGGTACCGTTGATTCATCGGCATTTTGTCTCAATAACCGATGACTTGCCATTCCATGCCGACCGGCGCCCCGTCACACTGCCGGCTTTCGTTGATGGAGGGCGTGATGGAGCAAGCGATCGTGATCGTGCCGGGTATCGGCAATTCGGGACCGGATCATTGGCAGAGTCATTGGGAGACCGCGTTTCCCCGCGCCGCGCGCATCGCGCCTGAGTCGTGGGATGCGCCCGACCTGGCCGACTGGACGGCGGCGCTGGACGAGGCCGTGGCGAACGCCGGCGCGCCTGCGCTCGTGATTGGTCATTCGCTGGGCTGTCTGTTGTTCGCGCATTGGCATGCCGCGTCGGCGCGCGCGGTGCGCGGCGCGTTTCTCGTCGCCGTGCCGGACCCGGCAGGGCCGCGTTTTCCGGTGGCCGCCGCCGCGTTCGCGAAGCTGCCGCGCGGCCGGTTCGGGCGCGTGCCGGTGCTGGCGATCGCGAGCGCGGACGATCCGTACGATCCGTCCGGGCGAGCGCTCGAATGGGTCACGCAACAGGGCGCGACGCCGCTGCAGCTCGGCGCGCGCGGCCATCTGAACGCGGCTTCCGGGTTGGGGGAATGGCAAGAAGGACGCGCGCTGCTGACGGCGTTTGCAGCCGGGCTCGGGCGAGCGTGATCGTGCGTGCCTGCGCCGGCCGTCGGGTTTTTGTCGCCACCGCACCGGTTCACGGCGGCTCAAGTATGATCGACCGACGGCGGCGCAAGCCCCGCAATCGAACAACGATGGAGACACCCCGATGCGCGCAGTGCCGCAACCGGAGCGTGCCGGCCGCTCGCGGCCGGACGCCGGCGCAACCGATCCCGGCCGCATGGCCGCGTGGCGACTCGCGATCTGCCTGTCGCTCGGCAGCGCGATCGCGCTCGGCCTCGCACGCTTTTCATATGCGCTGCTGCTGCCGCCGATGAAAGCCGATCTCGGCTGGACCTTCGCGCAGGCCGGCGCGCTGAACACGGCGAACGCGGCCGGCTACCTGATCGGCGCGCTGGCATTCCCGCTGTTGTCGCGGCGCTGGCGCGCGGGCACGCTGCTCGCGGCCGGCTGCGCACTGACCGCCGTGCTGATGGCCGCGGGCGGGCTCACGTCGGACATGCACGCGCTACTGGCGCAGCGGCTGGCCACAGGTATCGGCAGCGCGTTGATCTTCATCAGCGGCGGTGTGCTGGCCGCGCGGCTCGCGTCCGCGTCGCCGCGCGACGCAGGGCTGCTGCTCGGCCTCTATTACGGCGGCACCGGATGGGGCATCGTCGCGTCGTCGCTGCTCGTGCCGGCCACGCTCGTGCATCGCGTGCACGGCTGGCAGCCCGCGTGGTTCGCACTCGCGACGGCGTGCGTGCTGTTCTCGGCGGTGGCCGTGTCGGCTGCGCGCCGCATCGAGCATGCGCATGCGGCGCCGGTCAGACAGACCGACGGCGCGAAACCGGCGGCGAGCGCGAGCCCGGCCCGCTTCGCGCTCGCGCTGGCCGGCTACGGGCTGTTCGGCGTCGGCTACATCGGCTACATGACGTTCATCGTCGCACTGCTGCGCGGCGCGGGGATGAGCGGCACGGTGGTCGCCGCGTTCTACGTGATGCTCGGGATCGCGACCGTCGTGTCGGCGCGGCTGTGGTCGGGGCTGCTCGACCGGATGCGCGGCGGCCAGGCGCTCGCCGTGCTCAACGCGCTGCTCGGCGTCGCGACGCTGATGCCCGCGCTGTTCGTGCACCCGGCCGCCGCGTTCGCGTCGGGCCTGCTGTTCGGCGCGACGTTCCTGTCGGCGGTCGCGTCGACGACGGCCTTCGTGCGGCACAACCTGCCGCCCGACGGCTGGGCGAAGGGGATCAGCGCATTCACGACGGTCTTCGCATTCGGGCAGATCGCGGGGCCGGTCGCGATCGGCTGGGTGTCGGACAGCGCGGGGCTCGCGCGCGGGCTCGTGTATTCCGCGCTGACACTGTTCGCGGGTGCCGCGTTCGCGGCCGGGCAGCGCGCGCTGCGCAGCACGTCCGCGTAGTCAGGCACCCGTCACCGCACGCACGCGGTACGCGACACGCGATGAAACGCACGGCTGAAGTAGATGAGGCTGTCGCCGTCGTCGCGCACGCGAATCGACGTCGCCTCGATGAACATCACCGAATGCGAGCCGACTTCCTTCATTTCGGCGATCGTGCCCTGCAGGCTCGCGAGCGCGTCGCGCAGCACCGGCACGTCCTGTTCGCCGCGATCCCACACGGGCAACTGGAAACGCTGTTCCATCGGCAGGTCGGTGAGCCCCGCGAAGTGTCGCGCGAGCAGTTCGTGCTCGGCCGGCAGCACGTTGATGCACACCTGACGGTTGCGCTCGAAGGTCGCGTGCATCGCGCTCGACCGGTTCAGGCACACGAGCAGCGTCGGCGGCGCGTCGGTGACGGAGCATACGGCGCTCGCGGTGATCCCGCAGCGGCCGTGCGGCCCGGCGGTGGTGATCACGTTGACGGCCGCGCCGAGGTGGGCCATCGCCTGGCGGAAGGCCTTCTGCGCGTCGGTCGGTTCGACGCGCGCCGGTCGCTGGATATCGGTCGTGGAAGACATGGGCGCTCCTGGTTGGACGAAAGCGGCGAACGATGCAGCGCGGCGAGCGCGGCGCCGGATCGCCGACGATGACCCAAGCGTACGTCGCGAAAATGCGGCCGACCATTCGCACGATTGGCGATCGGGATGGCGTTGCCGCCAACGCGTCTAAAGGTTCTACCTAGATGCGTGCCGCCGCGTGTGAAAAAACCGCGATTGCGCGTTCGTGCGGCACGTGCAGGGGTTTGCAGCGGGTTTTCGGCTCGTTATGATGTGCCGCACACCCCCAGCGAACGACGCTCGCGACATGCCGGCCACCGGTTTGCCGCGCGGCGCGTGCGATACCGATACCGATATTCAGCGAGACACCCGCGATGACGTCACCCGCACCGATCGTATACATCGTCGACGACGACAGCGGCATGCGGACGTCGCTCGCGTGGCTGCTCGAATCGGTCGGCATCGCATCCGAAGGATTCGCGAACGCCGCCGACTTTCTCGCGCGCTTCGACGTGAACTTGCCCGCCTGCCTCGTGCTCGACGTGCGGATGCCGGAGAAAAGCGGCTTCGACGTGCAGGCCGAACTGAATGCACGCGGCGCGACGCTGCCGGTGATCTTCGTCAGCGGGCATGGCGACATTCCGATGTCGGTGCGTGCGTTGCAGAACGGCGCGATCGATTTCGTCGAGAAGCCGTACAACTCGCAGCAGATGCTCGAGCGCGTGCAGCGTGCGCTGCGGCTCGCGCAGCAGCGGCACGCGGTGAGCCAGCGCCACCGCGAGCTGCGCCAGCGGCTCGATGCGCTGACCGCGCGCGAGAAGGAAGTGCTGCGTGGCGTCGTGGACGGCAAGGGCAGCAAGCAGATCGCGTCGGATCTGTCGATCAGCGTGAAGACGGTCGACGTGCATCGCGCGAGCATCAAGGAGAAGCTCGGCGCGACGTCGATCGCCGCGCTGGTGCGCGATGTGATGGTCGTATGGGGCGACGACGGCGAATCGTCGCGATGAGGCCCGGCGCGTTCAGCGCATGTACAGCCCGCCGTTGATGTCCCAGCATGCGCCGTTCGCGAAATGCGCGTCGCCCGACGCGAGCAGCACGGCGGCATCCGCGACGAACCCGGCCGACCCGAGCTTGCCGCCCGGCAGGCTCGCGAGCACCTGACGCAGTTTTTCGGGCGCGACGCTTTCGTACACGATCGGCAGATCGAGCGGCCCCGGCGAGATCGCGTTGACGGTTACGCCGTGCGCGGCGAGATCGCGTGCGAACACCTTCGTCAGCGTCAGCGTGCCGCCTTTCGCGGCCGCATAGTGCGCGCCCGTCGCCGAGCCGCCGTTCTGCCCGGCGAGCGATGCGATGTTGACGATGCGGCCCGCGCCGCGCTGCGCGAAGTACTGGCCGAACACCTGGCAGCCGAACAGCACGCTGCGCAGGTTCACGTCGATCACCTGGTCGAACTGCTCGGCGGTGATCTCCATCGCCGGTACGACCTTCGACGCGCCTGCGTTGTTGACGAGCACGTCGACCGTGCCCCAGCGCGCGACGAGCGCATCGCGCGCCGCTTCGAAATCGCGTTTGGACGTGACGTCGAGCGGCAGCGCGATCGCGCGTGCGCCGCTCGGGTCGAGTTCGCGTGCATGCGCGTGAACGGCGTCGGCGGCGATGTCGGCCAGCGCGACGCGATAGCCGGCCGCATGGAAGCGTTCGGCGATGACGGCGCCGAGCCCGCGCGCGGCGCCGGTGACGAGAACGACTCGATCTGACATGGTGTGGAATTCCGTGGTTCGCGGGCGCGCGCCGATGGAAGCGGCGCCCGCATCGTGGTTCATGCGGCGAGCGCCGCTTCGAAGTGGGCCGCGATCGCGCAGACTCGCTCGTCCGCGCCTTTGCGCCCGACGATCTGCAAGCCGGCTTTCAGCGGTGAACCGGCGAGCGGTAGCGGCAGGCTCAGCGCCGGATGGCCGCTCAGGTTGAACGGCCGGATCAGCGACGACATCGCGATCACCGATACGCCGTCGCGGGCCTGCTGCAGCGTGATCGGCAGCGCGGGCAGCGTCGGCAGCACCAGCACGTCCGCGTGTTCGAGCGCGGCGTCGACCTGCGCGGTGAAGCGTGCGCGCACGGCTTCGGCTTCCGCGAGCGCGGCCGGTGTCGTCGTCGCGGCCATGCGCAGTCGCGCATCGAGATCGGCGCCGAGCCGCCCCGTTTCGACCAGATGGCCGAACGCGCGCGACGTTTCCGCATTGATCACGGTCAGCCCGGCCGCGAACGAGGCCGGCATTTCGTCGAGCACGACCGTGTGCGCGCGCAGGCCCGATGCACGAACGGCCGCATCGAGCGCGGCGGCGATCGCCGGGTCGGCGTCGACGACGAGTTGCGCGACCGTGCAGCCTGCCGCGGCAGCCGTCGCCTGCGCACGATCGAAGCCCGGCGCGATCGCGGCCATCACCGCGACGAGCGTGCGCATCTCGCGTGCGAACGGCCCGACGCAATCGAGCGTCGTGTCGGCGGGCGCGACGCCGCGCCGCGACACACGGCCGAACGTCGGTTTCAGCCCGGCCACGCCGCAGCACGCGGCCGGCCCGCGAATCGAGCCGCCGGTATCGGTGCCGAGCGCCGCATCGACGGCGCCGAGCCCGACGAGCGACGCGGAGCCGCTCGACGAGCCGCCGGGAATGCGCGTGGCATCCTGCGGATTGACGGGCGTGCCCGTGTAGTCGTTGATGCCGGTCATGCCGAACGCGAGTTCGTGCATGTTCGCCTTGCCGGCGATCTGCCAGCCGGCGTCGAGCAGCAGGCGGACCACGTCCGCGTGCTGCGCGGCGGGCGGCGCATCGGCGAGCGCGCGGCTCGCCGCGCGGGTCGGATGGCCGGCGATGTCGATCGTGTCCTTGATCGCGATCGTCGGGCCGGGGCCGCCGAGCGTGAAGGTGTCGATGAAGCCTGTCATGGTCGGTATCGTGCGAAAGCAGCGGGAAACATCAGGACCGTGGCGCGGCGGCGAGCGGCCACGGGCCGTCGAGCACGCGTTCGGTGCGGAAATGGCGGATCAGCCAGGTGGCGCCGTCGGCGGCCGGCGCGAAATCGACGGTCAACCGCGCGGCGATCAGTTCGGCCGAGCCGTCGGCGTAGCGCGACGCCTGCAGCATGATCCAGCGGCCGCGCGCGCTGGCGCGATCGGCGCCGATCTCGATCGACTCCGACGTCAGGAAGTGCAGGTTCGCCGCGAAATGCGGATCGGGCGGCAGGTAGCGGCCGAGCATCGCGACGATCGCCGCGGGGCCTTCGAGGCGGCCGAACTTCCGCGCGTATTGCGGGCCGATGCCTTCCCACACGGCGTCGGCCGTGAACAGGTCGGCGAGCGACGGGCCGGCGCCGGCGTCTGCGGGGACGTCGCACAGCGCCATGTAGCGCGTGAGCGTCGCGCGCACCGCGCGCTCGGCATCGAGCGCCGCGACGCGCTGCACGAGCGTGTCGATCGCGGCAGGGGACAGGTCGGTCATCGCGCGCCTCACGCCGCGGGCTTCGCGGCCGGCGGCACGGTCAGCGCGCGGCCCACGCGCGCCTCGATCTTGCCGTAGCGCCACAGGTTGTATTCGCCGACGGGCGTCGTGCGGTACAGGTTGCACACGGCGACCGTCGTGTCGAAATCGGCGACGTCGGCCATGATGTAGAAGGTCCACGGCGCGCCGTCGGCCTGGCCGACCACGAGGCGGTCGTCGTCCATCACGCCGAGCACGCGCACGCCGGGCATCGCTTCGACGGCCGCGAGCATCGCGCCGTACGCCTGCCACACTTCGCCGATCTGCTCGCGCGGCAGGTCGAAGAAATTCTGCGACACGCCGCAGCAGAACAGGACGCGCAGCGGCAGCGGATTCGAATCGGACATATCGGGTTCTCCAGAGAAATCAGGCGGGCGCATGAGCCGGCCGGCGACGGCGCGACCGGTTCGGCTTCATGCGCGTTCGTCAAAAGCGTCGGTCGATGCAGGTTACAGATAACCGGGAAACGGCGCGACGCCGGTGAATACCGCGCCCGCGCCGTCGAAATTGCCTTCGGCGAGGAACGCGTGCTGCGTGACGACCATCGCATCGCGCAGCAGCCGCTGCAGCGGATGCGACCGGTAGATCGCCGCCGTGCCGCCGAGGCGGTACGCGCGCTCGACGACGCTCGCGCCTTCGCGGGCGATCTGCGTGGCCGCGAGCCGCAGCAGGCTGACCTGGTCGGGCGTCACCGGGTTGCCCGCGAGGATCGATTGCCACACCGAGTCGGTCGCATCGTAGAAGAACGCGCGCGCCGAGCGCAGCTGGGCCTCGGCCTTCGCGAGCTCGATGCGGAAATACGCGCGATCGGCCGGACGCGGCGCGCCGGTCGTCGTCTGGCGGCCGCCGGACATGCGATTCACGACGTCGAGCGCCGCACGCGCGAGGCCGAGGTTGACGACGGCCAGCACCTGCGCCGCATACGCGACGGTCGGATAGCGGTACAGCGGTTCGTCGACGGTCGGCTCGCCGCCGCGTACGAAGGTCCACGCCTCGGGCACGAAGCGGTCGTTCACGCGCAGGTCGTGGCTGCCGGTGCCCTGCATGCCGACCACGCTCCAGTTCTCGACGATCTCGACCTCGGCGGCGCGGAACACGGCCGTGCGCGGCTTGTTCGGCGCGGCGTCCTGCACACCCGGCACGGCGATGCCGACGCCGAGCCAGTCGGCGCCCTTGCAGCCGCTCGCGAATTTCCACGTGCCGTTCACGCGCCAGCCGCCCGGCGCGTCCTGCGCGGGCTGCACCGGGAACAGGCCGCCCGCGAACACCTGGTCGGGGCCGCCCGCGTACAGCTCGGCCTGGGTCTCGAGCGGCAGCGCGGCGAGGTAGACGTTCGCGGAGCCGAAGCTCGCGACCCATGCGGCCGAACCATCGGCGGTCGCGATGCGTTCGATCATGTCGAGGAATGCGGTCGGCGCGAGCGCATCGCCGCCGAAGCGGCGCGGCGTGCCTGCGCGATAGATGCCGGCCTGCTTGAACAGTGCGATCACGTCGCGCGGCACGTGCGACAGCCGGTCGAATTCCTCGCGGCGCGCGGCGACCGTTTCGAGCACCGCGTCGAGCGCCGACAACTGCCCGGCCGCGGGAGAGGCCGCGGGCGGCGAGGTCGGCGCGGATTCGATGGCGAGGGCGGCTTGCGGCATGGTTGTCTCCTGGGGATGGGGGGCGATTTCTGTGTCGGTTGCGGGGAGCCAGACGATGCAACCAGTCTAGAAACGCCGAAAACACGCAGCAATTGGTGCGTTGGGCCGCGCGACTGGTGACGCTCCGTGCCGACCTAAAGAAATCTTCAGATGCGATCGGCGCGCGCCGGTGCTATGTTGGGTTTCCGGCCGCGCGACGCCGCGCGCCTTCTTCCGAATCCGATCATGAGTTTTCCCGACGAAGACGATTTCCACCGGCTGCTCGACGCGCTGACGACCTGCGTGCTGCTGCACGACGCGCACACCAGGGCAATCGTGTGGGCGAATCGCGCCGCGTGCATCGCGCTCGGCTTTTCGGTCGAGGAACTGCTGCCGCTGAAGGCGCCGGACATGACGCGTCCCGAGCCGAAGTACCGCCGCGAGATCGCGGTGAGCGCATGGGATCGTGCGCTCGTCGACGGGCCGCAGGTGTACGAGTGGTGCTATCGCTCGCGTACCGGCGTCGACATGCTGTCCGAGGCCACCGCGACCTACGTGCCGCTGCGCGGGCGCGACGTCGTGATGGTGCAGTTCCGCGACATCAGCGCGGAGGAGGCGGTCCGCCAGCAGTTGCGCCGCTACGAGGCGCGGCTGCGCGAGTTCATGCAGGATCTCGACGAAGGCATCGCGGTCGTGACGCCGCACGGCGGCGTGCAGTTCATCAGCGAGTCGGGCCGCCGCGTGCTCGGGCTCGCGCCCGACGAACCGCTCGGCGCGGTGCTCGACTACTGCTCCGCGGCCGATCGCGACCGGCTCGTCGCGCAGTTGCGCGACGCACCATCGGCGCACCCGTCCGCACCGCAGCGCTACCGGATCGTGCGGCGCGACGGCTCGGCATGCTGGCTGCGCATCCTGTGCCGGCAGGTCGAGATCGAGGACGATCTCGACGGGCTGCTCGTGCAGTTCCGCGACGTGAGCGACGAAGTCGCGATCGAGGACGCGCGGCGCGCCGAAGCGCGCATGCTCGAATACGCGGGCCGTTACAACGCGATGGGCGAGATGGCGACCGTGATCGCGCACGAGTTGAGCCAGCCGCTCGCGGCCGTGCGCAATTTCATCGAAGGCGCGGTGCGGCGGCTGAACGGCGACGGCGCCGTCGACGACGCGATCTGGGGGCTGCGCAGCGCGGACCGGCAGGCCGAGCATGCGGCGCTGATCATCAAGAGCGTGCGCGAATTCATCGTGAAGCGCGAGCCGGTCGTCGCGCGGGCCGACCTGCGCGACATCCTCGCGGACGTCGCGTACTTCATCGAGCTGCGCGCGAAGGAGGCCGGCGTGACGGTCGCGATCGTGCAGGCCGACGCACCGCTGCCGATCCGCTGCGAACGCGTGCTGATCGGGCAGGTAATCCTGAATCTCGCGTTCAATGCGATCGAGGCATTCGCCAGTTGCGAGCGGCTGCCGCGCACGCTGACGCTCGGCACCGCGAACGTGGCCGGCCACGCGGAGTTGCGTGCGATCGACAATGGTCCGGGCATCGAGGCCGGCGCGCACGACCGGCTGTTCGACGGCTTCTCGTCGTCGAAGGCCGGCGGCAACGGGATCGGCTTGTCGCTGTGCAAGAGCATCGTCACGCGCCACGGCGGGCGGATCGCCGCGAGCCCGGCCGCAGGCGGCGGGCTCGACTGCCGCGTGACGCTGCCGCTCGCCGACGCGTCCGCCTAGCGGCTGCGCGGCGTCACGACGGGGCAGCGGCGCGCGGCGCATGGTCAGCGCCCCAGCGCCCGCGCGGTCTGGCCGCCGATGCCGAAGTCCGTGTTCGGAATGTCCTTGATGATCACGCGCGTCGCCTGCAGCGGCGCGTCGAGCACGTGCGCGCCCGCGTCGGACAGCGCGGCGATCAGCGCGCGCTTCTGTGCGTCGGTGCGGCCGGCGATCAGGATCGCGACGATCACCGGCAGCGACGGCGGCGCGCCGTCCGCGGCGCTGCGGCCGCCGAGGCCGATATGCGTCGCCGGCAGCTCGGTGAGCAACACGCGCACCGATTCGATCGGTGCGCCGATCGCGTCGACGGTCGCACCGGTCAGCCTGGCGATCAGTTCGGCCTTGCGCGCGGCATCGTGGCCGGCCGGCAGGAAAACTTCGAGTGTGGGCATGGTCGTCCGGAAAGGTGAAGGTGACCGGCTCACCTTTGCGTTGGCGGCGGCGAACCGGTGGGCCGCTCACAGGTGAAGGTGCCCGGTTCACCATTGCGTTGGCGACGTTGAACCGGTCAGGGCTTACAGCAGGAAGCCGATCGCGCTCAGCGCTTCGGTCGAGTCGATCAGGCGCACGACTTTCTCCGCGATTCGCATCTCGCCGTCGGCATCGACGTGCAGCTTGTGCGTGACGTCGGCCGCGAACAGCGTCGCGACGCCGCGCTTGTACGCGACGACGACCTGCGCCGATTTCAGCTCGACGGTATCGGCGCTGCCGCTCTCCAGCGTGAAGCGCGACACGGTGCGCACCGTGCGCGCCGCGTCGGTCGCCGACGCCGAATAGCCGGACACCATCCGCTGCACGCGCTTCTCGCGCATGTCCTGGTCGTCGAACACGTAGTTCAGCGTCGCCGCGAAATCGGTCGTGTCGGGATCGATCGGCACCACGTAGTGCCCGGCCCGGTCCCACAGGTCGAGCCACGCGCGGTAGTCGCGGCGGTCGAGCATCTCGGCTTCGCGCCACACGAATTCGACCGCGCGGGCGAAGGTCTGCTCGGAAAAGAGGGCGTTGCGGTCGTCCATCATTGTTGCTCCATCATCTTGCGCCATTGCTGGTAGGCCTCGCGCATGCCGGTTTCGTCGGTCGCATGCGCGGTCTTTTCGCCGTTCGCGGCGGTCGTCTCCCGGTTCAGCCCGCGATTCACGAGGATCGGCACGTCGGGGCCCGCGTGCGCGCCGCGCTGCACGCGCTCCCAGGCTTCCGCGTCGTCGGGGCTGCCGAAGCCGAACGGGCCCTGGAAGTGCTCGTGGATGCGCAGCCGCTCGCGGTTCGCTTCGTCGGGGCCGCCGTCCATCGCGAGCGCGACGTGGCGGATCTCGGTTTCGTTCGCGGAGATCGGCCGCAGCACGCGGAAGAACGCCATCGACAGCGCCAGGTTCGGGAACAGGTTCAGGTTGAAGCCGACGCCCATCAGCGAGCGCACGATGCGGCGCACTTCGTCCGGCGCATGGCGCTCGGCGAGCTTCGCGGCGAGCGGCGCGAAACGCTCGGGCAGCGGCGCGCCGTCGTCCTCGTCGAGATCGATCAACTCCGGCATCAGCACCGCGAGGCTGTGGCCGTTGCCGAGCCCGCGGCAGAACGCGTGCTCGCTCGTCATGAAACTCGTGATCGCGGCGGCCGTCTCGTCGTCGATCGACTTCATCCACGACTTGTGCACGACCGGGAAGTGATAGAGGTCGGTGGTGTTCTCGAGCTGGATCTTCCAGTTGCCCTTGAACTTGAACTTGTGTTCGCCGTTCGCCTTGATCGGGTAGCCGGCGCCCTGTTTCATGAACAGGTCGATCCACGGCTTCGCGCCGCCGAGGAAATCCTCGAGCGGTTCGATCGCATCGTTGAAGCTCGCGAAGATCAGCCCCTGGTACACGCCGACGCGCAGCTTCACGAGCGGCAGGTCGCCTTTGTCGCACACGCCTTCGTAGCCGTCGCCGTACGGCAGCGCGCGCAGCGTGCCGTCGAGCGCGTACGACCAGCTGTGATACGGGCACGTGAAGCCCTTCGCGTTGCCCTTGTGCGCTTCGCACACGGTCGCGCCGCGATGGCGGCAGCGGTTCTGCAGCACGTTGATCTCGCCGGTCTTGTCGCGCACGACGATCACCGGCTGGCGGCCGATCGTCGTCGTGATGAAGTCGCCCGGGTTCGGCAGTTCGCTGGCGTGCGCGACCCAGATCCAGGTGCGGTAGAAGATGCGGTCGAGTTCGGCTTCGAACAGCGCGGGATCGTGATACATCGCGGGCGCGATGCGGTCGGGCTGCGCGAGACCATGCAACGCGCGGGTGTCGATCGTCTGGTAGGCAATGTCGCTCATCGTCGTCGTGGGGAAAGAGTCGCGAAAATCGGGCCGCGCCGTGCGCAGCGTCCAGGGACCAGTCTCGTCTTCTGCTACATATCGGTCAAATTGATCTAAAATCGATGATCAAATAAATACGGCAAATGATGGAGGTCACGATGACGTCGGTCGATCATCTCGATCTGAACCTGTTGCGCGTTTTCCAGGCGATCGTCGAGGAACGCAGCCTGACGAAGGCCGGCGAGCGGCTCGCGCTGTCGCAGCCGGCCGTCAGCTATTCGCTCGGCCGGCTGCGCACGCTGTTCGACGATCCGCTGTTCGTGCGGACGCGTTCGGGCATGCAGCCGACGCCGGTCGCGCTGGAACTCGCCGGCATCGTCGGCAAGGCGCTCGACATGGTCCGCGTCGCGCTGCGCTATGCGGAGCGCTTCGATCCGGCCGCCAGCACGCGCACGTTCCGGCTGTCGCTGTCGGATGCGGGCGAGATGGCGTACCTGCCGGCGATCTGCCAGGCGCTGCGCGAGCGCGCGCCGCGCGTGACGCTCAGCGTGCAGCCGCTGCCGGTGGAGGAGATCGAGGAGGCGCTGCGCGCGAGCCGGCTCGATTTCGCGATCGGCAACCTGCCGGAGCTGATGCCGCGCACGCGCCACCAGTTGCTGTTCGAGGAAACCTACGTGTGCATGACGGGGCGCCGGCGCGGGCTGCCGGCGGCTGCCGCGCTGAGCCTCGACCAGTTCGTGCGCGCCGCGCACGTCAACGTGAAATCGGTCGAGCACAGCCACCACGCGCTCGACGACGCGTTGCGCGCGCAGGGCGTGGGCCGCAACATCGCGCTCGAGGTGCCGCACTTCGTCGCGCTGCCGAGCGTGCTGTCGGTCACCGATCTGTATGCGACGCTGCCGAAGCGGCTCGCGCAGATCCTGAACCGCGACAACGCATTTCGTCTGTATGAGCTGCCGGTCACGTTGCCGCCCGCGCCGGTGACGATGCACTGGCACGAGCATTTCCACGAGGACGAAGGCAACGCGTGGATGCGTGCGCTGCTCGCCGAGATCGTCGAGCGCTTCGACGAGTGACGCTCGGGTGGTGCGCGATGGGCGGCCGAGGGGGCGCGCCGGTGTCGGCCTGCATCGGCTTCCAGCGCATCGGCCCATCGCTGGATCGGCGCCGCGGCATGTCGGCGCGCCCGACGTGTCAGAGATCGAGCACCAGCACGGCGGAACGTGCGCGCGACACGCAGCAGCAGATCACCGTATTGCTCGCGCGCTCGGCCTTGCTCAGGCAGTGATCGCGATGATCGGGCTCGCCGTCGAGCACCGGCACCATGCAGGTGCCGCACACGCCTTCGCCGCATGACGTGTCGACCTCGATGCCGATCGTCGCGAGTGCGTCGACGATCGACGTATCGGGGGCGACGCGCACCGACTGGCCGCTGCGTTGCAGGCGCACTTCGAAGCCGTCGGTCAGGCCCGAACCGGCTTCGGCATTGCCCGCATCGGCGGCGACGGGTTCCGCCGCGAAGCGTTCGAGATGAATCGCGTCTTCCGGGATTCGCGTGGCCGCGGCCGCGACGACGGCATCCATGAACGGCCCGGGGCCGCACGTATAGACATGCGCCGTCGGGTCGATCGATTCCATGCAACGGCCGAGTTCGGCCGCGAGCGCATCGGGCTCGACGCCGTAGTGGAACGTCACGTGCGCCGCGAACGGCCCGGTCGACAGTTCGTCGACGAAGGCGGCATGGTCGCGGCTGCGCGCGAAATAGTGCAGTCGATAACGCGCGCCGCGCTTGTGCAGCGCATACGCCATCGACAGCAGCGGCGTGATGCCGATGCCGGCCGCGACGAGCACGTGCTCGCTCGCGTCATCAGTCAGACGAAACAGGTTGCGCGGCGTGCCGATCGACAACTCGGCGCCGACGCTCACGTCGTCATGCAGCGAACGCGAGCCGCCGCGCGACCGCGCTTCCTTCTTCACCGCGAACAGGTAGCTGCCGCGCTCGTCGGGGTTGCCGCACAGCGAGTATTGCCGCGTGATGCCGGACGGCGCGGTGACGTCGATATGGGCGCCCGGTTCGTACGCGTCGAACGGCTGGCCGTCGACGCGCGAGACCCGGAAACAGCGGATGTCCTGCGCCGCGTCGATCAGCGCGTCGATCCGGACCTGGTGGCGGTTCGCTTGCATGGGAAATTCCGTGGGATAGAGGAAAGCGGCGCGGTAGAGCCCGCGCCTTCATGCGATCGAGAATAGGGATGGGCATCGCATAAATCAAATCGATTAAAAAGCGATGCCTGAATCAGCCGGATGGATAATACTCGGGCGCGCGGTCGTGCCCGGCGTTCAGCGCGCGGCAATCGCGTCGCCAGCGCCGGCGGCCTGCGGCGTCGCGGCCGACGTGTGACCGCGTTCACGGTCGAGGCTGCGGCGATAGTGCCGGCAGCCGACGGCGAGCAGCAGCGCGGCGAGCGTGGCCGCCGCGACGTTGACGATCGACATCGAATGGCCGACCGCGGCCGGCGCGCCGAACACGCGATCGGTGAACAGCGCGACGACGGTCGTGCCGATGCCGAGCGCGATCAGGTTCGACACGAGCAGGAACAACGCGGAGATCTGCGCGCGCATCTGGTTCGGCGCGAGCGTCTGCATCGCGGCGGTCGAGGTCGGCATCGGGAACGACGCGAAGAACATCGCGACGACCAGCATCGCGAGCGATGCGGGCAGGCTGTCGAGCTGCGTGAACAGCGTCGCGGGGATCGCCATGCACGCGGCGCCGATCGCGCCGGCGCGCATCGGCGCATCGCCGCGGCCGCGCCGCAGCAGCCAGTCGTTGAGCCAGCCGCCGCAGAACACGCCGGCGGTGTTGGCGACCAGCAGTACGATGCCGAGCGTATAGCCGGCTTCGACGGCCGTCATCCCGAAGCGGCGGATATAGAACGCGGGCGTCCAGCTCAGCAGGCAGTACAGCGCCATCGCGTAGAACGAGAAGCCGAGGTAGTGGCACGCGAAGGTCGCGCGGTGCGTGCCGACGAAGCGCAGCGAATCGCGCATCGACACGCGCCGCACGGCGCCCGAGCGATCCTGCGCGAGCCCCTTGCGCTGCGGGTCGCGCACGGTCGCGGCGAACAGCAGCGCGACGAGGATGCCCGGCAGCCCGACGATCAGGAACGTGACCTGCCACGCATGCACCTGTCCGACGACCGGCAGCGTGAATGCGCTCGCATGCTTGAGCAGCGCGATCACGTAGCCGCCGATCAGGAACGCGATGCCGCCGCCGATGAACGAGCCGAGCGAATACACGGCGACCGCGCGCCCGAGCTTCTCCTTCGGGAAGTAGTCGGCGAGCATCGAATACGCGCCGGGCGACAGCGCGGCCTCGCCGACGCCCACACCCATCCGCGCGACGAACATCTGCACGAAATGCTGGCTGAGCCCGCACGCGGCGGTCGCGACGCTCCACAGCGCGATGCCGAGCGAGATGATGCGCGGGCGCGCATAGCGGTCGGCGAGATACGCGACGGGCAAGCCCATCACCGCATAGAACAGCGAAAACGCGAAGCCGTTGAGCAGGCTGAACTGCGTATCGGACAGGTGCAGGTCGCGCTTGATCGGTTCGATCATCAGCACGAGGACTTGCCGGTCGACGAACGAAAAGATGTACGCGAGCATGCAGATGACGACGACATACCATTCGTACGTATAGCGCTTGCCGTCGGCAGCGCGGGCCGTGGATGCGGACATGCGGGTTCTC
This sequence comes from Burkholderia sp. 9775_39, assembly GCF_015712225.1. NCBI lineage: Bacteria > Pseudomonadati > Pseudomonadota > Betaproteobacteria > Burkholderiales > Burkholderiaceae > Burkholderia > Burkholderia sp. 9775_39. The sequence continues at coordinate 2,556 of NZ_JACCQC010000015.1, read as the reverse complement.
CAGGAGCGGGCGGTGGAAAAGCGCGGCATCGGCCTGGCGGGCCGGGCGCCGTCGCGGCGCGAAAGCGTGCGGATGACACGATCGACACGATCGGAGAGCAGCGTAGTCGGCCAAATTCGGCCGCCATAGCCGGAGTGACAGCCGCGCCACACGGACATTTACCGACCCGGATAAAGAAAACACCGAGACCGTGCGCACGGGCCGCCGTGCAGCGCGCGTGCGGCGGGGCCCGCGCGCGTCATGCGGCGCATCTATAAGCGTTATAGAGCGCATTGCGTCGACGTCCGAAATTGTCGTTCCTAGACTCGGCCCGGTTTTGATCGGCAGCGTTCGCATCTGAAAGCGAACGCGCTTCACATCAAGCGGCGCGATGCCGACAGGCGCCGCAACTTCTACGGGACGACGCAGATGAACCATCCGAACGGGCGGGCCGACCGGCTTGCCGTACCGCTTGCCGCGCTGCTCGCATGCATCGCGCTGCCGGCCGTCGCGCAATCGAGCGTGACGCTCTACGGCCGCATCGACACCGCGATCGAATACGCGAACGCCGGGCCGAACCACGTGACGCGCATGGGCAGCGGCAACCTGTGGGCGTCGCAGTGGGGGCTGAAGGGCGTCGAGGATCTCGGCGGCGGCTACGCGACGATCTTCAAGCTGGAAGACGGTTTCAACGCGGCGAGCGGCGCGTTGTCGAACAGCAGCGCGCTGTTCGGCCGCGAAGCGTGGGTCGGCATCACCGGGCCGTTCGGCGGCGTGCAGTTCGGCGAGCTCTACACGATCCTGCATACGACGCTCGTCACGTACAGCCTGCCGGGGCTCGGCGCGGGGCTCGCCTGGGGCAACGCGACCAACAATTTCGTCGGGCCCGCGTTCCTGCGCGTGCGCAACTCGATGCGCTACACGTCGCCGCGCTACGCGGGCTTCATGCTGCGCGCGATGGCTGCACGCGGCGCCAACGGCGCGGCCGGGCAGCCGGCGACGCTCGGCGATACGTACGGCGCCGGCATCAATTACGTGCGCGGCGGCTTGTCGGTCGACGTCGACTACATGCAGCAGAAGTTCAGTCCGGTCGCGTCGTCCACGCTCGGCAGCACGAGCCCGGCCGCGAACGGCAACTACACGCTCGGCGCGATTTCGTACGACTTCAGCGTCGTGAAAGTGGCCGCGCTGTACCTGCGCCATCGCGGCGGCCCCGATGTGGCGACCGCGATCGACGGCCAGAGCGCGTATCCGCACAGCGACATCATGGAACTCAGCGCGACGGTGCCGATCGGGCGCGCGTCGCTGCTGCTGAGCATCGGCCATTACCGGAAGGTGGCCGACAGCGACGGCAACGCCGATTCGTACGGCATCCGCTTCGACTATCCGCTGTCGAAGCGCACGGTGCTGTACACGGGCGCCGCGATGGTGCGCAACGGCGCGCATGCGCGCTTCGTCGTCAACGGCGCGGCGGGCGGCGGCGTGGCGGTGGCGAAGCCGGGGGCGACCGCCAGCTCGCTCGTCGCGGGCATCCTCACGTCGTTCTGAGCGTTGCGGCGGCCCCGCGTGCGCCGCTATGCGCAGGCGGGCGGCTGCGGCGCGAGCCATGCGTCGAACGGCGCCTGCTCGCCGATATTGAACAGTTCGAGCAGCAGTGCCCGCAGCCAGCGATGGCCGGGGTCCGCGTCGAAGCGGCGGTGCCAGTACGCATTGACGGCCCATTCGCCGGCGCCGGCGATCTCGTACAGCACGCACGGCTGGCGTGCCGCGAACGTGATCGCGATCGTCTCCGGCAGGATCAGCGCGTAATCGCCGGCCTGCAGCAGGGCAGGCACCACCAGAAAATCGGGCAGCGCCGCGCGCACGCGCGGCATCAGCTCGTGCCGTTCGAGCAGTTGCATCGATTGCGGATGCGACGTGACCGCGACGAAGCGCAACGCATCGGGCGCCGTGCCGTCGAGCACGAAATCGTCGGGCAGCCCGACGCGCTGCGCGGTGCGGCGCGGCATCAGCAGCACGCAGCGCTCGTGCAGCAGCGCGGTGCGCTGGAAGTGGCTCGACGCATCGGCAAAATGCCCGAGCGCGAAGTCGATGCGCCCCGATTCGAGCGCGACGTTGAGCTGGCATTCGTCGACGTGCAGTGTCTCGATCACGGCGCCCGGCGCGCGCCGGTCGAACGCGGCGAGCAGCGTCGGCAGGAACGCGCTCGCCGCGAAATCGCTCATGTGCAGGCGGAACACGCGCTGCGTGCTGTCGGGCGCGAAGCGCGAGCCTTCGTCGAGCACGTCCTGCAGGATCGCGAGCGCCTTGTCGACCGAGATCGCGAGCCGTTGCGCGCGCGGCGTCGGCTCGACGCCGGTGCCGGTGCGCACGAACAGCGCGTCGCGGAACATCAGCCGAAGCCGGCCGAGCGCGTAGCTGACGGACGGCTGCGTGACGCCGAGCCGCAGCGCCGCGCGGCCGACGTGCCGCTCCTCGTACACCGCGCGAAACGTCTTCAACAGGTTGAGATCGAGATCCTGCACGCGCAGGCCGTCGGACGCGTCGCCGTCGTGCGGCGCGGGGTCGGGGCGGGCC